>NZ_JBEPDH010000002.1:0-431230 GCF_040300245.1 Nocardioides sp. NPDC000445 | reverse complement strand
GCCCACCCCGCAGCCGGCGCCGGCTCCCCCCCCCCGCGGCGTCCGATCGGTCGCCCCAGACGTCGGCTAGGTCGGCCGAGACGACACCTGCGTCGGCCGAGTTGGCAACGTGTTGTCAACTCGGCCGACGGGAGCGACGCCTCGGCTTGCGCGGGTGACGCTTCGGCCGACGGGCGTGACGCTTCGATCAGAAGCGGCGGGAGGAGTAGGTCGGGGTCAGGGCGTCCTTGATCTCGCGAAGCCAGGCGTCGAGACGGTCACCGGTGAAGTCGCCCTTCCGCACGATGACGATCGTCCAGCCGTGATCGATCAGCCAGCCTCGTCGCTCTTCGTCGTAGATTCGTTGGTCGGGGTCGTCGTGGTCCTCGCCGTCGTACTCGATCGCGACCTTGGCGAGCCGGTAGGCGAAGTCGAGGCGATAGGTCGGGATTCCTTCGACGTCGACCCAGACCTGCGCCTCGGGAAGAGGAAGTCCGGCGTCGCTGATCGCGAGCAAGGTCCAGGACTCGCGCTGGGACTCGAGGCGACGGTTCAGGAGGGGGACGAGCTCGCGGAGCTGGACGACACCGCGGCGTCCGCGAAACCGGGGCAGCTCCTTGTCGAGGGAGTCCCGAGTGATCCCGTGGTGCCTGGCGAACTCGTTGAGCGCGGCCATCGCCTCCCGCCGCTTCAGGTTGCACCCGAGGTCGAGCGCGGTGCGTAGTGGCGTCGTCACACGTACGCCGCCGATGACCGCGATGTCCTCGGGCATGAGGTCGCGCGAGCGGCCGTCGGTGCCCGGGCGCCGGGTGCGCGTGTGCCCACGGAGGGCGCACGTCTCCACGGCCGGGAGTTGTGCCATCTCGGTCTGGGTGAAGGTGTTGATGCCGTGCACCCAGGCGGCGGTCCGATCGCTGATCACCTGGTGCTCGGACACCACCTGCACGAGCGCCTCTGCACGCTTCACCGGATCGTCCTCTGCCTGCGCGGCGAGATAGACACCCCGGAACGGGCGGCGCACATCCCCATGGCTGATCGCCTGGGCGAGGGCGTATCGGCTGGTCGCGACCGACTCGATGTCGGACGTGGTGAAGGGACGCTCTGGCAGGCGGTTGTCGGTCTTGACGAGTGAGAGGTTCATGGCCGCAGCGTGCGACAGGTTGCGTACGAAGTCATCCGTCTTCTCAGAGGCTGTGGATAACTCCGGACTCAGCGCGCCCTGTGGACGAAAACTGGCCCGTCACCGTGACGCTTCGGCCGACCGGGGTGACGCCTCGGCCGACGGGGCTGACGCCTCGGCCGACCGGGGTGACGCCTCGGCGGGGTGGGTCAGCGCTGGCCCTTGAGAGCCCGGGGGATCTCCTTGCCCTGGGCGATGGCCTTCTCGGGGGCCTTGACCTTCTTCACCTTGAGTACGCCGATGAAGCCGAGCAGGGCGGCGAGGAGGACGTAGAAGCCGAAGACGATGAGGAAGGACCAGTGCAGGCCGAGGCCGGCCCAGTGGATGAAGTAGGCCGCCGAGACGGAGAGCATGATCACGGCGAGGACCAGCAGGAACGCGGCGGCTGCGAAGAGACCGACGCCGACGCCGGCGTTGGTCATCGAGACCTTGAGCTCCTGTTTCGCGAGCGTGATCTCCTTGTTGACGAGCTCGGAGATGTCGCGGGTGGCGTCGACGACGAGCTTGCCGATCGTCGGGTCCTCGCCGCCGGGGGACTTCACGATGTCGACTGCCATGGGAACCCTTCGCTGAACGTGTATTGGGGAGCGCCCACGACCTTACCGGTCGCGACCCTGATCCTCCTCGAACACGTCCGGCACGCCGTCCTTGTTGGCGTCGAGAGTCTCGACCTCCTCGATGCGGCG
This sequence comes from Nocardioides sp. NPDC000445, assembly GCF_040300245.1. Classification (NCBI taxonomy): domain Bacteria; kingdom Bacillati; phylum Actinomycetota; class Actinomycetes; order Propionibacteriales; family Nocardioidaceae; genus Nocardioides; species Nocardioides sp. NPDC000445. Next base: position 429,385 of record NZ_JBEPDH010000002.1, on the reverse strand, counting down.
GTAGACCCGGTTGCGGGCCCGCAGCACCACCGTCGCCAGGGCCGCGGCCAGGACGGACCCGAACAGAACACCCACCTTCATGTGGTCGTGAGCAGCTGGATCGGACGAGAAGGCGAGCTCGCCGATCAGCAGCGACACCGTGAACCCGATGCCGGCCAGCATCGCCATCCCGATGACATCGGTCCAGGCGAGGTCGTCGTCCAGCGACGCACGGGTGAACCGGGCGAGCAGCCAGGTCGACCCCGAGATCCCGATGGTCTTGCCGACGACGAGACCGAGGATGATGCCGAGCGTGATCGGGTCGCGCAGCGCGCTGGTCACCCCGTCCCAGCCGCCGAGGGAGACGCCGGCGGCGAAGAAGGCGAAGATCGGCACCGCGACGCCCGCGGAGATCGGCCGGACCAGGTGCTCGAAGTGCTCGGCGAGCCCGCGCTTGGCCTCCGGGTTCCGAGCGATGACCGGCACGGTGAACCCGAGCAGCACGCCGGCGACGGTGGCGTGGACACCGCTGGAGTGGACGAGGGCCCAGGCGATCAGGGCGAGCGGGAGGAGCAGCCAGGGGCTGCGTACGCGACGCTGGACGAGCACCGCGAAGAGCCCGATCGGGATGAGCGCGAGCAGCAGGTAGCCGATGTGCAGCTCGGAGGTGAAGAAGACCGCGATGACGATGATGCCGAGCAGGTCGTCGACGACGGCGAGGGTCAGCAGGAACGTACGCAGCCCCGCAGGCAGATGCGTCGAGATGACCGCCAGGATGGCGACCGCGAAGGCGATGTCGGTGGCCACCGGTGTCGCCCAGCCGGCCAGCGAGCCGTCGCCGATCAGGTTGACGGCCACGTAGACCAGCGCCGGTACGACCATGCCGCCGACCGCGGCCGCGATCGGCAGTGCGGCTCGCCGGGGGTCGCGGAGGTCGCCGGAGACGAACTCGCGCTTGAGCTCCAGGCCGGCGACGAAGAAGAAGATCGCGAGCAGGCCGTCGGCTGCCCAGGCCCCGATGGTCAGGTCGAGATGAAGGGCCTCGGGACCGATCCGGAAGTCGCGGAGCGCCTCGTACGCCTCCTGCCAGGGGCTGTTGGCCAGGATGACCGCGATGATCGCGGCGATGATGAGGAGTACGCCGCCGGTCGTCTCGGCGCGCAAGATCTCGGCCGTCCGCGAGGTCTCCAGCCAGGAGCCGCGAGTGAAGAGGCGGTTGCGGGTGTCGGACACGGATGGGCCTCCAAGGGCTCAGGGGTCGATGAACTCACGCCGACCAGACTTCCCGGCACACCTGACGACGACCCTAGCAAGCACCGCTGTCAGAGGTACGAAGGTGACCAACCCGGGGTCACCTTTGTCCAACAATGGTTCGCAAACGACAGTAAACGTACGTAAAACCATCATCTAGAGAGTGAGTTGCTGCACAAATGCCCCGACCGGCACCGGGTTCCGTTGCATAGTGGATGAGCCCTACGGAACGGTGGGGCCGCTCCGGTCGCGCCGAGGCCCGTCACAACCGGAGGAGAGTCGATCCGACCACGGTGGCGGGCACGGGGGAGCCGAGCAGTACGCCGGAAGCCAGAGACAAGGCAGACCGGCTTGGGGTGAAGGCGTAGACGGATCACATCCAGCGCCCGGGCAACAGCAGCCCGAATCCGACAGGTCAACCTTCGCAGGCGTCGCTGCAACAGGGGAACCTCGAATGACCGGATCGTGTGTCCGTGCGCTGTCGCGCGCCCACAGAACGATGACCGTCGGCCTCGCGACCGCCCTGGTGGTCGGTCTCGCGCTCGTCGCCGCTCCCGCCCAGTCCGCCGCGGCAGCCTCCTCGCCGGGCGCACGTGCCCAGACCAGCGCCAGCACCAGCGCTCAGACGGGCACCCACACCACCAAGAAAAAGAAGAAGAAGTCGCGCGGGCTGCGAGCGCTGCGTCGCGTCAAGAGCCAGGCCGGCGACCCCTACTCCTACGGCGCCAACGGCCCGCACGCCTACGACTGCTCGGGCTTGACCCAATGGGTCTACAAGAAGCTCGGCCGTAAGCTGCCGCACAGCTCGTCGGCCCAGGTCAGCCACACCTTCAAGGTCAAGAAGCCACGCAAGGGCGACCTGGTCTTCTTCTACGGCAGCGGCGGCGTCTATCACGTCGGCATCTACGCCGGGAAGCGCGACGGCCGCCGCTGGGTCTGGCACGCGCCCGGGTCGGGTGAGGCCGTCACGAAGGACCCGATCTGGACCGACAGCCACTTCATCCGCCGGGTGAAGTACGGCAAGAAGGGCTAGAGGCCGTACAGCAACGCCGAGTCGGCGCATCCGCCCCCTCTCGCTCGCTTCGCTCGCGAGACACGGGGTCAGATGCGCCGACTCGGCAGAGGCTTACTCGTCCGTGGAGGTCGTCTTCCCGGCGGCGATGAGGTCCATGATCGTCTGATCGGCGAGCGTGGTCGTGTCGCCGACGCCGCGACCCTCGGCGAGGTCGCGGAGGAGTCGCCGCATGATCTTCCCCGAGCGCGTCTTGGGCAGCTCGGGCACGATCATGATCTGCCGTGGCTTGGCGATCGGGCCGATCTCCTTGCGGACGTGGTCGGAGAGTTCCTTGTGGCAGTCCTCCGGCGACCCGTCGCGCAGGATGACGTACGCCACCACGGCCTGCCCCGTGTCGGGGTCGGTCGCACCCACGACCGCCGCCTCGGCGACGTAGGGGTGCGAGACCAGCGCCGACTCGATCTCGGTCGTGGAGAGGCGGTGTCCGGACACGTTCATCACGTCGTCGACGCGGCCCAGGACCCAGACGTCGCCGTCCTCGTCCTTCTTCGCGCCGTCGCCGGCGAAGTAGAACCCCTGGTCCTTGAAGCGCGCCCAGTAGGTGTCCACGTAGCGCTGGTCGTCGCCCCAGATCGTACGCAGCATCGACGGCCACGGCTGGGTCAGCACGAGGTAGCCCCCGGCGCCGTTCGGGACGGAGACGCCGTTGTCGTCGACCACGTCGGCGCCCACGCCCGGCAGGGCCTTCATCGCCGACCCCGGCTTCCCGGCCGTCACCCCGGGGAGCGGCGAGATCATGATCGCGCCGGTCTCGGTCTGCCACCAGGTGTCCACGACGGGCACCGACGAGCCGCCGATGACGTCGCGGTACCAGATGTAGGCCTCGGGGTTGATCGGCTCACCGACGGACCCGAGCAGGCGGACCGAGGAGAGGTCGCGGCCGTCCGGGATGGCGCGCCCCTGCTTCATGAACGTCCGGATCGCGGTCGGCGCGGTGTAGAAGATCGTGACGCCGTACTCCTCGATGATCTGCCACCAGCGACCCTTCTCCGGGAAGTCCGGGGTGCCCTCGTAGAGCACCTGGGTCGCGCCGTTGGCCAGCGGCCCGTAGACGATGTAGGAGTGGCCGGTGATCCAGCCGATGTCGGCGGTGCACCAGTAGACGTCGGTCTCGGGCTTGAGGTCGAAGACCTCCCAGTGCGTGAACGCCGCCTGGGTGAGGTAGCCGCCGGTGGTGTGCAGGATGCCCTTCGGCTTCCCGGTGGTCCCGCTCGTGTACATGACGAAGAGCGGGTGCTCGGCGTCGTGCGCCACCGGGGTGTGCTCGGTCGACGCCGACGACACGGCATCCGACCACCACTTGTCGACCGAGTCGTTCCAGTCGACGTCCTGCCCGGTGCGCTTGACCACGAGTACGTTCTCGACCAGGCCCGGCTGAGTCGCCTCGACCTTCATGACCGCCTCGTCCACGGCGGGCTTGAGTGCCGAGGGAGCGCCACGGCGGTAGCCGCCGTCGGAGGTGACGATCAGCTTCGCGCCGCAGTCGACGACGCGGGTCGCGAGGGCGTCGGCGGAGAAGCCGCCGAAGATGACGGTGTGGATCGCGCCGATCCGCGCGCAGGCGAGCATCGCGAAGACGGCCTCGGGGATCATCGGCATGTAGATCGCCACCCGGTCGCCCTTGCCGACGCCGAGCGCCTCGAAGGCGTTCGCGGCTCGGGAGACCTCGTCCTTGAGCTCGGCATAGGTGATGGTCCGCTTGTCATCAGCAGGCTCGCCGACCCAGTGGATCGCGACCCGGTCGCCGAGCCCGGCCTCGACGTGGCGGTCGACGGCGTTGTACGCGACGTTGATCTCGCCACCCTCGTACCACTTCGCGAAGGGCGGGTTGTCCCAGTTCAGGACGCGATCGAACGGCTTGGACCAGGTGAGCCGTTCCGCGGCGGCCGCCCAGAACGCGTCGCGGTCCGCGGCAGCGGCGTCGTACGCATCGGCCTTGACGTTGGCAGCGGCGGCAAGCTCGGCCGGGGGCTCGAACCGGCGCTTCTCGTGCAGCAGGTTGGACAGGGTCTCGTCGCTCACAGTGACTCCTACGTACGAAAAATGTGTGGCTCAAGCCACAGGGTAGTGCGGGGGAAAGAATGATGGCGGGCCGTCGTACAACACCTGTGTACGACGGCCCGCCGCGATGGATCAGTGCGTGATCGCCTTCTCCGAGCCGGCGCCGGTGAGGGCGCGCACCTCGAGCTCGACGTAACGCTCAGCGGTCTCCGGCTCCTTCGACGTCACCGTGCCCAGCCAGCCCAGGAAGAACCCGAGCGGGATGGAGATGATGCCGGGGTTCTCCAGGGGGAACCAGGAGAAGTCCACGCCGAGCGGGAAGAGCGAGGCGGAGATCGTCTCGCCCGTCACCGCGTCCACGGCCGTCTTGCCGGAGACGACCGGCGAGAAGAAGACCAGACCGACACAGGAGATCAGGCCGCCGTAGATCGACCAGGTCGCACCACGGGTGTTGAACCGCGCCCAGAACATGTTGTAGATGATCGCCGGAAGGTTCGCCGAGGCGGCGACCGCGAAGGCCAGTGCCACCAGGAACGCGATGTTCAGCGACTGCGCTGGGATGGCCAGCAGGATCGCGACCAGGCCGATGCCCGCCGCGGCCCAGCGAGAGACCTTCAGCTCCTCCTTCTCGGTGGCCTTGCCACGCTTGATCACCGAGTTGTAGATGTCGTGGGCGACGGAGACCGAGGAGGTCAACGTCAGACCCGCGACCACGGCGAGGATCGTGGCGAAGGCGACCGCGGCGATGAGTGCCAGCAGTACGGCACCGCCGATGGAGCCTTCACCGCCACCGACCTCCTGAGCGAGCAGCGGCGCCGCCAGGTTGCCGGCCTTGTCCAGGGTGGTCGGGTCGACCAGCGCGGCCGCACCGAAGCCCAGGACCAGGGTGAACAGGTAGAAGACACCGATCAGGCCGATCGCCCACAGCACCGACTTGCGAGCGTCCGCCGAGGTCGGGACGGTGTAGAAGCGGATCAGGATGTGCGGCAGGCCGGCGGTGCCGAGCACCAGGGCGAGCCCGAGCGAGACGAAGTCCAGCTCGCTGGTGAAGCTCAGGCCGTACTTCAGCCCGGGCTGGAGGAAGGCGTCGCCCTTGCCCGAGGCGTCGGCGGCCGAGCCGAGCAGCTCGGAGAGGTTGAAGCCGAACTGGGCGAGCACCAGGATCACGATCAGCGCCGAGCCGGTCATCAGCAGCACGGCCTTGACGATCTGGACCCAGGTCGTGCCCTTCATGCCGCCGACAGTGACGTAGAAGATCATCAGCGCGCCGACGAACAGGATCACGACGTTCTTGACCGCCTGGTCCTCGACGCCGAGCAGCAGGGCCACCAGGGCACCCGCACCGACCATCTGGGCCAGCAGGTAGAAGATCGAGACGACGACCGTGGAGGTCGCGGCCGCCAGGCGGACCGGGCGCTGCTTCATCCGGTACGCCAGCTGGTCGGCCATCGTGTAGCGACCCGAGTTACGCAGCACCTCCGCGACCAGCAGCAGCGCCACCAGCCAGGCGACGAGGAAGCCGATCGAGTAGAGGAAGCCGTCGTAGCCGGACAGGGCGATGGCGCCGGAGATACCGAGGAACGACGCCGCCGACATGTAGTCGCCGCCGATGGCGAGACCGTTCTGGAAACCGGAGAAGCCGCGGCCACCGGCGTAGTAGTCGGCCGCGGTCTTCGTCTGCCGGCTCGCCCAGAAGGTGATGCCGATCGTGACCGCGACGACCGCGAGGAACAGGACCGTGGTGAGGATCTGGCTACCGTCCATCAGAGCTGCCTCTTCTCGATCTCGTATTCCTCGTCGAGCTTCCGAGCCAGCGGATCGAGGTGCTTGTTGGAGTAGTTGGCGTAGAGGTAGGCGATGCCGAACGTGGTCGCGAACTGGAGGAGCCCGAAGACCAGCGCGACATTGATGTTGCCGACGAGCTTGGTGTTCATGAAGTCCTCTGCCCAGTTGGAGCAGAACACGTAGAGGAGATACCAAGCCAGGAATGCCACCGTGGCCGGGAATACGAACTTCCGGTACGCCGACCGCAGAGCGCGGAACTCTGCCGTGGCGTGCAGTCTGTCGTAGACCGGGTCGTGCCGGTGGGCTTGGTCGTGCGCTTCTTCGCTCACGGTCTAACCCTTTCGTTGACGAGGCCGTCAACCGTGGGGGTGGATGACGGACGACGTGTGATCGCAGTCACATTAGGGGCCCGTTGGACCGCTCGTCGCGGGTGAACGCGCCGTCCCTCGGTGGGCGGCGCCGTCAAGCGACAAGCGGTCGAAATCGTGCGCTGAGCGGCTGGTCTAGCCGCGCCGGCCGCCGCCACCGGACGTGCCGTCACCGGTCTGGGTGCCGGCGCCGCCGGGCGGATGCACACACCCCGGACACGGACCGCTGCCGTCGGTCAGGTGGTGGGTCTGGCGAGCGAGGATCACGACCTCGGACAGCTGCCGCGACTCGCCCGGCATCGTGAGACCGAGGCCGTACGTCGCGTTGAACGCCCACACGTCCACACCCGCCCGCACCGCCGCCCTGCGCGCCAGGTCATAGGCGGCGGCGTAGAGGGTGGGCACGTCGATGGAGACCAGGCGGACCATCGCGGGCCGAACCGACTCGCCGCGCGCCCAGCTGTGGAAGAGGTCCCGCACCCGGCCTTCCTCGACCAGCCCGCCGAGGTAGGCCTTGACGATGTGGACGACCTCGCTGCGTCCGATATCGGGGATGTCCAGGGTGCTGGCGACCGCGGCCGCTGCGGCGTCCGCGAACCGGCCGGATCGAGTCTCCTGCTGCGACCGGGCCTGCTGTGCCTCGTCGAGCGCCGCCAACGCCTCGCTCACGTCCGGATCACCGGACAGCACCGTGAGCGGCGCCTGGCGCGGGTCCCCGAGGTGGAGGGTCGCCGCCTGGAAGCGGCCGAGCTGACGAGCGATGGCGAGGGTGCCGTCCGCGACCGGCTGTCCCGGCTCGGTGGGCGCGGCCTCGTGGACCGCCACGACCAGCGGCTTCAGGTGGGCGGCGACGCGGCGGTTCGTGGTGACGTACTGGTGGATCTGCTCGTACGCCGCCTCCTCGCCCTCCGCGTGCTGGATGTGTCGCGTCTCGAGGGCGTACCGCTCCTCGACCTGCCGCTTCCAGGCTCCTTCGGACACGGGCACCGCGGTGATGGTGAAGACCAGCGCGACCATCAGCCCGATGTTGACCCCGGCCAGCGTCCGCTTCCCGGTGTTGAGCACGCCGAAGACCGGTAGCCGGACCTCGCCGAAGCGCTGCGGCCACCGCAGGACGAGATAGCTGCTCACGGCGATGGCCGTATAGGCAGTCAGCCAGTACGCCCAGTGCACCGCGGTCAGCGACTGCGCCCTCTCCAGGACGGCGCGGGTCGCCGTGACCTGGGTCGGGGTGAGCGAGAGGACGCCGGCCAGCCACACCAGCGCCAGCGACAGCAGCAGACCGAGCTGGACCGACCAGACGATGTCGGCCGCAGCCCGCACCGTGACCCGTCGAGCCGTGCGCATCGCCCGCCATCCGCACCAGGACAGCCACGTCATGAAGAGCAGGAGCACGGGCCCGACGTACGTCGTGGAGAGCAGGTTGCCGAAGACGAGCTGCTCGCCCACGAGGGTGGCGACGGCGACGCCGCCGAGGTGCGGGACGGCCTGCGCACCGAGGTGCGCCGACTCGCCGAACCGGCGACGGGCCAGGAACACCGACCAGCCCCCGAAGCCCGCGATCAGGAAGGCGGGGAGGAAACGGTCGGGCCACCACCGGAGCAGGAGGGTGATGACCAGGGACCAGGCGACGATGACGAGCGCGGCGCGTCCGAACATCCGGCGTCGCCACCACCCGACCGCAGGCGCGACCGCGACCGTGTGGATCACCACGACCGCCACGCCGACGAGCAGACCGAGGAGGAGCCCGGCGAAGGCGCCGGCCACCATGGCGAGCACGGTCAGCGCCGCGTCCCCGAAGCCGGCGATCTCACGGCTGCCGGCGGCGTGCGCCGCGCCCAGCAGGCCGCCGGCAGCCGTCACGTACAGACCCAGATCGCCGCCGACATCCGCGCTCTCGTCCACCATCGGCTCCCGGATCAGATCAGCGCTGCACGGCGGACGTGGTGATGGGCTCGATCGTGGGCTCAGGGGAGTGCAGGCGGACCAGCAGCCGGGTGGTGTGGGCGGGGACGTGGGCGGCGGAGGCAAGGCTGACGAGGATCATGACGGCGAAGGAGAGCGGCACCGCCCACAGCGCGGGCTGGGTGAGCGCGACATCCGCCCAGGTTCCCGTACGCGACCCGCTGATCGTGAACACCACGGCCGACCCCGTGGTGACTAGGCCGGTGACCAGCCCGGTGGCGGCGCCGTAGGCGGTCAGCCGGCGCCACCAGATGCCGAGCAGGAGCAGCGGGCAGAAGGTGGCCGCGGCGAGCGCGAAGGCCAGGGCGACCCCGCGGGCGACCCCGACGCTGGGGGTCAGCAGGGCCCCGGCGACCGGGACGATGACGGCGACCAGGGACGCGATCCGGAAGGCGGCGACGCCGCCGAAGCGGCTGCCCCTTCGGCGCAGCAGCGGCACGACCACGTCCTGGGAGAGCACGCCGGAGACGGCGATCGCCAGGCCCGACGAGGTAGAGAGGAAGGCCGCGAACGCGCCCGCGCAGACCAGTCCGGTCAGCGCGTCGCCCGCCCAGCCGGGGACCATCAGCCGGGGCAGCTCGAGCACCAGGGTGTCGGCGGAGGCGGGAGAGGCTGCGTACACCCGTCCGAGGAGGCCGAGGATCGGCGGCAGCAGGTAGAAGACGCCGAGGAGGACGAGCACGACCAGGGTCGTACGCCGGGCGGCGCGGCCGTCGGGGTTGGTGTAGAAGCGGACGCCGACGTGCGGCAGGCCCATCGTGCCGAGGAACGTCGCCGCGATCAGCGAGTAGGTGGCGTAGAGGCCCGTGGTGGTGTCGGTGCCGATGGGAAGCGACCAGGCCTGGCTGAGGTCGGCGCGGGGTGCGCCGTCGTTGGCCCAGACCGCGACCAGCACCCCGACGGGGACCAGCAGGGCGGTCAGCTTGAGCCAGTACTGGAAGGCCTGGACGAACGTGATCGAGCGCATCCCGCCCGAGAAGACGCTGACCAGCACGACCGTCCCGACCAGCACCGGACCCACCCAGCGAGGTGCATCCGCGACCAGCTCCAGGGTCAGACCCGCGCCCTGCAGCTGGGGCAGCAGATAGAGCCAGCCGATGCTCACGACCAGCAGCGAGCAGAGCCGCCGCACCCCTGTGGAGGCGAGCCGCTCCTCGGCGAAGTCGGGCAGCGTGTACGCGCCTGACCTGCGCAGAGGAGCCGCGACCAGGGTCAGCAGCACGAGATAGCCGGCGGTCCAGCCGATCGGATACCAGAGCATCTCCGCGCCCGAGGTGAACACCAGCCCGGCGACCCCGAGGAAGGAGGCGGCGGAGAGATACTCCCCGCCGATCGCGCTCGCGTTGAGCCCGGGCCGCACCGAACGTGAGGCGACGTAGAAGTCGCTGGTGGTGCGGCTGAACCGCAGTCCCCAGGTGCCGATGGTCAGCGTCGCCAGGGTGACCAGGGTGACCGCGACGATCGCCGGGGCGGAGTCGAGGGTCATGGCGTCTCGTCGTCCGAGCGGAGCAGGTCGGCGTAGCTGGCCTCGTTGCGCTCCGCTCCGCGCAGGTACCAGCGGCCGAGGAAGAACAGGAACGGGTAGACCAGCACCCCGAGCAGCAGCCAGGGGAGCGGTACGCCGAACGGCGCGGTGCGCACCAGACCCGGGGCCAGCCAGAACAGCAGCGGGAGCGAGCCGACGCCGAGGAAGAGCACCGCCAGCGTTCGGAGCGCGATCGAGAGCTGGGCGCGCATCAGCGAGCCCAGGTAGACCTCGCCGAGGCGGGTGTCCTCGTCCACGTCGACCCGGCGGACGGCCGGGCGGCGTCGGGGCGGTCCGGTGACGCGTACGCGTTGAGGTTCTGTCATCGGGCTCTGCTGTCAGGATGGGGTCATGAGCGTCGGGCGAGCAGGTCCTTGAGCTGGCGCGTGTGCCGGCGGCTGACCTGCAGCTCGGTCCCGCGGGACGCGCCGCCGACGACGACCGAGCAGCGCCCGGCCTCCGACCGCACCTCCGTCACGTGGGCGAGGTTGACGAGGAGGGAGCGGTGGATGCGTACGAACCGGGCGGAGGCCCACTCCTGCTCCAGCTGGGTCAGCGGGACCCGCACCAGGTGGGAGGCGTCGGCGGTGTGCAGCCGGGCGTAGTCACCCTGCGCCTCGACGTGGGTGATCTGGGAGCGCCACACGAAGCGGGTGATGCCGCCGAGCTCGACCGGTATCTGGACGTCGCCGCTCGGCTCCTCCTCCGGCACGCTGCCCATCAGCCGGGTGACCGTCTCCGCCAGCCGCTCGGCGCGGACCGGCTTGAGCACGTAGTCGACCGCGCGCAGGTCGAAGGCCTCCAGCGCGTGCTCCTCGTGGGCGGTCACGAACACGACCGCCGGCGGCGTCTTGAACCGGGCCAGCAGACGGGCCAGCTCGAGCCCGTTGAGCCCGGGCATCTGGATGTCGAGGAAGACTGCGTCCACCCCCGACCCCTGCAGCTGCTGCAGCCCGTCGGTCGCGTTCAGGCAGGTGCGCACCTCCGCCACCCGCGCGTCCTGGGTGAGCAGGTAGGAGAGCTCGTCGGCCGCCGGCGGCTCGTCGTCGACGACCAGGATCCTCAGCCGGCCACCAGGCGCTCCCTGTCGCGCGGCGACTGCCTGGGTGGTGCGGTTCATGTGTGCACTCCTGGGGCGAACTTCGGGATTCGGAGGATGACTTTCGTGCCGGCGCCGGGGGCGGTCTCGACCACCAGGCCGTAGTCGTCGCCGTAGGCGTTGCGGAGCCGGGCGTCGACGTTGCCGAGCCCCACGGAGTCGTTGCCGCCGGCCAGCGCGTTGCGTACCTTCTCCGGATCCTCGCCGGCGCCGTCGTCCTCGACCTCGATCACGCACTCGGTGCCGCTGTCGGCGGCCCGGATGGAGATGTGGCCGGTCTGCGCGTCGGCCAGACCGTGGCGTACGGCATTCTCGACCAGCGGCTGCAGGCACAGGAACGGCACCGCGATCGGCAGCACCTCGGGCGCCACCGAGAGCCTCACCGAGAGCCGCTCGCCGAAACGAGCCTGCTCCAGCAGCAGGTAGCGCTCCACGGAGCGGAGCTCCTCGGACAGCGTGGTGTATTCGCCGTGGGTCCGGAAGGAGTAGCGGGTGAAGTCCGCGAACTCCAGCAGCAGCTCGCGCGCACGCTCCGGATCGGTGCGTACGAAGCTGGCGATCGCCCCGAGCGAGTTGTAGATGAAGTGCGGGCTGATCTGAGCGCGGAGCGCACGCACCTCGGCCTCCATCAGCCGCCGCCGCGATGCGTCGAGCTCGGCGAGCTCGAGCTGGCCGGAGACCCAGGTCGCGACCTCGTCGGTGGCGCGGACCATCATCGCGGAGGTGTCCGGGGCGTACGCCTGCAGCGTGCCGACCAGGTGGTCGTCGACGACCAGCGGGCTGACCACGGCGGAGTGCAGCGGGCAGCCCGCCTGGCCGCACTCCAGGTCGACCCGGTCGTAGAACCGGGTCGCGCCGCGCTCCAGCGTCCCCTCCGCCAGCTTGGTCACGTGTTCCTGGTGGTGGGTGCCGATGCCTTCCCAGGCGAGCAGGCCGTCGGTGTCGGTGATCGCGAGCGCGGGGGCCGCCAAGAGCGCCTGCAGGTGTGGAGCAGCCCGCTCGGCGCTGTCGACGGTCAGGCCGCCACGCAGCGCCGGGCTCGCCAGCGATGCATTGTGGAGGGTGCGGAAGGTCGCCCGATCGGCTTCTGTGCCCAGGTGGGTGCGCATGGGAGAGCGCAGCCAGCGCCGCATCCGCACTCCTCTCGTCCGCTTCTCACAATTGTGACGGCGCCCACGGTATCTGTCACCCGAGCCGCTGTACGGGTGCGAGGTAGGTTTGCCGCATGCGTCTGAGTCGAGTGATCCCGGGTCTGCTGGCTGTCGGTGTAGCGGGCGCGGGCGCCGCCTTCGTGATCGGCATGCGCAACAAGTCGCCGTGGTTGCAGGACCGCATCCGCGCCTTCTCGAAGCGCTTCGCCTCCGAGGCCCTGAAGACCGCCGGGACGGAAGGCGCCAGCAACGGCGTCGTCCTCCACGTCGGCCGCGCGAGCGGACGGGAGTACGCCACCCCGATCACCCCGCTCCCCACCCCTGACGGCTTCGTCGTCCTCCTGCCCTACACCTCGAAGGTCGACTGGGCCCAGAACGTGCTGGCCGCCAAGTCGGCCACGATCGTCCACGACGGCGTCGATCACCGCGTCACCGACCCGCGGATCGTCTCCTACGACGAGGTCGCACCCCTGATCCCGAAGTCCGAACGCGTCGTCCGCGCCGTCTTCGACGTCCAGGAGTTCCTCCGCGTCACCAAGGTGGACTGAGGTCATCGTCGGGTTGGCGGGACTCGAACCCGCGATCGCCTGGACCCAACCCAGGAGGGATAGCCGCTTCCCCACAACCCGTGCAGTGTCTTCACGGGCGCGGTCGCTGCTGCATGTCGTCCACCGTAGGCAGGCCCGGACCCGGAACGCACACGATTTATCGATTCATCGACGGTAGGTTGCGACGCGTGGGATACGAGCTGAGGGACCGGTTGGTGGTCGGGATCGCGTCGAGCGCGCTCTTCGACCTCACCGAGTCTGATGCGTACTTCCGCGAGCACGGGGAGAAGGCGTACCGCATCTACCAGGACGAGCGCATCGACGAACCGCTCCGGCCGGGGGTCGCGTTCCCGTTCATCAAGCGGCTGCTGAGCCTCAACGACCTGGCGGCCGACGCCGACGACGGGCTCGTCGAGGTGATCGTGGTTTCCCGCAACGACCCCAACACCGGCCTGCGGGTGATGCGCTCGATCGAGGACCACGGCCTGCCGATGACCCGCGCGGTCTTCACCCAGGGTCGTTCGCCCCACCCCTACATCGGCGCGCTCGGGATGTCGCTGTTCCTCAGTGGCAACCGCGAGGACGTCATCGCCGCCAGCCGCGAGGGATTCCCGGCCGGTCACGTGCTGCCGTCGGCGGCGACGTACGACGAATCCGACCGCTCCGTCGTCGTCGCCTTCGACTTCGACGGTGTGCTCGCCGACGACGGCTCCGAGCGCGTCTTCCGCGAGGAGGGGATCGAGAAGTACCGGGCCTACGAGGCCAGCCGGAAGACCGAGCCGCTCGAGCCCGGGCCGCTGCAGCCGCTCCTGCGCGACCTCAACCGGATCCAGCAGATCGAGGAGCAGCGCCGCCTGGAGGATCCGGGCTACGAGCCACGACTGCGGATCGCGCTCGTCACCGCCCGCGGCGCGCCCGCGCACGAGCGGGCGATCCGGTCGCTGCAGTCCTGGGACGTCTACGTCAACGAGGCCTTCTTCCTCGGCGGCGTGGAGAAGGTGCGTGTGCTCGAGGTGCTCCGTCCGCTGATCTTCTTCGACGACCAGACGACCCACCTGGACGAGGCGGTCGAGTCGATCGCCGGGGTCCACATCCCCTACGGCGTGGCCAACGCCGACGACGTTCCCGCTGGTCAATAGCGCTTTACAGTTCACCAACAGGAAGTTCTCATCTGGTGGATGGACCCTCGTATATGTCACCCTGGGCTGAGTTGTACAGATTCTGTTCACTTGAGAAGTGCGAGGAGTTCACTCGATGACTTCGGCTATGTGTGCCAAGTGCACCGAAGACGAGGAGATCCGGGTTCTCTCGCGTTCGGCGGGGGGCCGCCGGCGGCTGATGTGCTGCAGGTGCGGGTACGCGTGGGAGAGCGGGCGCTCCGGCCCCGCCCGGAGGACCGGCCTGAACGGCTTGTTCGGAGCGGCCTGAGGCGCCGTCGGCGTACGTTTCACGCCGCCGTCGCCTGAGGTTCATCTCGCGCGGGCGCGCAGGTGTTGCGGAGTGGCTTGGGTAGAGGGCTGAGACCTGTCTCGGGATCCCCTACCAAGTTCCGAGAAGTATCACCATGTGCGACGGGGTCGGGATAGCGATTGCCGATCCCCTCGGCGCCAGCGGCACCACGGATTGTCTCCCCACGTACGTCCGAGCTGTCTGACGCGGTTATGCCCCCAGCGCATCGACCCACTCGGAAAGGCTCGGGCGTGTACCCCATGGGCCGGAAGCGCGCAGCCAGAGCGACCGCACGCGAGCGACTTGGCCGGCGCCCAAGGCGGCGACGGTATCTCCGACCGCGTCTGTGTCGATGAGACTGTGCAGATCCTTCGAGACCAGCATCCGGTACGCCAACAGCGCGAACTTGTAACGATCGGTGTCAGGGTTCACGGGGATGTCCGGGGCAAGGGGATCGTCCCAGTCGACCGTATGGGCAGGTCGCATTCCCGTGAATGATCGTTGTCCCACAACCCTCGTTTGATCGAAGTCGAACACCGCGAGGCGAGGCTTCTGGTTGATGCTGAATGCCAGGTTCGCCCACGAGAGATCGCCGTAGACCAGGTCGTGGTCGTGCATGGTTCTCAGCCACCGCGCGATCAGCTTGACCAACTCCAGTCGTTCGGAGTCCGTGACCGTGAACGGGACCGTGAAGGCCTGGACTTGCGCCACGGCCCAGGAGAGGGCGCGCTCCTTGCGTCGCGTCGTGCCACCATGCGTCACAACATCGAAGTAGAACTCGGGCGGGACCTTCGGCATCACGTATCCAGTCAGCTGGTCGCCCTCGCCGCGGGCTGCGCTGGGGAAGCAGAGCACGAAGTCATCGGTGCCCAGTGCCCTGATCAATGTGTCTCGGTCGGCCGGGTCGTCGTGGTGCCGAGTGCCTCACTTCCTGCCCACGGCGCCGCACCTGGTCGAATGCGGTCACCGCCCGTTCTATCGGTTGGGTGAAGATCTTCATGGCGAGATCGGGGTGCCCAGGCACATCCAGCACAGTGCCTTGGCCGCCGGAACCGATCAGCGATCCGGGTGCGACTGTCGGTTTCTGGGGCTTCAGCGTGCGGCTTGCCGGCGTAGGCCTAGCCCTCCGCGCCGGCGTGGGTTGGCGGCCGGGTGTGGGTGGGCGTCCGAGCATTGCCCGGATCAGGCGACGGATCCAGGTCACGGTCAGCTCCCGGGCGGGGTGACCGGACGAAACTTCCGTTCACTGGTGCTGGAAGTGAGCAGGTCGGGCCGTGCGCCAGGCGCATCGATCTCACGCCGTTCTCCCTGTCGTACGGGCTGGGTGGCTCGACCTGACAGGGCGTCGAACCATTCGCGCGCGCTCGGCCGGGTGCCGGCGGGACCCGCCGCCCGCGCGAGCAGCGCCTCGAGCTTCGGGCCGGCTCCTCCAACCTCACTCAGGTCCGGCGAACTGGACGTCAGCCGTGCGTCGAGACTGCTCGTCAGGACCCGCCGCACCGCCAGCGCCAGCTTGTAGCGATCCTGGTCGGGACCAGGTGCATATCCCGCAGGGGGCATGGGATCTTCCCAGTCGGGTGTGTCTGCCTGCGGCAGCACTGACTCCATGCCTGCGTGGCGCATCCCGTCGCAGTCGATGAGCATCACCCGCGGCTGCGGTTCGCGGCTCCACAGGACGTTCGCGTAGGAGATGTCGCCGACGACGATCTGCCGGGCGTGGAAGGCATCGACTGCGCCCGCAAGATGCTGGAGCACCTGGACCTTCTCGGACATACCGGGAAGGTCGACGTCGCCCCAGATCGGTTTCGGCTCAGTGGCGAGGTAGCTGAGGTCGGCGAGGAGTACCTTGCCCCCGATCGCGAGCGTGAAGCCAGTAGGTACGCGGCGCATCAGGAACCCGACGGTGCGGGTTCCGTCGTTGACCACGGCGGTCGGCCAGGCGGCGAACTCGTCGACGGACCGGCCGGAGAACGCGATCGAGGCTCGACAGTCGACGAGCCGCTGCAAAGCGTCAGGCCGGAAGGCCGGGGAGTCCGGATACAGATAGCGCTTGAACACTAGTTCCGGTTGGTCCAAGAGCTCGTGGACGGCCCCTTGGCCACCTTCGGCCAGCTGGTCACCCAGGTTCAGCGAGGAGAGCTGCACAGGTGCCGTCACCCGAACCGCACCCCGACAAAGGTTCTGTCGTCGTCGTACGACTTCACGGTTGCGTCCACCAGCGAGAGGAGCGTAGAAGGTGTGGGCGCGCACTTCTCCCAGATCACGCCGAGCTCATGACCGAAGCTCGGGTTCGCACTGAGGATGTTGCCTACGCCGTCGGAGACGAGTGCCAGCGTCTCGGTGCGCCGAAGGCTATGCCGCCTGATCGTGGCCCGGGTGTGATGTGGCATCGGCAAGACGTCGGTGCTCAGGGGACCGCTACCGGATTGGGGGTCGTCTTCGAGGCATTCCCAGCCGTCGGCGGTGGTGACCCAGGCCGTGGAGTCTCCGATCTGCGCCACGACGACCTCGCGGCCGTCGCCGTCGGTCTCCTCGAGTCCGATCAGCGCGACGATGAGGGTGGCCGCGACTGTATCTGGAGCGACGCCGTCGCGGGCCGCTTCGTGGATCAGGAGCGAGGCGAGGCCGGAGAGATCCGCTTCGGCACCGTTCTCGACAGCTCCAAGTACCGCGTCGGCGATTCCTCGGGGGCCGACGGCGTGATGAGCCAGGAACGCCGACCCTCGGTGCGAATTCACGGCGCTTCCGACTCCGTCGGAGACCGCGACGACCAGGTGCTCATCCGTGAGCCCGATAGCGAAGGAGTCCTGGCGGATCTCGCCGAGGAATCGATGGGAGTGTCCCCGCACAGAGACGGCCCGGACACAGAGGCCATGCGTGTCGAGCCAGTCGGCCTCGGTATCGGGTACGTGATCTCCCGGTCGTGCGGTCCGCTGTGGAAGCGACACTGGAACCGGACGGAGCGCCGCTCGCGGACCGAACCTGAATGATCCGTCCTCGTCCTGTTCCGGATCCTCGAAGGTGGGCCTGTCGTCCGCCATGGTCACCGGGATCGGCTGGGTGATCGGATCGGTGAGGGGATCGGCGACCGGACCGGCGCGCGAGTCCGCCTCCGAGTCGATGACAGGTTCTGGCGCCGTGTCGGCGTGGCCGTGGGTCACAGCGCGTCCAGCGGGAGGTTCTTGAACCCGGGCACCTCGTCAGGGGTCTGTAGCGTCATTCCGCCGCTTGGAGATGTCGTGCTGCCGCTGCGTACGATCGATTTCGTCAGGGCCACGGCGAACTCGCGAAGCGCCTGCGCCGGCGACATCGTGCCGTCGTCGAGGAAAGCCCGGAAGTTCGCGATCGAGGTGATGGTGTCCTCATCGACACCCTTGCCGAGTCCGAAGGAGACGATGTTCGGGCGGTACGCGAAGGCCGACTCGGTCAGCGCCTCCCACTCGTCTCGGAAGCTGCTCGTCGAGTGCCCGTCGGTGAGGAAGAAGACCACCGGGCGGTAGACCATGTTGCCGGCTGCCTTCAGCCGGGCGACATCGAGTTCGATCTGCTCCTTCACACACCGGAAGGCGGCGGCGAAGTTCGTCGAGACCTTGGTCTCCAGTAGTGGCAGCTGAGTCACCTGGCTCAGGTCAGAGAGCGGCAACAGGACCTCGGCGCTGTCGCTGAAACCGATGATGGCGAACTGGGTCTTGTCGGCAACGACCGGGTTGAGGCCGATCTCCTGATGTAACTCAGGAAGGGCCTTGTTGATCGCGTCGAGCGGTTCGCCGGCCATGGAACCGGACTCGTCACAGACGAGGTAGAAGGGCAGGATCTGCTGTCCCATTGTTTCTCCTAACCCGCGCCCTCCGGCGCGAAGTCCTCAGTGGTGTATTGGAAAACCTCGAGGCGTGCCTGGCCGTAGGCCAGGCCGCCGTCCCAGAACGGGCGTCGTGGCGTACCTGCAGGGAAGAGGTTCGGATCAGCGCACGTCAGCTGCTTGCCGACGGCACGAGCGGCGCGTTGGGCGGGTGTGGCCTCAGGCGCTCCGCCGAAGATCAGCACTAGCGCGGCACGTTGACCGCGCATCTTGACGGCTGCTTTGCGTACTGCTGCGCACACGTGTCGCGCTTCTGCTCTGGCGGACTCACCGCCGGAGACCAGGTCGGCGGCGTTGAACCGGATCGTGATCTTCGCTGGCACGGTCTCCATCCCGACGATCTTCGGCTCCGGTGATTGAGTCGGCTCCAAGGTGGGCTCTGGCGGTTCCTCCGGGACTGCGCTCGCCAGTCCTACGACGAACAGCACGAGCAGCAGGTCCGCGAAGACCCATCCTGCGATTGACTCGCCGGAGAGGATCCTGCTCCGCCGAGAGACCTGGCGTCGACGCATGCTGGTCAGACCGCCCATGCCGGGGCAGTCATCGTGCCACCAGATTCAGCTCGAGCTGATGCAGCATCCGTTCAGCGGCGTCACGAGCAGCTGAGAGCTCGCTGACCTGAGCCTGCATTGCACTGTCGTGACCGGCCAGCATGCCGTCGAGGCTTCGGATGGCCTTCTGAACATCGTCCAGAGCAGCAGAGATACCGGCGCTTGCAGTGGCGTGTCCGGAGGAGAGGTCGTGGAGCTCCTGGCCCAGAGTGTCGGTCCTGTCCGCGACCTTGCTGACTTCCGTGGACAGGCCGTCGAGCGCCTTTTGCGTGACGTGCCCGAGGCTGCCGACGTGGCCACCGACAGTGGCGCCGAGGTCCGCCAGAGACTTCGCCGTGCCGCTCTGAAGATCCTCGGAGTGGGTTACGACGGCAGCTCGCAGCTCCGTGAGCATGTCCTTCAGGTCAGTTTGCATCGTCTGCGTTGCGAGCACCGCTGCTGAAAGATCGGATGCGGCAGTCGTGGCGGAGGTGAGCAGCGGCGGGATCGTCCGCCCGAGCTGGTCCGCAGCCTTCTTCAGCTCTGCGGTGCCGATCCGCGTGTTCTCGTGTGCTTCTCGCAACTGGCGAACGGACCTTTTCACCAACGACTCGATGTGGTCGGCACTGTCGACGCGCCGCTCGTTGAGAAGACGCTGGGCGGCGGTCAGCGCGGACTGGAGCGCAGCCTCGAGTCGAGCGAGCTCGTCGTCGTGCCGGGCATCGTCACGCTCAGCGACCATCCGGTGCGCCGCCACGAGCAGGATCGCAAGGATGACCAGGGACACCGACACGATCGCCATGGGGAAGAGCTGGTGAGCACCACTCAGCTCTCCGTCGAACCCGACCGTCCACAGTGCCAGGAACGTACGCCCACGCTCGGTGCCGTTCGTAAGCAGCGTGTCGTAAGCGTTCGTCGCTGCAGACAGGCTCCACCATGTCCAGGCGACGGGAAAGAACACCGATGCTCCGGCAAGCAGCCCCAGAATCGTTCCCAGCCAGGCCTGGTGCCGTGGCATCAGGATCGATCCGCCGGAGAACGATCTGACCAGATCGACGCCGACCCAGCTGTCTTCCTCATCATCGGTGAGCGAGTCCGCCAGCGAACGCAGGTCATCTGAACGCGGAGCGTAGAGCGGGTTCTCGGCAAACTCTAGGAGTCTGGTTGCGACGTCCGTACGAGTGTCCTTCACTCAGGTCCTTTCCAGAGACAAATCGGCCGAAGACGCCGAAAAGACATATGCCGGAGCCGCCGGCACATGCGTCCGGGGTGCAGCCGATCGGTTCGCGTCGCGGCCGCACATCGGGAGTGGGCCGGAGCGATCGCTCCCGGATACGCCTCGTGGGCAACTCCGTCCCATCGCGTCAGATGCTGCGGGTTCGAGTCGCGGACGCCCAGATGAAGCGGTAGGACGCCATCAATCTTCGGTACGCGGGTACGTTTCACGCCGCCGTCGCCTGAGGTTCATCTCGCGCGGGCGCGCAGGTGTTGCGGAGTGGCTTGGGTAGAGGGCTGAGACCTGTCTCGGGATCCCCTACCACGCTCCGAGGAGTACCAACCCATGTCCGCAACTCGACGCTCCCTGCTCACCGGAGGAGCCGCGGCCGGGGTCGGCCTGGCCGTCGCCGGTGCCGTTCCCGCTCTTGCCGAGGCGAAGCCGGCGCGGCCCGGCGCCCCGGGACGCAAGCGCGCCCGCGAGCCGTTCCCGCCGCTCGTGGACGACCCCAAGGGGATCCTCGCGCTGGCCGAGGGGTTCACGTACGCCATCGTCACCTCCGCCGGCGAGACGACCCTGAAGACGGGCGAGAAGACGCCGTCCAACCACGACGGGATGATGGTGCTCGGCGGCAGGCGTGGGCGTTACACGCTGATCCAGAACCACGAGATCGAGCCCGGGGAGGGCATCCCGGTGCCGCTCGTCGAGGGCACCGTCTACGACCCGGGCGCGCCGTCGGGCGGCTGCACCGTGATCACCACCGACGCGGGCGGCGCCAACTTCGGTGAGTTCGTCGCGATCTCCGGCACCTCCACCAACTGTGCCGGCGGCCCGACGCCGTGGGGGACCTGGCTGACCTGCGAGGAGACCGTCAACGACGCCGGCGAGGAGTGGGAGGGCGAGGACGGCACCACGGGCGTCTACGAGAAGGACCACGGCTACGTCTTCGAGGTCTGGGCCGACGGCTCGGCCGACCCCCGCCCGATCAAGGCCTTCGGCCGCTACGACCACGAGGCCCTCGCGATCGACAGGACCCGCACGAAGGTCTTTCTCTCCGAGGACGCCGACGAGCCCAACGGGCTCTTCTACCGCTGGACCGCCCCGGCCGGGGTGAGGCTCGGCCCGGGCGTGCTCACCGAGCTGGCCGACGACGCCGGCACGCTCGCCGCGATGCAGATCATCCTTCCCGACGGCTCGGTGCTGCCCGACGTGGCCTACCTGACCTCCGCGCAGATGGGTCAGCCCTTCCCGGTGAAGTGGAAGACCGTGCCTGAGCGTGACGCCCAGGAGACGCCGTGCCGCGAGCAGTTCGCCGACGGTGAGGTCACCCGCGGCCGCAAGTTCGAGGGCGTGTGGGGCACCGACGAGGGCGTCTACGTGGTCAACTCCTACGCGTGGGAGGAAGGCGACATGCCCGCCGATGCGTCGCCGCACGACGGCATGGTCTGGTTCTACGACTACGCGGCGGAGACCATCCAGCTGGTGACGTACTTCCCGCACCAGACGCAGTCCGAGGACGACGCCCCGGCACCGAAGTACGGCGACCTCACCTTCGACGGCCCCGACAACGTCACCGTCACCCCCTGGGGTTCGCTGGTGCTCGCCGAGGACGGCTCCGGCGCCTCGCACGTGCTCGGCGCGTTCCCGGGCGGCCCGGCGTACGCCATCGCCCGCAACGACCTCAACGACTCCGAGTTCTGCGGGCCGTGCTTCTCGCCCGACGGCAAGGTCCTCTTCGTCAACATGCAGGACCCCGGCTACACCCTGGCCATCACCGGCCCCTGGGAGCGCTATCTCGGCTGATTCCCTGGCGGATCGGCGGATTGGCGACAAGACGTACGTGGCGGGCGGCTCGGGCCGCCCGCCACGTACTTTCTCAGCAGTGAGGTCGTGAGCACTGTGAGGTCGTGAGAGGAAGTTGACGGGCTTGCGCGCGAGGGTTGGCTCCGGTTGAAACGTGGGCTGGCGATGGTGAGTGGCATCTCGCCGACTGCCCGCATCTGAGGAGCCCACCATGAGCCGCCGTTACTGGATCGACGACTGGCGTCCGGAGGACGCCACCTTCTGGGAGGAAACCGGGGCCAAGACCGCCCGCCGCAACCTGATCTGGTCGATCTTCGCCGAGCACCTCGGCTTCTCGGTCTGGCTGATCTGGTCGGTCTCCTCGGCGTTCCTGGTCGCCCAGGGCTTCGAGTTCACCCCGAGCCAGCTGTTCTTCCTGATCGCCATC
Source organism: Nocardioides sp. NPDC000445 (assembly GCF_040300245.1). NCBI lineage: Bacteria > Bacillati > Actinomycetota > Actinomycetes > Propionibacteriales > Nocardioidaceae > Nocardioides > Nocardioides sp. NPDC000445. Next base: position 407,354 of record NZ_JBEPDH010000002.1, on the reverse strand, counting down.
CCGAACCTGGTCGGCTCGCTGCTGCGGGTGCCCTACACCCTCGCGGTGCCGAAGTTCGGCGGCCGCAACTGGACGATGATGTCGGCCGCGCTGCTGCTCGTGCCGACCCTCGGCTTCGCGTACGCCGTCACCCAGCCGTCCACCCCCTACTGGGTCTTCTGCGTCATCGCCGCCACCGCTGGTCTCGGCGGCGGAAACTTCGCCTCCTCGATGGCGAACATCAACTTCTTCTACCCCTCCGACAAGAAGGGCGCCGCGCTCGGCCTCAACGCCGCCGGCGGCAACCTCGGCGTCGCACTCATCCAGTTCCTGCTGCCGGTCATCGTCGGTGGTGCCGGCATCTTCGGGCTGATCAAGGCCTCCGACGGCGGCATCCACCTCGAGCGGGCCGCATTCGTCTACGCGGCGCTGGCCGTCATCGCGATCCTCGCCGCCTTCTTCTTCATGGACAACATCACCGATGCCAAGTCCTCCACGAAGGAGCAGCTCTCGGTCGTGAAGTCGAAGCAGACCTGGATCATGTCGTTCCTCTACATCGGCACCTTCGGGTCCTTCATCGGCTACTCCGCCGCGATGCCGCTGCTGATCAAGCTCAACTTCTGGGTCCCCGAGCCTGCCCCGCTCGGCACCGGCATCTACTTCGCCTACTTCGCCTTCCTCGGCGCCCTGATCGGCTCCGCGACCCGCCCGCTGGGCGGCTGGCTGGCCGACCGCTGGGGCGGTGCGAAGGTCACCCTCGGCGCGTTCAGCGGGATGGTCGTCTTCACCCTCGGCGTGCTGTGGACGCTCATGCAGCTCACCCCGAACCCGGACGCGACCCCCGCGATCGCGTTCGACAACCAGTCCTGGTTCCCGGTCTTCCTGGGCTTCTTCATGCTCGTCTTCGCCTCGACCGGCATCGGCAACGGGTCGACGTACAAGATGATCCCGTCGATCTTCCGTCGTGAGGCCGAGCTGGCCACCACGCCGGGCACCGCCGAGCGGGAGGCCGCACTCATCGGCGCGACCAAGAAGTCCTCTGCCGCGGTCGGCATCATCGGCGCCGTCGGCGCGGTCGGCGGCTTCCTCATCCCGATCGCCTTCAACAGCCCGTGGGTCGACAACCCCCTCGACGCCACCAAGTCGGCGTTCATCGCCTTCACGGTCTTCTACGCCATCTGCGCCCTGGTCACCTTCACCGTCTACCTGCGACCGCAGAGCGCGCGGGTGGGTGAGCTGGCCGACGTACGCATCTGAGCGTCGCGCCCCCTGTAACACGTCGTTCGGAGTACTTCTCGCCCGTTCAGATAGGGCGAGTAGTACTCCGAACAGCGTGTTACAGGGGTCAGGCGCCTTCAGGCCAGACCGATCGCCGCCTCCGCCGCGGCCAGGACCGGGGCGGTCGCCTCGCGGCAGCGCTCCGCTCCGGCGGCGTACACCTGCGTCACGTACGCCCGGTCGGCGGCGAGCTCGTGATAGCGCTTCTGGATCGGCTCGAGCTCGGCGACGACCGCGTCGGTGACCGCGGCCTTCAGGCCGCCGTAGCTCGACAACCCCGAGACCGAGCCGCCGCAGGCCTCGAGGATGTCGATCAGGTTGGTGACGCCCGGCCGCTCCTCGTCACGGGAGACGTCTCCGGCGGAGTCGGTGACCGCACGGGCCACCTTGCGACGTACGACATCGGCATCGTCCAGCAGGAAGATCGAGCCCGGGTGCGCGTCGCCGGACGACTTCGACATCTTGCGGGTCGGCTCCGCCAGATCCATGATCCGGGCCCCGGCCTCGGGATGCACCGCCTGGGGCACCGAGAAGACCCGGCCGTACGTCGTGTTGAACCGGATCGCGATGTCCCGGGCGAGCTCGACGTGCTGGCGCTGGTCGTCGCCGACGGGCACCTCGGTCGCCCCGTAGAGCAGGATGTCCGCCGCCATCAGCACCGGATAGGTGAACAGCGAGGCGCGCACGGAGGCCCCGACGCGGCGGGACTTCTCCTTGAACTGGATCATCCGGCCCAGCTCACCGGTGTGCGCGACGCACTCGAGCAGATAGCTGAGCGACCTGTGCGCTGGGACGTGGGACTGGATGAACAACGTGGCCGGTTCGAGCCCGGACGCCATCAGGAGGAGAGCCATCTCCTCCGTCCGCGTACGCAGCACCGACGGTTCGTGCGGCAGCGTCAGCGCGTGCAGGTCGGAGAGCCCGTAGAAGGCGTCCGAGTCGGCCGTGGCCGCCATCGGCCGCAGCGCACCGAGCAGGTTGCCGATGGTGAGTCGGCCGGAGGGTGTGATGAGAGAGAGTCGCCTGGTCATGGTGGACCTTTCGGAGTGGTGAGGCCCACGGGTCAGCGACGATCAACGAGAAAGGCCGCCCGTGGGCGGCCTGATGTGAGTGCTCAACAATCGGGTGGACCGCCTAGGAGGCGGACCACCACTGGGTGGAACGAATGCTGAACACCTCTCCAGTGTCGCACACGTCACGGATACCGTGTGGCCCATGACGACTCCGCCGACCACGTGGCCGACCTCGTGCCAGGGGCACTCGACGGTCGTCTTCGACGAGAGTCTGGCCGACTACGACTTCGGCCCGACCCACCCGATGGCGCCGATCCGGGTCGACCTGACGATGCGTCTGGCCGACGAGCTCGGCGTACTCGACCATCTGAAGGTCGTCGAGGCGCCGATGGGCACCCCCGAGCAGCTGCTCACCATCCACGACGAGAGCTACATCGAGGCGGTCATCAAGGCCGGCCGGAGCGGTGAGTCGGACCTCGCCCATGGTCTCGGCACCGAGGACGACCCGGTCTTCGCGCACATCCACGACGCCAGCGCCCACATCGTCGGCGCGAGCATCGAGGCCTGCCGCCAGGTCTACTCCGGCGAGAGCCTGCACAGCGCCAACATCATGGGCGGCCTCCACCACGCGATGCGCGGGCGGGCCGCCGGGTTCTGCATCTACAACGACGTCGCCGCCGGCATCCAGTGGCTTCTCGACCAAGGCGTGAAGAGGGTCGCCTACGTCGACGTGGACGTGCACCACGGGGATGGCGTCGAGCGGGCCTTCTGGAACGACCCGCGCGTCCTGACGATCTCCCTCCACGAGACCGGCCAGCTGCTCTTCCCCGGGACCGGCTTCGCCGAGGAGGTCGGCGGACCCGAGGCCGAGGGGAGCGCGGTCAACGTCGCGCTGCCGCCCGGCACCGCCGACCACGGCTGGCTGCGTGCCTTCCATGCCGTCGTGCCCGAGCTGATCCGGGAGTTCCAGCCGGAGATCCTGGTGACCCAGCAGGGCTGCGACTCGCACACCGACGACCCCCTCGCCGACCTCGCGCTCAGCGTGGACGGCCAGCGGGCGGCGTACGTCGCGCTCCACGAGCTCGCCCACGAGGTGTGCGGCGGCAAGTGGGTGGCGTTCGGTGGCGGCGGTTATGCGGTCGTAGACGTCGTGCCACGCGCATGGACGCACCTTCTTGCGCTAGTCTCGGGGCATCCCTTGGAGCCGACGCTCGACGTGCCAGGTGGCTGGCGTGAGCACGTGCAGACGCGCCTGGGGAGGGTCGCACCGTTGCGCATGACGGACGGGCGTGAACCGGCCTACCGCGACTGGGGGAGCGGATATGACCCCGGTACGTGGCTGGACCGGCAGGTCCACGCGACTCGCACAGCGGTGTTCCCGCTGCACGGGCTCGACCCGATGCCGTAGTCGGTCGGATAGTTTCGGGACGGTCTAGAAACGGCAGTTCGTCGCGCCCAAATGCAACTCGACACGCCGGTGGTATGTGAGATTCTCAGGGGTGTCCCCTTCCCCATCAGTCACATCAGGCCCTATTCTCACTTTGGGATCGCGTTTTGGACCGGCGGTGGGGAAGCCGCCGGCGTCGCGATCACTCGAGAGAGAACGGTGGAAGCAGATGGTTACTCCTTCTGGAGACATCTCTGACAGCAAGTTCCTGACCGTTGCCGAGGTTGCGTCGATGATGCGCGTATCCAAGATGACGGTCTACCGGTTGGTTCATTCGGGCGAGCTGCCTGCGGTGCGTGTCGGTCGTTCCTTCCGGGTTCGGGAGGACGACGCGAACGAATACCTCAAGAGCTCGTTCTACAACGCGGGCTAGTTGTCGGACCCCGCGCCCGGGCACGATGGGCGCGGGGGCAACACCGGTCCCATCGGGTCACCGATTCTCTCTGGGTGCCCTGGCTTCGTTAGTCTTACCCCCTAGGTCTGTTTGCCGCGCGCTGCGGTGAGTGGCCGCGTCGGCACCGGGCCGGCATTCTCTGCAACGATCGTGAAGGGTTCCCCGTGGGTTCTGTCATCAAGAAGCGTCGCAAGCGCATGGCGAAGAAGAAGCACCGCAAGCTGCTCAAGAAGACTCGCGTCCAGCGCCGCAAGCTCGGCAAGTGACGTTCGTGGCGTAGGTGGCGGAACGCACTGGGCCCGGTCGGGTCCTCCTGGTCACCGGGGTCTCGCGTGACCTCGGTCGCCGTTTCGCGCGCGCTGCCGCCCGCCACCCGAACGTCGAGCGGGTGATCGGCGTCGATGTCGCACCGCCTCGCGGTGACATCGGCAAGGTCGGATTCGTCCGAGCCGACATCCGCAACCCGGTGATCGCCAAGGTGATCGCCAAGGAGGAGGTCGACACCGTCGTCCACCTCAGCGTCATCGCGACCCCCGGCACCACCGGGGGTCGTTCGACGATGAAGGAGCTCAACGTCATCGGGACGATGCAGCTCCTCGCGGCCTGTCAGACCGCGCCGTCCCTGCGTCAGGTAGTGGTGAAGTCCACGACCCAGGTCTACGGGGCGAGCAGCCGCGACCCGGCGATGTTCACCGAGTCGATGGAGCCGAGGCGCACCCCGTCCTCCGGCTATGCCCGCGACGTGGCCGACATCGAGTCCTACGTACGCGGCTTCGCCCGGCGTCGCCCGGACATCGCGGTCACGGTGCTGCGCTGTGCCAACGTCCTCGGGCCGAGCGTGGTCAGCCCGATCGCGTCCCACTTCCGGCGTGCGATCGTGCCCAACGTGCTCGGCTTCGACCCGCGCCTTCAGTTCCTCCACGAGCAGGACCTCTACGGCGTCCTCGAGCATGCCGTACGCACCGGGGTGCCCGGGACGTTCAACGTCGCCGGTGACGGCGTACTGACCCATTCGCAGGTCGCGCGCCGGCTGCAGCGGGTCACGGTGCCGATCCCCGAGCCTCTGTTCGGCCTGGCGCGGTTCGGAGGCGGAGAGTATCCCGCGGAGCTGAAGGCACTGCTGACCTACGGTCGCGGCGTCGACACCACCCGGATGCGGTCCATGCTCGGCTTCGAACCTCGATACACCACCGAGGAGACGGTCGTAGACTTCGCAGACAGTGTGATGCCGTCCGCGAACCGCGCCGACCGTGCGCTGGCCGCCTTGGAGAGCCGACTGACAGGAGCGCCCGGTGACTGAGTCCGCCGCCCGGAGCTACACCGGCACCACGGCCCGCGAGCGCCACCCGCTGCGGGCGATCCCGGCGGCCGACTGGGCCGCGGCTCTGGAGAGCGCCGCCAAGGAGGTCTTCGGCACCGAGTGGGAGGAGCAGCTCGCTCGGTTCATCGTGTTCCTGCGCCGCCGGATCTCCGGCGAATACTCCGTCGACGAATACGGCTTCGACCGCGAGCTCACCCAACGCTTCATGCTGGCCGTGCTGCGGCCGATCAAGGAGAAGTGGTTCCGGGTCGAGGTGCGCGGCATCGAGAACATTCCGACCGACGGCGGCGCCCTGATCGTCTCCAACCACTCGGGCACCATCCCGATGGACGGCCTGATGACGATGGTCTCGATCCACGACGCGCTCGGTCGCAACCTGCGCCCGCTCGGGGCCGACCTGGTCTTCCGGATGCCGATCGTCGGCAACATCGCCCGCAAGGCGGGCGCGACGCTGGCGTGCAGCGAGGACGCCGAGCGGATGCTGCGCAACGGCGAGCTGGTCGGCGTGTGGCCCGAGGGCTTCAAGGGCATCGGCAAGCCCTACAGCGAGCGCTACAAGCTCCAGCGTTTCGGCCGCGGCGGATTCGTCTCCTCCGCGCTGCGCACCGGCGTCCCGATCGTTCCGCTCTCCGTCGTCGGCGCCGAGGAGATCTACCCGCTGGTCGGCAACATCCCGGCCCTCGCCAAGGTCATCGGAGTGCCCTACCTGCCGATCACGCCGTTCTTCCCTCTCCTCGGGCCGCTGGGTCTCATCCCGCTCCCGTCGAAGTGGCTGATCGAGTTCGGCGAGCCGATCCGCACCGATGCGTACGACGCCTCGGAGGCCGACGACCCGATGCTGGTCTTCAACGTCACCGACCAGGTGCGCGAGACGATCCAGCAGACTCTCTACCGCCTGCTGGGCGAGCGCGCCTCCGTCTTCGGCTGATCCCGAGAGGTCACCCCCGCCGGCCGAGAAGTCAGCTGCGCCGGCCGAGATGGCACGCCTGTGCCAACTCGACCGGCGCCGGTGACGCCTCGGCTCGGGTTAGGGGGTGAGGAGGCCGGTGGCGCCAGCGAGCACGTCGCCGACCAGGCCGGTGACGCCGGTGACCAGACCGGTGACAGGGTCCGTCACGGTGCCGGGGTCGGTGTCGGGTTCCTCGGAGGGATCGCCGTCGGAGGGCGTGGTGGGGGTCGGCAGGATGCTGCCGTCCTCCTCCGGCTCCTCGGAGGGCTTCTCCGGGTCGTCCTTCTCGCCCTTGGGGTCGGTCACCGAGCCGGGACCGATCTTGTCGGGGTCGATGGAGGGCAGGTCTAGGGCGTTGTCGTCCTGGGTGAGTGGCGGCAGCGCCTCGGCCTCGACGACGGTGTCGGCCGGAAGCAGCCCGTCGATGTCGGAGGTGAGGCTGGAGACCAGCGTCGCGGGAAGCTCGGTGATGCCACCCTCGCAGGTGGGGCAGAGCTGGGCGGCGGCCTGGTCGATCAGCACGAGAGTCTGAGCTGCATCGGAGACGGCCGGCTCGGCCCGCTCGGGCACCTTCGGGCTCAGCTCGGCGAGCTCCTCGACACCATCGGCCGCGAACGTACGCAGCTGGGCGAGCGAGTCGTTGTCCTGGGACTTCTCGAAGTCGCTGATCAGCAGGTCGGAGCCGTGCGCAGCCTGACGCGAGAAGGTCTCGAGCGTCGTGGTGACCCGCTCGGAGTCCGTCATCGGCGCGTCGGTGACCAGCGACTTGGCCTCGCGCAGGCGAGTGCCGGCGTCCTCGAGGATCCGGATGCCACGGGCCTGGGTGCTGACGGTGAAGCCGGCGGAGACGTTCTCCACGGCACGCTTGACCGGGTAGAGCGAGTCGCCGGGCAGAGCCGTCTGGGACGCGGCCGCGGCACCTGCGGTGCCACCGACGATCGCCATCGCGGCGAAGGCGACGGCGAGCTTGCGCTGCCGGCGCGGCCTGCGCACGGGGCCGACGGTGAGCTTGCGCTCGACCGTCTTCTCGGTGCGCGGCGCGGGCACGAGCTCGGTGTCGGCGGCCGCCATGAGGCGCTCGCGCAGGGAGACGGAGAAGTCGCGACTGGGGACGGCGGAGTCGCTGAGAGTGGAGAGCGACGAAGCGAAGGCGGCCAGATCACGAAGCTCGTCGGCAGACTGCGAGGCACGCCGATCCGTCGCGGCAGCAGCCGCGACCATTCGGTCGAACTCGTCGGCACGCTTTCGCGCCGGGAATGCCGGGCTCATCGGGGGGTTCCTACTCGGTGTCGGCTGTCAGGGATTCGTCGAAACAGCTGCGCACAAGGCGCTGCCATGTCGGACAACGAGTCGCCCCGGCCGCGGGTTACGGCAACCGGTCGAGCATTCAAGGTGGTGCGGAACACAGTCATCAGCGGATCCCGTCAGGCATCTGCTTGGCGAGATTGCGGATCCCGCGCAGCTGGAGCTGTTTCACGGCTCCGTCGCTGCGCCCGAGGATAGCCGCTGTCTCGGCGATTGACAGCCCTTGGAGGAAACGCATGATGATGCAGTCGCGCTGTTCGTCGGGCAGTTTGGAGAGAGCCCCGAGCAGCATCTCGTTGGTGATCCCGGCCATCACGATCTTCTCCGGCCCGTCCGAGGACGAGTCGTGCTGACCCATGTCCTCGGTGGTCATCTCCAGGCGCGTACGTCCCGCCTTGAAGTGGTCGGTGGCCAGGTTGCGCGCGATGGTCATCAGCCAGGCGCCGAAGTCCTTGCCCTGCCAGCGGAAGCCGGTCATCGAGCGGAGCGCCCGGAAGAACGTCTCCGAGGTCAGGTCCTCGGCGACCTGGGTGGAGCGGGTCCGGTAGAAGAGGAAGCGGTAGACCGCGCCGTGGTAGTGGTCGTAGAGGAGGCCGAACGCCTCCTTGTCACCCTTGCGGGCGAGCTCGACGAGCGCGATCAGCCGGGTGCGGTCGGCCTCGCTCTCCTCCGAGGAGGTGGCGAGCTCGGCGTCGTCGTCAGGCTCGTTGTCGGAGCGGGGCTTGGACTCGTGGGTGCCGCCCGAGCCGCGACGCTCGGGCTCGGCGAGCGGACCGGATGCACCGGCGACGCCGGCGTAGGCGGGTTCGTAGCCCTCGTTCATCAAGAGCTCGACCGCAGCGCGCAGCGCATCCAAGCGACGATGGACGTCATTGGCGCGGCGCGACATGTGGGTCCCTCCCGAAGACTCCCCCTGAGCGAGCCCAACCTTACGGGTTAGGGCATCCCGATGTCAGGTCCCGAGCCGAAGTTGCCTCGGCGTGTGTTGGCAATTTCCTGACAGAGCGGCGAATACCCGGCACTGCATACAGGTCGCCAACGGCGCGATCAGTCCCGCCGTCCGCGGAGCGCGATCGCCACCGCGATCGCCCCGGTGGCCGCCCCGCTCAGCGCCGCGGTCACCACGCCGGCCCGGGCGGCCTTGCGCCCGGTGCGGTAGTCACGGATCGGCCAGCCCTTCACGCGCGCGTGGGCGCGCAGGCGCGCATCCGGGTTGATCGCGCACGGATGCCCGACCAGCGAGAGCATCGGCAGGTCGTTGTAGGAGTCCGAGTAGGCGGCACAGCGAGAAAGGTCGAGGCCCTCGCGCGCGGCGATCGCCTTGACCGCCTCGGCCTTGGCCGGCCCGTGGAGCATCTCGCCGACCAGCTCACCGGTGTAGACGCCGTCCTCGGTGGCCGCCACCGTCCCGAGCGCGCCGGTGAGCCCGAGCCGCCGGGCGATGACCCGCGCGGCCTCGACGGGTGCCGCGGTGACCAGCCACACACGCTGCCCCTGGTCGATATGGGTCTGCGCGAGGGCCCTGGTGCCGGGCCAGATCCGGTGGGCCATGCCCTCGTCGAAGATCTCCTCCATCAGGCTCTCGACCTCCTCGGCGCGATGGCCGCGGATGAACGAGAGCGCCGACGACCGCGCCGACTCCATGTGGGCCGGGTCCTCGACCCCGGCCACGCGGAAATAGGCCTGCTTGTACGCGGCCGAGGCGATGTCCCGCGTACGGAAGAACTTGCGCCGGTGCAGGCCGCGGGCCAGATGGAAGATCGTCGCGCCCTGCATGATCGTGTTGTCCACGTCGAAGAAGGCTGCCGCCGTCGGGTCTCCGGTCGCCGGATAGAGCCAGGCCTCGATCTCCGCGGCCGCGGCCGATGCCTCGCCGGCGAGAGCCGAGCGGCGTTTGAGGTCTTTTCGCCGAAGCTCGGCACGGCGGCGGTCGCTGGCGCTGCTCATTGCGCCAACAGTAGTGGTCCGGACGCCGGTAGGGGACCCAGGTGTCAAGATGGTCGGATGGAACCGCGTGTGACCTTTTACTCCCGTCAGGGCTGCCATCTGTGCGACGAGGCTCGGCTGGTCCTCGAGAAGGTCGTCGGGGACGACTACACCGAGGTCGACATCGACGCCGACGAGGAACTGCGCGAGCGATTCACGAACGAGGTGCCCGTGACGTACGTCGACGGGAAGCAGCACGACTTCTGGCGTGTCTCCGAGGACCGGCTGAGGGCAGCGCTGGCGCGCTCCCCAGAATAACTGTCGATCGGCCCATTACCGCGAACAACCCCCCTCTGCCAACTCCGCAAACACGTGTGCTAGCCGACGCTCTGCGAGTTTGTTCTCGCGGTCACAAACTCCGTATGGTGGCTGAGCCGCAGGGCGATCCCGGGCTAAAAAGCCCCCGTCTGTGGCGCCGGCATTGAAAGAGCAGAGCGTGACGGCACGGAGTACGAATACGGGCGAGGGCAGCGGTGCCCAGGACCCCCACCGGGAGATCCCCGAGGCGACTGTCGCCCGGCTTCCGGTCTACCTCCGGGCGCTGACCTCGCTCGCCGAGCGCAACATCGCCTCCTGCTCCTCCGAGGAGCTCGCGACGGCCGCCGGGGTGAACTCGGCCAAGCTGCGCAAGGACCTCTCCTACCTGGGCTCCTACGGCACCCGTGGGGTCGGCTACGACGTCGACTACCTGAGCTACCAGATCGCCCGCGAGATCGGCGTCACCCACGACTGGCCGGTCATCATCGTCGGTATCGGAAACCTGGGTCAGGCGCTCGCCAACTTCTCCGGCTTCAGCAGCCGCGGGTTCCGCACCGTCGCGCTCCTGGACGCGGCCGCGCCGATGCAGGGCCGTACGGTCGCCGGGCTCGAGGTCCGGCCCTTCTCCGACCTGGCCGAGATCGTGGCGGCCGAGCAGGTCTCGATCGGCGTCATCTCCGTGCCGGCGACCGCTGCCCAGGACGTCGCCGACGCGATGGTCGCGGCCGGCATCAGCAGCATCCTCAACTTCGCGCCCGCCGTCCTGAACGTGCCGCCGGGTGTCGACGTACGCAAGGTCGATCTCTCGATCGAGCTGCAGATCCTCGCGTATCACGAGTCGCGCAAGGCTGCAGAAGCTGGCGAGACGGTGGACAATGGTTCCGAGGAAGGGATCACCGCATGAGTGTCCTTGTTGTCGGCATCTCACATAACTCTGCGCCGGTCTCGCTGCTCGAAGCGGCGGCGGTGGACGCGGACGGCCTGCAGAAGCTCCTCACCGACGTGGCCGGTTGTGAGCATGTCAGCGAGGCAGCGGTCATCGCGACCTGCAACCGTCTCGAGATCTACACCGAGGTCGAGCGGTTCCACGGGTCCGTCGAGGAGCTCTCCCGCCGCATCATCGAGGGCGCCGGGCAGACGCTCGAGACGATGCTGCCGCACCTGTACGTCCACTACGACGACGGTGCCGTCTCCCACCTGTTCAAGGTGGCTGCCGGGCTCGACTCGATGGCCGTGGGCGAGGGCCAGATCCTCGGGCAGGCCCGCGCGGCCCTGCAGCTCGGCCAGGAGATGGGCACGGTCGGACCGGCGCTCAACAGCCTGTTCCAGCAGGCGCTGCGGGTCGGCAAGCGCTCGCGCGCGGAGACCGACATCGACCAGGCCGCCCCGTCGCTGGTCACCGCGTCGCTGGACCGCGCCGCACGAGCCGTGGGTGACGTACTCGGCAAGCGGGTCGCCGTCGTCGGCGCCGGTGCGATGGCCGGGCTGGCCACCGCTACCGTCTCCCGGCTGGGGGCCGCCGACGTGGTCGTGGTCAACCGCACCACGGCCAACGCCGAGCGCCTCGCCAGGGAGTACTCCGCGCGTTCCGCCTCGCTCGACACGCTGGCCGACGAGATCGCGGCCGCCGACATCGTGATCACCTGCGCGGGCGCCAGCGGTCTGCTCGTCCCGGCGGACATGGTCGGTGACCGCAGCAGCCACCCGATCGCGCTGATCGACCTGGCCCTGCCCCACGACATCGACCCCGCCGCGGGGTCGCTCCCGGGCGCCACCCTGATCGACCTGGCCGCCCTCGCCGACGAGCTGCACGCCTCGCCCGCCGGCAAGGAGGTGCTCGCGGTCCGCGACATCGTCACCCAGGAGGTCGCGGCGTTCCTGAGCGCTCGTCGCCAGTCCGCGGTGACCCCGACGGTGGTCGCGCTGCGGAGCATGGCCACCGGTGTCGTCGCCGCCGAGATGGAGCGCCTCGACAACAAGCTGCCGGGCCTCGACGAGATGACTCGTGCCGAGGTCCTCCGGACCGTACGCCGCGTGGCCGACAAGCTGCTCCACGAACCGACCGTCCGCGTCAAGGAGCTCGCCAACGAGACCGGCGCGGTGTCCTACGCCGCTGCGCTCGCCGAGCTCTTCGCGCTCGACCCCGAGGCCGTCTCCGCGGTGACCCGGGCCGACGTCCCAGGAGACCACTCATGAGAACTCTTCGTCTCGGCACCCGCCGTTCCCAGCTCGCCGTCACCCAGTCGACCCTCGTCGCGGAGATGCTCCGCGCCCAGGGCCACATCGTCGAGCTGGTCGAGATCGTCTCCGACGGTGACCGCACGCAGGCGGCGAACACCCCGCTGACCAGCGCGAACTCGACGGGCGTCTTCGTCAGTGCGCTGCGCGACGCGCTCCACGCCAAGGAGATCGACCTCGCGGTCCACTCCCTCAAGGACCTGCCGACCTACCCCGAGGACGGCGTCGAGCTGGTCGCGATCCTGCCGCGCGAGGACCCGCGCGACGTGATCGTCGCCCGCGACGGCCTGACCCTCGGTGAGCTCCCGCCGGGCTCGCGGGTCGGCACCGGCTCACCGCGACGCGTCGCCCAGATCAAGGCCCTCGGCCTCGGCCTGGAGCTGGCCGGCATCCGCGGCAACGTGGACACCCGCATCGGCAAGGTCCGTTCGGGCGAGTTCGACGCGGTCGTGCTCGCGCGTGCCGGCCTGTCCCGCATCGACCGGCTCGACGAGGTCACCGAGGTCCTCGACCCGATCCAGGTGCTGCCCGCTCCTGGTCAGGGGGCCCTGGCGGTCGAGTGCCGCGCAGGCGACGCCGATGCCGACGTACGCAAGATTCTGGCTTCCCTCGACGACTCGTCCACCCGAGCGGCTGTCGAGGCGGAACGCGCGGTGCTCGCCACCCTCGAAGGTGGCTGTGCCGCGCCCATCGGGACCCTCGCCGACGTGGTTGAGGGTGAGGAAGGACCAGAGCTGTGGGTGCGGGCAGTCGCGCTCTCGCTCGATGGCTCGCTCTCGATCCGACTCTCCGCATCCGGGCCGCTCGACGACGCCGCAGGCGTCGGGCGCCGGCTCGCCGAGGAGATGCTCGCCGAGGGTGCAGCAGACCTGACCGACGACCCCACCACTGACCCCGGACAGGCTGTCATGGACACGGGCGGTTCCCCCCAGACCGCTCCCGAGCAGGACAAGGTGCACAACGCATGACCCGAGCAAAGACCACCGAGCAGACGGCCGAGCACAGCTCGGCCACCCCACTGGGCTGGGTGTCCTTCGTCGGCAGCGGTCCTGGTGACCCTGAGCTGCTGACGGTACGGGCGATCGACCTGTTGAAGCAGGCCGATGTTGTCGTGACCGAGGCCCCCGAGCACGCTTCGATGGTGCGCGGCGTACTCGGCATCCCCGAGCCGGTCGAGCCCGCCGAGGGTGACGAGGCCCCGGAACCGGTCGGACCCGAGTTCATCGACGGCGGGTTCGGCGTCGACGGCCAGCCCCTGGCCAACGCCGCCCGTGCCAAGGCCGTCGTCAAGCAGGCGAAGCTGGGCAAGCGCGTCGTGCGCCTGATGACCGGCGACCCCTTCCTCTACGCCTCCGGCCCCGAGGAGGCGCAGTCCTGCGCCAAGGCGGGCATCGGCTTCGAGATCGTCCCCGGCGTCTCGTCCGTGTCGGCCGTTCCCGCTTACGCCGGCATCCCGCTGACGACCAAGGACCACCAAGAGGTCGCGGTCGTCACCTGCAACGAGAAGATCGACTGGAGCCAGTACGCCGACAACCGCACCCTGGTTCTCCTCTCCGGTGTCGGCATGATCGGTGACATCGCCAAGGAGCTCGTCGCGGCGGGCCGCCCGGCCAAGACCCCGGTCGCGATCACCCGCGTCGGCACCACGACCGAGCAGTCGACGGTAGAGTCGACGCTGGAGAACATCGCTGTCGACGCTCGTGCCGCACGGATGGCGCCGCCGGCGATCGTGGTGATCGGCAAGGTGGTCAACTTGCGTGAGACGCTCTCGTGGTTCGAGACGAAGCCGCTGTTCGGCTGGCGCGTGCTGGTGCCCCGCACCAAGGAACAGGCGCCTGCGCTGTCGCTGAAGCTGAAGGGCTTCGGCGCCGTGCCCGAGGAGGTGCCGACGATCTCCGTCGAGCCGCCGCGCAACCCGCAGCAGATGGACAAGGCCGTACGCGGTCTGGTCGAGGGCCGTTACAACTGGATCGCCTTCACCTCCATCAACGCGGTGCGCGCCGTACGCGAGAAGTTCGACGAGTACGGACTGGACTGCCGTGCCTTCTCCGGTCTGAAGATCGCCGCCGTCGGCGAGAAGACCGGGCAGGCGCTCGAGGCCTGGGGCCTGCGCCCCGACCTGGTGCCGAACACCGACAACCAGTCGGCCGCCGGTCTGCTCGAGGTGTGGCCGGAGTACGACGAGGACCTCGACCCGATCAACCGGGTCTTCCTCCCGCGCGCCGACATCGCCACCGAGAACCTCATCGCCGGCCTGGTCGACCTCGGCTGGGAGTGCGACGACGTGACCGCCTACCGCACCGTCCGGGCAGCCCCGCCGCCCGCGCCGACCCGCGACGCGATCAAGACGGGCAAGTTCGACGCGGTGGTCTTCACCTCCTCGTCCACGGTCCGCAACCTGGTCGGCATCGCGGGCAAGCCGCACACCTCCACGGTGATCGCGGCGATCGGTCCGGCCACCGCCAAGACCGCCGAGGAGCACGGCCTGCGGGTCGACGTGATGTCGCCCGAGCCGTCGATCGAGGCGCTCACCGAGGCGCTCGCCGCCTTCGGTGCCGCGCGTCGTGCCTCGCTGGTCGAGCAGGGCCTGCCGGTCACCAAGCCGTCCGACCGACGCCCCGCCTCGCGACGCCGTTCGCGTACGTCCTGATCATTTGAATGCCGAGTCGGCTCATCTTGACCTCCCCCGCTTCGCTCCTCCGGTCAAGATGAGCCGACTCGGCGTAGTCTGGAGATCTGATGAGCATCGAGAAGCCCGTGATCCGTCCCCGCCGGCTGCGCCGCACGCCGATCATGCGCCGGATGGTCGCGGAGACGGCCGTACGTCCCGCCAACCTGGTCCTGCCCGCGTTCGTGCGCGAGGGCATCGATGAGCCCGTCCCGCTCTCGACCATGCCCGGCGTGGTCCAGCACAGCCGGGAGTCGCTGCGGAAGGCCGCGGCCGAGGCCGCGTCCGCCGGCATCGGCGGCATCATGCTCTTCGGCGTCCCGGAGACCAAGGACGCCGTGGGCTCCGGCGCGCTGGACCCCGACGGCATCCTCAACGTCGCCATCGCCGACGTCGTCTCCGAGGTCGGCGACGCGCTCACCGTGATGAGCGACCTGTGCCTGGACGAGTTCACCGACCACGGCCACTGCGGCGTGCTCGCCGAGGACGGCTCGGTCGACAACGACGCCACCCTCGAGATCTACGCCCAGATGGCGATCGCCCACGCCGAGGCCGGCGTCCATATGGTCGGCCCGTCCGGGATGATGGACGGCCAGGTCGCGGTGACCCGCGACGCTCTCGACGGCGCGGGCCACACCGACGTCTCGATCCTCGCCTACTCCGCGAAGTACGCCTCGGCCTTCTACGGCCCGTTCCGCGAGGCCGTCGACTCCGCCCTCACGGGCGACCGGCGCACCTACCAGCAGGATCCGGCCAACGCGCTGGAGGGTGTCCGCGAGGCGCTCCTTGACGTCGCCGAGGGTGCCGATATCGTGATGGTCAAGCCCGGGCTCCCGTATCTCGACGTCCTGCAGCGAGTGCGTGAGTCTGTCGATGTTCCGGTGGCTGCCTACAACATCTCCGGGGAGTACTCGATGTTGGAAGCCGCCGCCGCGAACGGCTGGATCGACCGCGAACCGGCGATCCTGGAGACACTCACCGCCTTCAAGAGGGCGGGCGCGGACGTCATTCTGACCTACTGGGCCACCGAAGCAGCTGGTTGGCTGCGAGGCTGACGTTCTCGCTTGATCAGCCGAGCACCTCTGTGACGTGGAACATATCCTGAGAGTAGACTCGAGCCTGTGACCAATCGAGAGTTGGGCAGCACAAAGCGCACCGGTCGGCCGCGCAACAGTGGACGGAATTCGGCGAACCCGCGGGAAGAGATTCTCAAAGAGGCGTCCCGCCTCTTCACCGCTCAAGGGGTTGCGGCGACGACGATCAGCCAGATCGCCGAGTGCGTCGGACTGCGCCAGTCCTCGATGTACTACTACTACAAATCCAAGGAAGAGATCCTCTCCGCCTTGATGGAGAAGAACCGCGAGTCGCTCACGCTCGCGGAGAAGCTTCTCGAGGAGGACGGCCCGGCCGCTCCGCGGCTCTACGCCTTCCTCTACACCGACGTCCGTCAGCTGTGCACCGCCCCGCTCGACTTCTACGAGCTGGAGGTGGCCGCCCTGGCGCAGCCGCAGGTCTTCGCCGGCTTCGAGGAGGACGGCGACAAGCTGCGTGACGCGGCCGCCCAGCTCCTCGAGCTGGGTGTCGACAGCGGTGAGCTGCGTCAGACCGACCCCGCCGCCACCGCGCTGATGCTGCTCTCGCTCAACGAAGGCGCCCAGCACCGGCTCTGGCACGGCCGGCGCGACGACGAAAAGGCTGTGGCGAGCCCCGACGCCTTGGCCGAGTCGGTCGCCGACTACCACCTCAGCTCCTTGCTGGCCGACGCGTCCTCGCTGGATGCCGTCCGCGAGCTCGGGCGCGCCTTCGTCACCGAGTACGAGGACGACGAGCCCGCCGCCTGAGGCGCTCCGGACATGAGAAGGGCCCCGCCATCCGGCGGGGCCCTTCGTCGTGTCGGATCAGTTGCCGGTGAGGGCGCCGAACAGGCCGCCGAGGATGCCCTTGAGGATCAGCGTGAGCACGTTGCCGATGGTTGCGTTGACCTGCTCGATCGTCTTGCCGGCCATGGCGTTCACGCACTGGGTCAGCGCCTGGCCGGACTGGCTCGCGCTCAGGAGCGGGTACTTCGCCAGCTCACGCTGGCACGCGGAAAGAATCTGAGAGGGCGTGGCGACGATCGTCTCGACAGTCTCCTCGAGCGGCTTGGTCACCGTCTCCGCAGGACCTTCGGTGGCACCGCCGCCACCGCCGCCGGTGCCTCCACCGGTGCTCCCGCCGGGAGTCTCCCCGGAAGGAGCCTCGCTGGAGGGGCTGGAGGGAGACTGCGAGGAGCCGCCGCGCGGGCCGGCCTGCTGGCCGCCTGCTCGGAACTCGCGGTCCTTCTGCTTCGAAGACTTGGGAGCCTCCATCCGCGGGATCGCGTAGTCGACCGGGACCGTGCTGTTCGGGATCGAGGTGAAGTCGCCGGAGCGGTAGGCCTCGGCGACACCGAGCACGGTCGTGACGTACGACTGGCTGTGGTTGTAGCGGAAGACCGCTGCCCGCGCGCCCTGGTCGGTGGAGAGGTCGTCGTCGCCGGAGCAGAGGTAGACGGCGGAGGCGAGGGCGGCGTCGTTGATGTCCTGGGGGTTGCGCTTGCCGTCGCCGTCGGCGTCCACGCCGACCATCGCCCAGGTGGAGGGGATGAACTGCATCGGGCCGACCGCGCGGTCATAGCTGGTGTCACCGTCGTACTGCCCACCGTCGGTGTCGGTGATCTGGGAGACGTTGCCCTTGCCGTTGAGCGGCACCCCGTAGATGCCGGGCGTGGAGACGCCCTCGGCACTGAGCCGGTTGTCGTTGGCGCGACCGTGGTTGGACTCGACCCGCCCGATCGCGGCGATCAGCGGCCAGTCGATCTTGCAGGCGGCGTCGGCAGCGTTGATGACGGTGGCCGCGCGCTGATAGGCGGCGAGCGCGGCGGACGGGATCCCGGCGGCGCTGGCCGTCCCGGGCAGCGACTTGTCGCCCTCGTTGGTCGAGGCCGACACGCTGGCCGGCGCCTCGATCGCCTCGGTCGGGACCGACGTCCCGTCGGGCAGGCTGAACGCGTCGTCGTATCTGGGCCCTGATGCGGTGGCACTCGACTGCGTCAGACCGGTGACGTTGACCGTCCAGGCCGCGCTCAGCAGCGCGAGCGGAACGAGCGCGGTCGCCTTCTGAAGGCGGCTGTAGCGCGAAGCGGACATCGAATCTCCCCTGGTGATCACCGCACTGAAAACGTACGGAGGTCGTGCTCCCTCATGCAACGTTCAAACGAACCGTCTCACGTCAAAGTTACGCGCGTCACGTTTTACGTGAACATAGCGTTCCACTAAACGAGACGCCTGTGAGACGGATGAAAGCTCCAGTTCATGACGCCGAACCCGTCTCCGAAATATTTTGGTCCCAATATGTGGGTCAAGTGTCCAGGACGATTGACCGATCGAGTGAAAGAGGTAATCCTCATCACACTGCCCGGGCCACGGGAGGGCCGGGTGGAACTCCTCGAGAGGATCCGATCGAATGCGCCACCAGCGTTCCACCACGATGTGTGTCCGCCTGCTCGTCGCCTCAGTCGTCGCCACCGGACTCCTGTTCGGGCCGTCGCCCGGATCGGCGATGAAGAGTGCGAGCGCCGCGCCCGAGTCGGCGTACCTCGTCGGCCGCGGGATCGCCGACGTCACCGGCGAGCCGGGGGAGAACGGCATGATGGGGTACGCCGACCTCGCGCAGAGCACCACCGGCATCCACATGCGTCAGCGCGCCCGCGCCTTCGTGATCGCCGACGCGGCGAGCGGTGAGCGCGTGGTCCACGTCGTGGCCGACGTCGGGATGATCTTCCAGGGTGTGCGCGACGCCGTCCTCACCAAGCTCGAGCAGCGGTACGGCGACCGCTACAGCGAGCGCAACGTCATGCTCACCGCGACCCACACCCACGCCGGCCCGGGCGGGTTCTCGCACCACAATCTCTACAACATCACGACGCTCGGCTACCACGAGAAGACCTTCCGGGCGCTCGTCGACGGCATCGTCGCCGCGATCGCACGCGCTGACGCCGACCTCGCGCCCGCGGACCTCAGCCTCTCGACCAGCCAGCTCACCAATGCCAACGTCAACCGCTCCAAGCAGGCGTTCGACCGCAACCCGGAGGCCGACAAGGCGTACTTCCCCAATGGCGCCGACACCCGCAGCACCACGCTTCAGGTACGCCGCAAGGCCCCAGACGGGTCGACCAGTCTCGACGGGGTCATCAACTGGTTCCCCGTCCACGCCACGAGCATGTCGACGAACAACACGCTGATCAGCCCCGACAACAAGGGCTACGCGGAGTACGCCTGGGAGCGGCAGGTGCGCGGCGTCGACTACATCGACGACACCGACCCCGACTTCGTGGCGTCGTTCGCTCAGTCCAACGCCGGCGACATGTCGCCCAACCTCAACCTGCAGCCGACCGACGGCCCGACCAAGGACGAGTTCGAGAACACCCGCATCATCGGCACCCGGATGCTCGACGCGGCCCGCGAGGGACTCGGGTCCGACAAGCGGTCGCTCGAGGGCGGCATCGACTCGCGCATCGTGTACGTCGACTTCTCCGAGGTCGCCGTACGGCCGGAGTTCACCCCCGACGGCAAGCCGCACACCACCTGCTCGGCCGCGCTCGGCGCCTCCTTCGCCGCCGGCAGCACCGAGGACGGCGGTGGCGGACTGCCGATCTTCAAGGAGGGCAAGGACGGCGGCAACCCGCTGGTCGGACTGATCGCCGACGCGCTCTACACCGCGTCGCCCGAGCTGAAGGCCTGCCAGGCGCCCAAGGAGGTGCTGCTCCCCGTCGGCGACCTCGACCTGGTGCAGCAGAAGCTGCCGGTGCAGCTGATGAAGATCGGCGACTTCTACCTGGTCGGGATGCCGGCAGAGGTCACCGTCGTGTCGGGTCTGCGGATCCGACGGGCCGTCGCCGAGGCCGTCGGCACCGATCTCGAGAACGTCCTGGTCCAGGGCTACGCCAACGCCTACGCGCACTACCTGACGACCCCGGAGGAGTACGACTCCAAGGAGTACGAGGGTGCGAGCACCCTGTTCGGTCGCTATGAGCTGCCGGCGTTCATGCAGGTGGCCTCCGACCTCGGCGCGGCGATGCGCGCCGGGGTCGACGTACCGCAGGGGGAGAAGGAGGCCGACCGCAGCGTCTGGCAGATGCCGTCGCCCAGTGGCGCCGTGCTCGTCGATGCGCCACAGATCGGCCGGAGGTTCGGCGACGTGCTGACTGCGCCGGGCTCGATCTACCGTCCCGGGCAGCAGGTCAGCGTGGTCTTCGCCGGGGCGCACCCCAACAACGACCTCCATCTCGGCGGCAGCTACCTGGCCGTCGAGCGCAAGGTCGGTACGACCTGGCAGCGCGTCGCCGACGACGGCGACTGGTCGACGAAGTTCCGCTGGGCGCGCGACGGCATCGCGGCCTCCAAGGTGACGATCACGTGGGACGTCCCACCTGGCACCGCGTCAGGGAGCTACCGCATCCGCTACTTCGGCGATGCGCGCAACCTGCTCGGGACCGTCTCGCCGTTCACCGGCACCTCGCCTGTCTTCGGGGTCAGCTCGTGAGCCGGGTCGCGGGTCGGGTGCTGGGCGTCGCTCTGCTGGCGGCGTCGGGGCTCGCGCTCCCGGGGACCGCCACCGCCGCGCCCGACACGGCGGCCGCCACGCCGCGCGTGCGTGTGCTCACGCACAACGTGCAGATGCTGCCGCCGATCATCGGTGGCAAGGCCAACGCCACCCGGGCAGAGCTGATCGCGAAGGCCGACTACGTGAAGGGCCATGACGTGGTCGTCTTCGACGAGGCCTTCGACAACGGTCCGTCGGAGACCCTCAAGAGCCGGCTCGCAGCGCAGTATCCCCACCAGACGCCGGTGCTCGGGCGCTCGAGGTCGGGCTGGGACGAGACCCTCGGCGCCTACTCCTGGCTGACCCCCGAGG
This sequence comes from Nocardioides sp. NPDC000445, assembly GCF_040300245.1. NCBI lineage: Bacteria > Bacillati > Actinomycetota > Actinomycetes > Propionibacteriales > Nocardioidaceae > Nocardioides > Nocardioides sp. NPDC000445. The sequence goes on along the minus strand of NZ_JBEPDH010000002.1, from coordinate 386,584 downwards.
ACGGCGGCGTGACGATCCTGAGCAAGTGGCCGATCACCCACAAGATCCAGTACGTCTACAGCGGTGGGTGCGGCGCCGACGCGCTCTCCAACAAGGGCTTCGTCTACGTGCGGCTGGATGTCGACGGCACTCCCGTCCACGTCGTCGGCACCCACGTCCAGGCGGAGGACCCGCTCTGCTTCGGTGGCGGGGCCGCCGTCCGCGCCGAGCAGTTCGCGGCGATCGACGAGTTCCTGGACGGCCTGGCGATCCCGGCCGAGGAACAGGTCATCCTGGCCGGCGACCTCAACGTCGACAAGGCCTCGCCCGAGTACGCCGACCTGCTCGCGGCCACCGACACCGTCGCCCCGACCTCGTACGCCGGGCACCCGTTCAGCTGGGACCCGACGACGAACCCGCTCGCCACGGGCGGGCAGGAGCACCTCGACTACGTGCTGCATCGCCGCGGCCACGTACGTCCGCGGACGTGGACCAACACGGTGCTCACGCCCACCTCGCCGCCCTGGGCGTACGCCGGGACGACCTACACCGACTACTCCGACCACTACCCCGTCGCAGGCAGCTGAGGAGCTCCGATGACCGTCACGTCGAACCCTCTGGCCGCCGAGCGGGAGGCGGTCGCCGATGCCTGCCGGGCGTTGGCGGCCGAAGGGCTCGTCATCGGTACGGCGGGCAACGTCAGCGTCCGCTCCGGTGACCTGGTCGCGATCACCGCGACCGGGGCGTCGTTCGCCACGATGACCGCAGACCAGGTGACCGTCCTCGACCTCGACGGGCAGGTCGTCGCGGGTGAGCTCGCGCCGACCTCCGAGGTCGACCTGCACCTCGGGCTCTACCGACGCCGGGAGACGGGCGCGATCGTCCACACGCACGCTCCGATGGCCACCGCGCTGTCGTGCGTCCTGACCGAGCTGCCGTGCGTTCACTACGGTCTGCTGGCACTTGGCGGCACGGTCCGCGTGGCTCCGTACGCGACCTTCGGCACGCCGGAGCTCGCCGAGCTGGTCATCGAGGCTCTCGAGGGCCGCGGCGGCGCGCTCATGGCCAACCACGGGGCGATCACTCATGCGGCCGACCTGGCCAAGGCGGTCGAGCTGGCCCTGCTCCTGGAGTGGGGCTGCACCGTCTACTGGCGAGCCGCCGCCATCGGCACCCCGCGCGTCCTCGACGAAGACCAACAGGCCGCGGTGATCCATGCCGCCCTGACCCGCAGCTACGGCACCACCCGCCCCTCATCACAGGAGAACTCGTGACCACTTCCCCCACCGTCGTCACCCTCGGCGCGCACGTGCTCGACACACTGGTACGCCACGTCGAGTCGATCCCCGAAGGACAGGCCGGCCAGCTGGTCGACGAGATCCGGGTCACCGCGGCCGGCCCCGCTGGTGGCACCGCGCTGGTGCTCTCCAAGCTCGGCGCGACCGTGCTCAGCGCGGGCGCCATCGGCACCGACGCGGTCGGTGACCAGCTGCTCTCGCTGCTGCGCCGCGACGGCGTGGACACCGAGCACCTGGTACGCCACGAGGACCACCAGACCTCCGCGAGCGTGCTCCCGATCCGCCCCGACGGGTCGCGGCCGGCGTTCCACGTGATCGGGGCCAACGGCGCCTACGGTGCCGACGACGCGCCGCTGGACGTGATCGCCGCGGCGGACCACCTGCACCTCGGGGGCCCGGAGTTCATGGGCGGCGACGCGGCCGCGAAGATCCTCGCCCACGCGCGCGACAACGGCGTGACCACGTCGCTCGACTCCCTCGCGCCTGGCGACCCGGGCATGTTCGAGTGGATCGCGGCCGCGTTCCCCTATGTCGACCACCTGCTGGTCAACGACGAGCAGGCCCTCGGCTGGACCGGTGCCGCCGACCTGGAGGCGGCCTGCCGCGCGCTGGTCGAGGCCGGTGCCAGCTGCGTGGCCGTGACGGCCGGCGCCCGGGGCGCGGTCGTGGTGACCGCGGACGAGACGGTCCGGGTGCCGGCGTACGACATCGAGGTCGTGGACACCACGGGTTGCGGTGACGCGTTCTCGGCGGGCTACATCCGGGGTCTCGCGCTGGGCCGGACGCCCGCCGAGGCGGCCGCGCTGGGCTGCGCGACCGCCGCCCAGGTCGCCGGCGGGCTCGGCTCCGACTTCGGCAGCTTCGACCTCGCCTCGGTCGAGAGATTCGCCGCCGACGCGGCGCTCAAGGAGGTCTGAGCAGTGCCGCGCCCAGCTCGGGTCGACGTGGCGATCGTCGGCGCCGGCCTGGCCGGGCTGACCGCCGCTCGTGCCCTGGTGGCCGCGGGCCGCAGCGTCGTCGTGCTCGAGGCGCGCGACCGGGTGGGCGGTCGCACCCTCAACCACGACCTCGGCGACGGCCAGGTCGTGGAGGCCGGCGGGCAGTTCGTCGGGCCGACCCAGAACCACATCCTCGGGCTCGCTGCCGAGCTGGACGTCAAGACGTTCCCGGCGTACTCCGAGGGCGAGGCGGTCTACGTCCGCGGCGGCCGCGCCAAGCGCTACGCAGGCGACGTACCTCCGGACCCGACGGCCCTGGCGGACGTCGCGGTGACGATGGCTCGTATCGACCGGCTCGCCCGGCGGATCCCGTTGGGCGCCCCATGGCGGGCACGCAACGCCGCGCGGCTGGACGCGGTCACCTTCGACTCGTGGATCCGCGACACCACGGTCAGCGCCGCCGGCGTCGACCTGGTCAACATCTTCTTCGGCTCGGCCTACGGCGGCACCGCGGCGGATGCCTCGGCCCTGTTCAGCCTCCACTACGTCGCCGGGATGGGCGACGAGGACAACCCCGGCTCGATCGCCCGGGGGATCGGGGTGGAGGGCGGAGCCCAGCAGGATCGCTTCGCCGGTGGCTCGCAGGCGGTCTCGCTGGCGATGGCCGAACAGCTCGGGGACCGGGTGGTGCCGAACGCTGCGGTGCGCGCGGTCGAGCAGAACGGCCGCACCGTGAAGCTGCGTACCGACGCGGGGGTGTGGCAGGCCGGGCACGCGATCGTGGCCGTCCCGCCCCCGCTCGCCGGCAAGATCTCGTGGTCGCCGTTGCTGCCCGCGCCGCAGGCGGCTCTCTTCGACCGGATGCCGATGGGCAACCTGATGAAGTGTGAGGCGGTGTTCGACGAGCCGTTCTGGCGCGCGGACGGGCTCTCCGGCCAGGCCACGTTCCGCTCGCCCGACTCCGCGATCTGCTCGATGTTCGACAACACCCCGCCGAGCGGCGGACCCGGTGTGCTGATGGGGTTCCTCGGTGGCCGTGCCTGGCGGTCGCTGGCGCACCGGCCGCCCCGCGAACGCCGGGCCGCCGTGCTGCGCACCTTCGCTCAGGTAGTCGGGCGGGAGGCGCTGCGCCCTCGCGACTACTTCGAGCAGGACTGGTCGAGCGAGGAGTGGACCCGGGGTGGGCCGACCTCGGTCCTGGCGCCCGGCGTGCTCACCGCGCTCGGCGCCTGGCGGGACCGGCCCTTCGGGCTCGTGCACTGGGCCGGCGCGGAGCACTCCGACTACTGGAACGGCTACATGGACGGCGCCGTCCGCTCCGGCCGCGACGCCGCGGCCGCCGTGATCGACGTACTGGAAGGAACTGAGAGATGAGCATGACCGAGCTGAGCGAGACCGCTGTGCTGGCCGTCCCCGTGGAGCGGGTCTGGCAGGTGGTGTCGGCGACGAACCGGTACGCCGAGTGGGTGGACGGCGTCTTCGAGGTGACCGACCATCACGGCGAGGCCGAGGTCGGCCGCACCTACGCTGAACGCAACCGCACCATCGGACCGCTGTCCACGCGGTCGACCTGGACGGTCCGGGAGATCGAGCCGCTGACGACCCGCATCGACACCGGTGAGGGCTTCGCGCCGCTGCACGAGATGACCAACGTCTTCCGGTTCCGGCCGGTCGCTGTCGACGGTGTCGACAATGCCGGCACCGAGATGACGTACGCCGTCCGTTACCGCGTCGGTCTCGGCCCGCTCGGCGCGGTGATCGACAAGGTCACCCGGCCCGGGTTGCGGAAGGCGTTCCAGCAGTCGATGCGCAACCTGGAGGACCTGATCGTCGCCGAGGGCACGGACTGATCGCCCGAGCGTCAAAGGATCAGTGCCGGATCGGCGACGCTTGGTGCTTGGTGAGGCCGAGGACCCGGTCGACGTACGGATTGGCGAAGACGCCGGTCGGGTCGAGCTCGTCGCGCAGCGCGGTGAAGTCGCCGAATCGCGGGTATCGCTCGGCGAGGTCGGCCGCGGTGAGCCGGTGAATCTTGCCCCAGTGCGGACGCCCGTCGGCGGCGCCGAGGATGTCCTCGCAGACGGAGAACCAGCGCTCGTGGGGCATCCGGTGGTACTGGTGGAAGGCGACGTACGCGACGTCGCGGTCGTAGGCCGGCGAGAGCCAGATGTCGTCGCTCCTCACGAAGCGGACCTCGAGCGGGAACGACACCTTCTCGTCATGGGTGTCGACCCACCGCCGGAGCTCGCGGAGCACGTCTGCGACCGCCGCCCGCGGGACGGCGTACTCACCTTCGCGGAAGCGCACATCGCGGTGGGAGGCGAACACGTTCGGGGCCAGGTCGGTGAAGTCCCGGGACGACACCGCGCGGGTCACGAACCGGGTGATCCCGGGTACCAGGCCGGGGAATCGGGTGCCGAGGCGCAGCAGCGCCTCGAAGCCGATGTTGGTGACGATCTTGTCGTCGATCGTTCGGGCGAGCGTGCTCATCGGGTTGAGCTCCACATCGCCCGGAAGCCGCTCGAAACGGCGTGTCAGCGCGGTGGTGGTGTGCGGGAACCAGAAGAACTCGAAGTGGTCGTTGCCCGCCACCAGCTCGTCGAGCCCGTCGAGGGTCTCGTCGAGCGGCATCGGCGCGTCGACCGCGCGCAGGGCGTAGAGCGGCACGCACTGGAGGGTGACCGTGGTGATGACGCCGAGGGATCCGATCGACACCCGTGCGGCCTCGAAGAGCTCCGGCCGCTCCTCGCGTGAGCACGTCACGACCGAGCCGTCGGCGAGCACCAGCTCGAGCGCGCGGATCTGGTTGGAGATGCTCCGAAACCTCTCGCCGCTGCCGTGGGTGCCGGTCGAGACCGCGCCGGCGACGGTCTGCCGGTCGATGTCGCCGAGGATCTCCATCGCCAGACCGTGCTGGGCGAGGATCGGGTTGAGCCGGTGCAGCGGGAGTCCGGCCCCGACGGTGACCAGGCCCGAGTCCGCGTCGACGGCGAGCACGCCGTCCAGCCGGTCCGGCCGGAGCTGCAGCCCGGGCGCGACGGCCGCGCCGGTGAAGGAGTGCCCGGATCCGATTGCGCGCACGGTCAGGCCGTCGGCGACGGCAGCCGTCACCGCGGCCGCGACCTCATCGGTCGTCGCGGGCGTGGCCACGCGTGCCGGGGTCACCTCTTCGGTGCCGGACCAGTTGCGCCATCGAGTGCTCATGCGTGGGTCCCTTCTGTGGGCAGTCGGGCCTCAGGATGACCCAGGTCACAGCAAAGGTCAATAGTCTTGGACACTTGACCTAATTCGGTGGTCGGTCCATGCTCGACGAATGCTGGATCTCACCGTCCCGACGCGCGTACGTGCCTCCTTCGACGACCTCGAAGCCGCCACCGCCGACCTCCCCACGCCGTACGCCGTGGTGGACGTGGCCGCGCTGCGCACCAACGCGGCCGACCTGGTTCGCCGTGCCGGCGGCACACCGATCCGCGTCGCGAGCAAGTCCGTGCGCTGCCGTGCCCTGATGCGGAGCACCCTGGCGATGCCGGGCTTCCAAGGCGTGCTCGCCTACACCCTGCCCGAAGCTCTCTGGCTCGCGCGTGAGGTCGAGGACGTCGTGGTCGGCTACCCGACCGCGGACACGGCCGCCATCCGGCGGCTCGCCGACGACGACCTGCTGGCCTCTCGGGTGACTTTGATGATCGACAGCGTCGAGCATCTGGAGCTGATCGCCGCCGCGGCCGGCGCCAGCGGTCCGCGGATCCGGATCTGCATCGAGCTCGACGCCTCGCTCCGCCTGGCCTCCGGCCGAGTGCACCTCGGCGCCCGGCGCTCGCCCGTGCACGCGCCCGAGCAGGCGGCCGCGCTCGCCCGGGCCGTCGTGGCGCACCCGCGCTGCGAGCTCGTCGGCGTGATGGCGTACGAAGGCCAGATCGCGGGGATGGGCGACAACCAGCCGGGCCTGTCCAAGCACGTCGTCCGGGCGCTGCAGCGGAGGTCCGTCGACGAGCTGGCCGAACGACGGGCCGCCGCTGTGGCCGCTGTGCGCCGCGTGGCGCCGCTGGAGTTCGTCAACGGCGGCGGCACCGGCAGCATCGAGACGACCGTCGCCGAGGACGCCGTGACCGAGGTGGCGGCCGGTTCGGGGCTGCTCGCTCCGCACCAGTTCGACCACTACACCCGCTTCCACCCCCAGCCCGCGGCGTACTTCGTCCTGTCGGTCGTACGCCGCCCCTCACCGCGCCACGCGACGGTTCTCGGCGGTGGCTGGATCGCCTCCGGGGCCGCCGGCAAGGACCGGCTCCCGATCCCGGTGTGGCCGCGCGGCCTGCGTCTGGTGCCGTCCGAGGGGGCGGGCGAGGTACAGACGCCGCTGACCGGTGCTGCGGCCGCCCGGCTCGGGATCGGCGACCGGGTGTGGTTCCGGCACACCAAGGCCGGCGAGCTCTGCGAGCACGTCGACGAGCTGGTGCTCGTCGACGGCGGCAGCGTCGTCGACACCGTCCCGACCTACCGCGGAGAAGGAAGGACGTTCCTGTGACCACGACCGTCACCACCGCGCCGCCCCGGGTGGCCCGCCGGGCCTGTTTCGCGGCCTTCGGGATCCAGGGTTTCACCTTCGCGTCCCTGATCACCCGGCTGCCCACGATCAAGGCCGAGCACGACCTGAGCGACTACCAGATCCTCCTGCTGTTGGGTGGCGTGGCGATCGCGTCGGCCGTCGGCAGCGTCATCACGGGGTACGCCGCCGCGCGCTTCGGCAGCGCCCGGGTCCTCAGGGCCGCGTTGGTCGGCGCGTCGGTGGCGACACTGCTGGTCGCCATCCCGGACAGCGTTGCGGGCCTGGTCGTCGCGGTGTGTGCGTACGGGCTCTTCGTCGGCCAGATCGATGCGGCCATGAACATGCAGGGCGTCGGCATCGAGGACCTCTACGGCCGCAGCATCATGGTCGGCTTCCACGGTATGTGGAGCCTCGGCGCGGTCATCGGCGGCGGCTACGCGGCGCTGACCCTGGAGCTGGGCTGGTCGCTCCTGCTGTCGTTCGCGATCGTCTGCGCGGTCGGGCTCGTGCTCAACGCCGCGCTGCTGGGCGACCTGCTGGTGGTCGACCCCATCGACGGCCATGTCGACGCCGGTGACCACGCGCCGCACGCACCGCAGGTGCCGTGGCTGCCGGTCCTGCTGCTCGCTGTACCCACCTTCGTGATGTGGTTCCTCGACTCGTCGATCTCGGCCTGGGGTGGCATCTACCTGGTCGACGGGCTGTCGTCGACGCAGAGCGCGGCGGCCCTGGCGTTCACGGCGTACCAGGCCGTGCTGCTGCTCACCCGGCTGGTCGGTGACAAGGTCGTACGCCGCATCGGGCCGGTGCGGACCGTGCGCATCAGCGGGCTCGTCGCGATCGTCTCGATGGCGCTGGTCGTCGCCGCGCCGTCGGTGTGGGTCGCGATCGTGGGCTTCGGCCTGCTCGGCGCCGGCCTGGCGATGATCCCGCCGCTGTCCTTCGTCGCGGCCGGCCACCTCGACGCCGACGGTGGCGGTCAGGCCGTCGCCCGGGTCAACGTGTCCAACTACGTCGGCTACCTCGTGGCCGCCGTCGCCATCGCCACCGTCGCCGAGCAGGTCGGCCACCGCGCGATGTTCGTGCTGCCGTTGCTGCTGAGCCCGGTCCTGCTGCTGATGGCCTCCCGGTTCGCCCCCCAGGTAAGGAGCAAGGCATGAGTGCTGTCATCGAGGTCGAGAACCCGTCGACAGGCAAGACGATCCAGAGCGTTCCCGACCTCGGTCCGGTCGAGGTCGAGGCGCTCGTCGCCACCGCCAGGGCCGCGCAGCCCGCCTGGGCGGGCCTCGGGTACGCCGGCCGCGGCCGCTACCTGCGCCGCATGCAGAAGTGGTTCCTGGACAACGCCGACCGGATCGCCGAGACGATCCACGCCGAGAACGGCAAGTCGCTCGACGAGGCCAACATCGAGGTGATGTACGGCGCCGTCGCGAGCGCGTTCTGGGCCAAGCACGCCTCGGAGTATCTCGCCGACGAGAAGATCACCAGCCGGTCGCCGTTCGTGCTCGGGCGCAAGCTGGTCGTCCGCTACCAGCCAGTGGGCGTCGTCGGCGTGATCGGGCCGTGGAACAACCCGCTCCTCAACAACTTCGGTGACGTGATCCCGGCGCTCGCGGCCGGCAACACCGCCGTGCTCAAACCGTCGGAGATCACTCCGCTCACGTCGGTGCTGATGGCCGAGATGGCCCACGAGATCGGGCTGCCCGACGGCGTCTTCAGCATCGCGACCGGGACCGGGGCGGCGGGTGCGGCGCTCGTGGAGCACGTGGATGCGGTGATGTTCACCGGCTCCACCCGGACCGGGAAGAAGGTCGCCGGGCGCTGCGGCGAGCGGCTGATCCCGTGCAGCCTCGAGCTCGGCGGCAAGGACCCGGTGATCGTGCTGGCCGATGCCGATCTCGAGCGTGCTGCGAACGTGACGCTCTTCAGCGCGATGCACAACTCCGGCCAGACCTGCACCTCCTCGGAGCGTGTGTACGTCGAGGCGCCGGTCTACGACGAGTTCGTGGCCCTGATGACCGAGCGCTTCGAGTCGCTGCGCGTGGGCGAGTCGACCGGCTTCGGCACCTCGGAGTCGGGGTCGCTGACCTTCCCGCCGCAGCTCGACACCGTCACCCGGCATGTCGAGGACGCGGTGGCCGGCGGTGCGAAGGCCCTCACCGGAGGAGGCGTACGCGAGGGCGAGGGGCGGTTCTTCGAGCCGACGCTGCTGGTCGATGTCGACCAGGACATGGCGTGCATGCGCGAGGAGACGTTCGGTCCGACACTGCCGATCATGAAGGTCGCCGACGCGGCCGAGGCCGTGCGGCTGGCCAACGACTCGGCGTACGGCCTGCAGGCAGCGGTCTACACCAAGGACCTCGCCAAGGGGCAGCGCATCGCGCGCGAGCTCCAGGCAGGCACCGTCACCGTCAACGACGCGCTGGCCAACTACTTCGCTCTCGAGCTGCCGATGGGCGGGTGGAAGGACTCCGGTCTCGGCGCCCGGCACGGGCGGGACGGCATCCGGAAGTTCACCAAGCGGCAGTCGATCCTGGTGACCCGCTTCGGCATGAAGAACGAGCTCCACGGCATGCCGTTCAAGGCCACGAACTTCCGGACGCTCACCCGGCTCATCAGGACGCTCTACGGCCACCCTCGCAACACGAAGGACTGAGCCCCCAACGTCGGTCAGTCCGTCGGACCGGGTGAAGGCCGGGCGAGGAGGGGTAGCGCCTCGAGCAGGATGTCGAAGGCTCCGAGCACGTTCGCGTCCGGGTCGAGCAGGTGCTGCAGCTGCAGGCCGTCCATGGCCGCCATCACCAGGCGCGCGACGGCCTCCAAGTCCGTGGCGGGTGCCGCGGCCGGCTCGACCTCGGCCGGTGCGGCCTCGGTCAGCGTTGCGGTGAACTCGGCGACGGTACGCCGGTAGCGGGCCACGGTGAAGTCGTGGGCCGGGTGGCTCGGGACGATCGACTCGGCGGTGACGGTGGTGAACAGCTGGGTCAGCCCGCGGTCGGCGATGGCCCGCTCGAACATGCTCCGCGCCACCTGGGCCTGCTCGTCCCAGGTGGCGCCGGAGTCCGCCTGCTGGCGCGAGGTCTGGTCGCGCTCCTCCAGCACGGCCATCAGCAGGCCCGTCTTGGAGCCGAAGTGATGCAGCACCCCGGCCTGGCTCATGCCGGCCAGGTCGGCGATCTCGCGCAGCGACGCTCCGTGGCTGCCGCGGCGCCCGAACACGTCCTGCGCCACGTCGAGGATCCGGCGCCGCTGCTCGGCGGACTTGGCGTAAGGACCACGGGCTCGGCTGGACATGCTCCGCAGTCTAGGTGGCCCAAACGAAAACCTAGCGGCTATTCGGTATTGGCGTTATCGTCATGGCCATGACCCGGCCGCTGCCCCGATTCCCTCCTGGCTTCGAGTGGGGTGTCGGCGCCTCGGCGTACCAGACCGAAGGTGCGCTCGACGCTGACGGGCGGGGACGGTCCACGTGGGACGTGTTCTGCGAGCAGCCCGGGCGGATCGCCGACGGATCGACGCCGGCGACCAGTGCCGGCTTCTACGACCGCTACCCCGAGGACATCGCGCTGGTACGCGACCTGGGCGCCGACGTCTACCGGTTCTCGATCGCCTGGCCGCGGATCCTGCCGACCGGGTCGGGCGAGGTCAACGCGAAGGGCCTGGACTTCTACGACCGGGTCGTCGACGGGCTGCTGGAGGCGGGCATCAAGCCGGCCGCGACGCTCTACCACTGGGACACCCCGCTGCCGATCGAGGAGGCCGGCGGCTGGATGAACCGAGACACCGCGCTCCGCTTCGGCGAGTACGCCGCGGTCGTGGCCGAGCGGCTGGCCGACCGCGCGGCGTACTGGATCCCGCTCAACGAGCCGGTGGTGCTCTCGTTGCTCGGCTACGCGATCGGCGGGTTCGCCCCCGGGCAGGAGCTGCTCTTCGAGTCGCTGCCGACCGTCCACCACCAGCTGCTCGCCCACGGGCTGAGCGTCCAGGCGATCCGTGCGGCCGGCGGCCGCAGCGTCGGCACCGCCAACCCGCACGCACCGACGTGGCCCGCCTCCGACAGTCCGGAGGACCTCGCCGCGGCAGCCTTCAGCGCTGACCTCACCGACTGGATCTGGGGCGACCCGATCCTCCTCGGCCGCTACCCTGAGGGGTATGCCGAGGGGATGCCCGGTCCGGTCGCCGAAGACCTCGAGGTCATCTCGACCCCGCTCGACTTCTACGGCGTCAACTACTACAGCCCGCAGCGAGTCGCAGCCCCGACCGGTGAGCCGTCGTTGATCCAGGAGCACGAGATCCCGGCGGAGATGCCGTTCCGGGCGGTCGAGGTCGACGGGCCCAAGACCGGGCTCGGCGGCGAGATCAGCCCCGACGGCCTGCGCGAGATCCTGCTGACGCTGACCGAGCGGTACGGCGAGAGCCTGCCGCCACTGATCGTCACCGAGAACGGCACCTCCCAGCAGCCCGGCACCGAGGAACCCGGTCCGGACGGCAGGATCCACGACGACGGCCGGATCGACTATCTCGACGCGCATGTGCGCGCCGTGCACCAGGCGATCGACGAGGGTGCGGACGTCCGTGGCTACTGGGTCTGGTCGCCGACCGACAACTTCGAGTGGACCCAGGGTTTCACCCAGCGCTTCGGCCTCGTGCACGTCGACTACGACACCCTGGTGCGTACGCCGAAGGACTCCTACTCCTGGTACCAGCAGCTGATCGGGGCCCAACGTGACCAGCTCTGAGCTCACTCTGTCGGCGCTGGACGAGCCGGCCGAGCCGGCCCCCACGTCCTGGGTGGCCGCGATCTCGCTGGCCAACGTCGGACTGTTCACCGCATGGTTCGGCCCGATCCTGACCCTGCTCGGGATGCAGGCGGAGCGGTTCGCCGGTGATGACAAGGAGGCCGCGCTCGCCTGGGTCGTCGGCATCGGCGCGCTCTGCTCGACGGTCGCCAACCCGGTCTTCGGTGCGCTCTCGGACCGGACGACGTCGCGCTTCGGCCGCCGCCTGCCGTGGACGGTCCTCGGCATCTGTGGCGGCGTGGCCAGCCTGGTGCTGCTGGCCTTCGCGCCGAACCTCGTCGTGGTGGCCATCGGATGGTGCCTGGCCCAGATCGCCCTCAACGCGAACTTCGCGGCGATCACCGCCGCCGTACCCGACCATGCGCCGCACCAGCAGCGCGGCACGATCGGCGGCTTCCTCGGCCTCGCCCAGACCGTCGGCGCCGTCGTCGGCGCCGGGCTCGCGGCCGCTGCGGGTGGGATCGTCGGTGGCTACCTCGCGTGCGCGGTCTTCCTGGTGATCGCGAGCGCGCCGTACGTCGCGATGCGCCGCGACCTGGTTCTCGACCCCGCCGACCGGCCGTCGTTCTCGTGGGGAACGTTCCTCCGCGGCTTCTGGATCAGCCCTCGCCTGCACCCCGACTTCGCCTGGGCGTGGCTCACCCGCTTCCTGATGAACCTCGGGTTCGCGATCGGGCTGGTCTACCTGCTCTTCTACCTCGACGACGCGGTTCACCACGAGAACCCCGAAGCCGGCGTCTTCCTGCTCTCGGCGGTCAACTCCCTCGCTCTGCTGGTCACGGTCGTCGCCGGCGGATGGCTCTCGGACCGGTTCGACCGCCGCCGGATCTTCGTGACCGTCGCCGGCGTCGTGATGGCAGCCGGCACCCTCTCGCTGGCCGGCTTCCACTCCTGGACAGCCGCGATCATCGGCGTGGCCGTCCTCGGTCTCGGCATGGGCGTGTTCACCTCGGTCGACCTCGCGCTGATGATCGACGTACTTCCCGAGGCGATCGACCGCGGCAAGGACCTCGGCGTCGTCAACATCGCCAACTCGCTGCCGCAGGTGCTCGCTCCCGTCGTGGCTGCGCCGATCGTGAGCGTGCTCGGCGGCTACTCCACCCTGTACGCCGTCGCCGCCGGAGTGACGCTGACCGGCGCCGTCCTGGTCTACCGGATCAAGTCCGTTCGATAGGAGACAACTCGTGACCACCCACCCTGAACTGCCTAGCCTGCAGCTCCCCACCGACTTCGTCTACGGCGTCTCCACCGCGTCGTACCAGATCGAAGGTGCCGTCGAGGAGGGCGGCCGCGGGCCGTCGATCTGGGACACGTTCTGCGCGGAGCCGGGCCGGATCAAGAACGGCGATACCGGGGCGGTCGCGTGCGACCACTACCACCGGTATCCCGAGGACATCGCGTTGATGAAGGACCTCGGCGTGGACGCCTACCGGTTCTCGATCGCCTGGCCGCGGATCCAGCCGACCGGCTCCGGGCCGGCCAACGCCGAGGGGCTGGCCTTCTACGACCGGCTCGTCGACGGGCTGCTGGAGGCGGGCATCAAGCCGGCCGCGACGCTCTACCACTGGGACCTGCCGCAGGCTCTGCAGGACGCCGGCGGCTGGCTCAACCGCGACACCTCGCTCCGTCTCGCCGAGTACGCCGCGATCGTCGGCGAGCGTCTCGGTGACCGGGTCTCGATGTGGATGCCGCTGAACGAGCCGGTCGTGGTCACGATGTTCGGGCACGCGCTCGGCACCCACGCTCCCGGTCAGGCGCTCGGCTTCGACGCGCTGCCGGTGGCTCATCACCTGCTGCTCGGCCACGGCCTGTCCGTCTCCGCGCTGCGGGCGGCCGGAGCGAGCAACATCGGCATCGCGTCCAACCATCAGCCCGCCCGGCCGGCGTCGGACTCGGCCGAGGACCGGGACGCGGCCGAGATGTTCGGCACGCTGACCAACTGGCTCTTCTCCGACCCGATCCTGCGCGGCGAGTACCCCGACGAGCTGATCACCTCGATGATGCCAGGACCTGTGGCGGAGGACCTGAAGGTGATCTCGGCGCCGCTCGACTGGTACGGCATCAACTACTACCAGCCGGTGCTGGTCGGCGCCCCCGGATCTGGTGGCGACCACGGCCCGGCGCTCGAGGGCGCGATCATGCCGGAGGGGCTTCCGTTCGAGCCGCGCCAGCTCGTCGGCGTACCGACCACCGACTTCGGGTGGGCGATCGTCCCCGACGGGCTCACCGAGATCCTGACCCGGTTCCACGAGCGGTACGCCGACGCGCTGCCGCCGGTCTACGTCACCGAGAGCGGATGCTCGTTCCATGACACCGTCGCCGCCGACGGCGGAGTGCACGACCAGCGCCGGATCGACTACCACGACGCGCACCTGCGGGCCGTTGCCGACGCGATCGCCGCGGGCGTGGACGTACGCGGCTACTTCGCGTGGTCGCTGCTCGACAACTTCGAGTGGGCGGAGGGGTACGCCGAGCGCTTCGGGCTCGTGCACGTCGACTACGACACGCTGCGGCGTACTCCCAAGGACTCGTTCCGCTGGTACCAGGAGCTCATTGCCGCCCTCGCGGGTCAGCGGTCGTAGACGCCGACCTCCCACAGGGAGTAGCCGTAGCGGGTGGCGCGGCTGACGCCGTGGATGCGTACGTAGCGAGCGGTGGTCGGCTCGAAGGTCGCCGTCTCGATCCCGCCCTTCCCGGTGTCGGTCGACCACACCGTGCGCCACGTCGTGCCGTCCGAGGAGACCTCGACCTTCCACGCCGCAGCACGGGCGCTCTCCCAGTCGGCGACCACGCGGCCCACGGTCCGTTCGCTGCGCAGGTCGAGGCCGAGCCACTGGTCGTCGCTCCAGTCGCTGGCCCAGCGGGTGCCGGTGTCGCCGTCGATGGCGCGGCCCGGTGCGAAGCTGGTGAAGGCGCTCCACTCCGACGAGCTCGCCGTGGCGCGCGATCCGGCCGCGAGGTTGCCCGGCGGCGTGTAGCCGGATGCGGCACCCCAGGTGTCGAGGTAGGACTGGGCTCCGCCCATCAGGTCCTGGGCGGCCTCCGTACCGCCGAGTCGGCGGATCTGCTCGATCCAGTCCGGGACCAGGCCGACGTGGGCTCCGCCGTCGGTGTTCACGTCCCAGACCCGTTCGCCGGTGACCTGCCGGTCGATCGTCGACCCGCCGTCGACACTGCGGAACGGATAGGTCACCGGGCTGGGTCCGTCGGCACCCAGGGGAGCGGGGTGGGAGCCGAGGCCGTTGAAGTCGGTGCCGATGCCGAGGCCCTTGTCGTACTCGGTGCGCAGCGCCTCGGTCCGTCCGGCGGCGCCGATGAACTCCTCGGGCCCGAACATGTACTCACCGATGAAGCCGCCTAGCCCGTAGACGCGTTCGGCCCAGCCGAGGTCGGCCCAGCTGTGGCTGGAGATGACGCCGGGGTAGTCGGCCGACTCGAGGATGTCGAGCGCGCGGCCGGTGGCCTTCACGCTCATGTGGTCGAGCTCGACGAGCATGCCGCGCTGCATCATCCCGCGCATCGCGTACTCGCCGAGTCGGGAGAGGCCGCGGGTGTTGCACTGCGCGTCGCCGTCGTACGTCGGCACCTCGGTGCCCGCGGGCAGCTTCTCCTCGATCTCGGGGACGGCTGCGTTGCCGATCGGGTTGTCGTGCTGCGGGCCGCGGCACTTCTCGGTCTGCCAGAAGGTGCCGGTCGAGAGGAACTGGCCGACGTTGATGATCGTCCCGGTCGTGCCCGAGTCGAAGCGCACGCCGCAGAGCGCGTTGTCGAACTTGTGGCACAGGAACATGCTGCGTACGCCGAGGGCGTGCAGCTCGTCGAGGCCCTGGTCGATACCCGACTTGCTGCACTGCGGGACGTCGAGCACCTGCTTGCAGCCGAACGGCTCGGAGGTCTCCACGCCGAGGATCACGGCGAGCTTGCCGTCCTCGATGACCTGCTTGGCCTGGGCGGGATCGGTGACGATCCGGAACCAGCCCTTGCCCTCGCCGCCGTACATCCTGTCGACGAAGTCCTGCAGGTCGTAGGTCTTCTCCGCCTGAAGGCGGATCGACTCCATCTCGTTGCAGCCGCGGTCGCGGTTGGGGTTGATCGAGCAGATCACGCCGTTGCTGGTCAGATCGGTGACCAGGACCCGCTGGCCGGCTCGCCAGGACCGCTCCAGCCAGGCGTAGTAGTTCTGCTGGTGCGACATCGTGCGGTACGAGGGCCAGTCCTTGAAGGTCGGCCAGCCCACCGGGACGTGCTTGCCGTCCGGCTCCGCGCCGGTCAGGTTCTCCAGCAGCGCGCCGGAGCCGTCGGGGTAGTGCGCCGAGCAGTCCTCGAGCGCGTCGGCGACCCCGGCGTCGGAGAACGGCTTGCCGCAGACCAGCTCGCCCCCGAACGCCTCGTTGGTCATCAGGTGGTTGTGGACGTCGGCGAAGCCGCGTACGTCACCCGTGGCGTCGGTGCCGGTGAACGGCCTGCCGGTGACGTTGACCTGGGAGTCGGGCACCGGCCGGTCGGCAGGCTCCCACCACTGGTCCGGCGGCGACGACCAGCCTGGCGGGGCGAACGCCACGAAGCCGATGAGGACGAGACAGAGCAGCGAGCGGATGGCGTTCACAGTGCCTCCAGGGTGCGTGACGTACGCCGCATCCTAGAGTTGGACGCATGACCGGGTCAACGGTCCAGATGCCGGTGACTACGCCGATCTGGCCATCGATGCGACGTGCGCCGCGGCGAAGTCGAGCGCGGCCCCGGCGGCCTCGGCGTCGCCCTCGTTGAGGAACAGCAGGGTGAGGCCGTCGATGTTGGCGGTGAGGTATCTCGCGAGCATGGGGATCGGCTGGTCCCACGTCACCCCGGTGGACTCGGCGAGCACGGTGAGGACCTGGGTGTTGGCCTCGAGGTAGGTCTCGTACTGACGTCGCGCGACCGTGGCCAGGCCCGGCTGACGAAGGGCGTACTGCGTCAGCTCGTAGGTCACCTGGTGCTCGTCGGGGTTGGCGATGACGTGCTGCCAGTACGCCCTGAGCGCCGCCTGGAGCTTCTCCTCGAACGACTCCTCCCCGCGCATCTCCACCAGGGCCAGCTGGAGCGTGTGCCCGGTGATCGCCTCGATGACGTTCTCCAGGAGCTCCTGCTTGGAGCGGAAGCAGTAGTGGAAGGCCCCGAGCGGCATGTCGGCCTCCGCCACGATCGAGCGCGTCGTGGTCTTGGCGACGCCGTCACGGACCATCACCCGGATCGCGGCCTCGACCAGGCGTTCGCGACGTACGTCGGCTGAGACGCGCGCCATCAGAGGTCTCTCGTCATCGGGAAGCGCATGTCGTCAGCGTACGCGACCAAGACGATTGACCAGGACGCCAGGCCCGGGGATCGTCCGGATGGGTAACCGTGGTGTCACGGATCGGGAACAGCAGGACCAAAGCAAAGAAACTTCGGCTTGGGCGTTGGTACGTTCCATGCGCTGCGCCGCCTCGGGACCGGTTCGCCCCTTTCGTTTCTCTGGAGTCAGGAGTTCCCATGCGTCGCGCGTCGTCGCTCTTCGTCACTGCTCTCGGTGCGGCACTGGTCGCCGCGTCGTTCGGTCCGGGAGCCGCGATGGCGGCGCCCCTCGACCCCGCTCCGCTGGCTCCGGTCGTGTCCAGCCTGGACTTCCCCGAATGCGACTCGGTGTGTCCCCACACCGGCAACCACGTAGGCGAGACGGGCACCTTCCGGTTCGAAGCCGCCAAGGGTGACGTCGATGTGGATGCGTACCGATGGTCCGTCGTCGGCGCCGCCGAAGGTGAGCCGTCGGGGTGGAGCGAGCCCGTCGCGACCAGGGCCGGCCAGCCTCGTTCGATCTCGTTCACGCCGGCCGCGTCCGGGCTTCGGACGGTGAGCGTCCAGGCCCACGACAAGGCCGATCTGTGGGGCTCCGTGGCGACCTATACCTTCTATGTGCCCCGCAACGCTCCCCAGGTGGACTGGTCCTTCGACGACCCGAACGCCCCCGGCGCCAACACCGGCCAGGATCCCGCGGTCGCTGATCTCAGCCTCGGAGGCGCGGCGACGTCGCCGCTCGGTCGCAACGACATCGGCCTGCGGTTCGAGGCGGGGGAGCCTGCGACTGCGACATCAGAGATCTCGACCGCCGCAGACTTCACCGTTGCGCTGTGGGCGCACGTCGATGCCGCCGAGTCGATGACCCTGGTCTCGGCGACCTCTCCGGAGGGCAACGCGCTCGAGATCGGGTACGACGCGATCACCCGCAGCTGGGTCGCCGGACGGCGCTCGGCCACGAGCGCCGAGCTCGCATCGGCCGCGGGTGGCCAGGGCACCTGGACGCACCTAGCGGCCACGTATCGGGCCTCTCTCGACGAGCTCACACTCTGGGTGAACGGGGTGGCGCGGTCCAGCGTGACGTACGCCTCGGAAGCCTGGGGCAGCGCCAGTTGGACGCTGGGCTGCGGTAGCGCGTCGACCACCGGGCCAGGTTGCGCGACGGCGATGGTGGACGAGGTCGGGATCTGGGACAACGCGGCCTCCGGTTCCGTGATCGCCGAGCGTGTGGCCCTCGAGACGAACACGGGGTACGCGACCAGCATGGCCGCCGAATGGAATCTCGGCGTGAGCGACGACACCGTCGAGTCGGGCGTGCTGACCGATCGCTCCTTCGACGCCCGGCTTCAGGTCGACGGCGCCGGCGACCAGTACCTCCCCGGTGGGGTCCTGGCACTGCCGGGCGCGCCCGAGCAGCGCCTCACACTGAGTCATCCGGTGACGGACTCGGCCGTTTCGTTCTCGGTCGCCTCCTCAGTACGCCTCACCGATCCGACGCGACCGGGAGTGATCGCCCAGCAAGCGGGCGAGAACGCGGCTGCCTGGACCCTCGGCTATCGCGTCAAGAGCGACGGTACGGGTGGGCAGTTCTACTTCCGTATGGCCGCTGGCGACAGCACCGACGCCGAGTTCGCCGAGGTGCGTGCGGACGTCTGGACGCCGGAGGAGGTCAATGTCGTGATCGGCGTCTACAACGCCGAACGTCGGCAGATCGAGATCTACCTCAACGGGTTCCCGCCGGTCTGGGGCGACGGCAGCACCGAGGGTGAGACGCCGGAAGCGTCGTTCAGCGCTCCGTGGACTGCTCGGGGCAGGTTCGAGGTCGGCAACGGGTCCACGACAGCTGATCTCGCCGGGCCGACTGCGCCGCTTGCCGGCGACCTCGTCGGGGTGTGGCAGTACGCCGGCGCGCTCGATGCCAACGACATCTTCAACGCCGATCCGGGGCTGCCCCCGGGGGCTGCAACTGCGGTCGGCTGAGGCCGAAATGGGGTTTCGGAGGCGCCTCGGAGAGAATGACCGGGTGCCTCACGACATCGCACCCCTGTCCGCAGCGGCATCCGAAGCGCTCTTCGCCCGCGCGAAGGCCGTGACGCCGGGCGGCGTGAACTCGCCCGTGCGCGCCTTCAACGCGGTGGGCGGGACGCCGCGCTTCATCCGGGAGGCGAAGGGGGCGTGGCTGACCGACGTCGACGGGAACGAGTACGTCGACCTGATCTGCTCCTGGGGCCCGATGCTCCTGGGCCACGCCCATCCGGAGGTCCAGGCCGCGGTCCTGGAGGCCGTCACCCGGGGCACGTCCTACGGGACCCCGACCACCCCCGAGGTCGAGCTGGCCGAGGCGATCGTCGAGCGGGCCCCGGTCGAGAAGGTGCGGTTCGTGAGCAGCGGTACCGAGGCGACGATGTCGGCCATCCGGCTGGCACGAGGGTTCACCGGGCGCGACGTGATCCTGAAGTTCGCCGGCAACTACCACGGCCATGTGGACTCGCTGCTCGCCAGCGCCGGCTCCGGGCTGGTCACCCACGCGATCCCCGGCACCCCGGGCGTCCCCGAGAGCAGCACCGAGCTCACCGTCGTGCTGCCGTACAACGACCGAGCCGCGGTCACCGCGGCGTTCGAGGAGTACGCCGGCCGGGTGGCCTGCCTGATCACCGAGGCCTCGCCGGGCAACATGGGCATCGTGCCGCCGGAGCCCGGGTTCAACCAGTTCCTCAGCGAGACCTGCACGAGGAACGGCGCCCTGTTCATCTCCGACGAGGTGATGACCGGGTTCCGGGCCAGCAAGCAGGGGCAGTGGGGTCTGGACGGCAAGCCCGAGGGCTGGACGCCCGACCTCGTCACCTTCGGCAAGGTGATGGGTGGCGGCTTCCCGGCGGCGGCCTTCGGCGGCCGCGCCGACGTGATGGGATCGCTCAGCCCCGACGGGCCGGTCTACCAGGCCGGCACGCTCTCCGGGAACCCGGTCGCGACGACCGCCGGCCTGACCACCCTGCGGCTGGCCACCGACGAGGTCTACGACCACATCACCAGGGCCGCCGACGTCGTGAAGGCGGCGATCGAGGAGAGCTTCACCAAGGTCGGTCTCCCGCACGTCATCCAGTCGACCGGCACGATGTTCTCGGTCTTCTTCACGGACAAGCCGGTGCGCGACTTCGACGAGGCCAAGACCACCGACGAGGCGGCGTACAAGGCCTTCTTCCACGCCATGCTCGACCAGGGCGTCTACCTGCCGCCGAGCGCCTACGAGGCCTGGTTCCTCTCCTCCGCCCACGACGAGCGGGCGATCTCCCAGATCACGGAGGCGATTCCGTACGCCGCCGAGGCTGCTGTAAAGGTGAAGGCATGACGTCCCAGGGAAATGGCATCGAGACCACGGTTCACCTGCTGCGCCACGGTGAGGTGCACAACCCGGAGGGGATCCTCTACGGGCGCCGGCCCGGGTACAACCTCTCCGAGCTCGGCCTGCGGATGGCCGAGCGGGTCGCCGACCGGATCGGCGGGCAGGACATCACCCACGTCATCTCCAGCCCGCTCGAGCGCGCTCAGCAGACCGCCGGCCCGCTGGCGAAGGCGCTCGGCGTCGACATCTCGCTCGATGAGCGGGTGCTCGAGTCGGAGAACCTCTTCGTCGGCAAGAGCTTCAAGGACGGCATGGGGCCGCTGAAGGATCCCAAGGTCTGGCCGAAGCTGCTCAACCCGCTCAAGCCGTCGTGGGGCGAGCCCTACCTGGAGATCGTGGCCAGGATGATGGCCGCGATCCACGACGCCCGGGACCAGGCGAAGGGCCACGAGGCGGTCATCGTCTCCCACCAGCTGCCGATCTGGACCACCCGGCTCCATGTGGAGGGCCGCAGCTTCCTGCACGACCCGCGCCGCCGCCAGTGCGCGCTGTGCTCGCTGACCTCGCTGCACTTCGTCGACGACGAGTTCGTCGCACTCTCCTACAGCGAGCCGGCCGGCGACATGCTGCCGGCGAAGGACAAGTACGCGCCGTTCTCGGCCGGCGACTCGGAAGATTAGAAGTCTCTCAGTTTTGTTAGGCAGAGTCCTGGGCGTGCGTTACAGGTTTGGCGGTCTTCTCCTCACCGTGGTCATGGTGGGGCTGCTTGCTGCCTGCGGGCAGACCGGCACGAACGAAGCCGGCTACATCTCCGGTGACGGCCGCACCCAGGAGATCCCCGTCGCCGATCGCGGGGAGCCGGTCGAAATCACCGGCGAGACCCTCGAGGGCAAGCCCTTCGACCTGGCCGACACCCGGGGCAAGGTCACGGTGCTCAACGTGTGGTGGACCGGCTGCGCGCCGTGCCGCAAGGAGATGCCGATGCTCCAGGCGGCCTACGAGGAGCTCGGCGACGAGGTCGCCTTCGTGGGGCTCAACACCCGGGACGCCTCGGCCGCACAGGGACTGGCCTTCGAGCGGCACTACGGCGTGGAGTACCCGTCGGTCTACTCGCCCGACGGAGCCGCCGTCCTCGCGCTGAAGGGCTCGCTGGCGCCGCGCGCCATTCCGGCCACCGCGATCCTCGACCCCGAGGGGCGCGTAGCCGCGCTGATCCGCGGCGAGATCCCGTCGGCACGTACGCTCGACGAGATGATCTCCTCGGCGGGGAAGTCAGAAGAGGGCTCCGCATGACGGACTGGTTCGCAAGCACTGCGGGGAGCGGGTCGCTGATGCTGGCCATCCCGGTCGCGCTGCTGGCCGGATTCCTCTCGTTCGTCTCACCGTGCACGCTGCCGATGCTCCCGGGCTACCTCTCCTACGCCACCGGCCTGTCTGGCGCCGACCTCGCCTCCGGTGACGTACGCCGCGGCCGCATGCTCGCGGGCGCCCTGCTCTTCGTCGCCGGGTTCTCGGTGGTCTTCGTCCTGATGGGCATCACCGTGGGCGGGATCGCCTACAAGCTGCTCGAGTTCCAGCAGACCGGCACCAAGGTCCTCGGCGTGCTCTCGATCATCATGGGGATCGCGTTCATGGGCTTCATCCCGCTGCTGCAGCGCGACCTGAAGTTCCACAAGGTCCCGGCGGTCGGCCTGGCCGCGGCGCCGCTGCTCGGCTTCCTCTTCGGGCTGGCCTGGACCCCGTGCACCGGACCGACGCTGGGCGTCATCGCGGGCCTCGCCTGGGACCAGGGCACCGCCGCCCGCGGTGGCCTGCTGCTCGCCGTCTATGCGCTCGGGCTCGGCATCCCGTTCATCCTCGTCGCGGTGATGTGGCGCAAGGCCACCGTCGCGCTCACCTGGTTCCGCCGGCACACCCGCGCGATCACGATCATCGGCGGCGTACTGATGATCCTGATCGGCGTCGCCATGCTCACCGGCTGGTGGGACAACGGCGTCCAGTGGCTGCAGGTCCAGCTCGTTCAGCGTTGGGAGGGCATCGCACTGTGAGCACCACCTCTGCTCCCGACCATGAGAAGAACGAAGCCGTACGCCGCCCGGGTGAGCTGAACGCCCGCGAGCTGGCCCGCTGGGGTTGGCGTCAGCTGACCTCGATGCGTACCGCACTGATCCTGCTTCTGCTGCTCGCGCTCGCGGCCGTCCCGGGGTCGCTGATCCCGCAGGACGGGGTCGACTCGCTCAAGGCGGACCAGTGGCGCGAGGCGCACACGACGCTGACGCCGATCTACGAGAAGCTCGGGCTCTTCAACGTCTACTCGACGCCGTGGTTCGCGGCGATCTACCTGCTGCTGATGGTCTCGCTGGTCGGCTGCATCATCCCGCGGTGCGTCGTCTACGCGCGGGCCATGCGGGCCGAGCCGCCGGCGACGCCGGCCAAGCTGACCCGGCTGCCCGACTCCACGACGTACGTCACCGACGAGGAGCCCGCCGAGGTGCTCGCCGCGGCGCGGAAGCAGCTGCGCGGCTACCGCATCCGGAAGGACGAAGACGGCGAGTCCCTCTCGGCCGAGAAGGGCTATCTGCGCGAGGCCGGCAACCTGATCTTCCACATGTCGCTGATCATCGTGCTGGTCGCGTTCGCGACCGGGAGCCTGTTCGGCTACAAGGGCGGCGTGATCGTGCTGGTGGGGGAGGAGTACGGCTTCGCCAACGAGCTGTCGCAGTACGACGACTTCAAGCCGGGCTCGCTCTTCGCCCCCGAGGACCTCGACGACTTCTCCTTCAAGATCGACGACTTCAAGGCCGAGTGGCTGAGCACCGGCGCGGGCGCTGGGACCGCGCGCGGGTTCAACTCGAAGATCCGTTACACCACGGGGTCGAGCGAGGAGAAGAGCTATGACCTCAGGGTCAACCACCCGCTGACCATCGGCGGCACCGACGTCTTCCTGCTCGCCCACGGCTATGCGCCGGTGATCACCGTGCGCGACGGCAACGGCGACGTGGCCTACTCCGGCCCGACGATCTTCCTCCCGCAGAGCCAGAACCTGCTCTCCTTCGGCGTCGTGAAGGCGCCGTACGCCTCGCCCGAGGAGCTCGGCTTCCAGGGGCTGTTCTACCCGTTCGAGGGCACGGTCGACGGTGAGCCGGTCAACCTGATGGGCGACATCGGGGACGGGTCGCACGCGATGCTCTCGCTGCAGGGCTTCCGGGGCGACCTCAACCTCGACGCCGGGCCCCAGTCGGTCTACGCGCTCGACACCTCCAAGGCCAACATGATGTCGCCCGACGAGACCGGCAAGGCGTTCAACCTGCGCCTCGGGGAGACGGCCGAGCTCCCCGACGGACTGGGGTCGATCTCCTTCGACGACGTCCAGCAGTGGAACCGGGTGCAGATCTCGAAGTCGCCCGGCAAGGAGTGGGCGCTCCTCGGCGTCTCCCTCGCCCTCGTGGGGCTGCTCGGGTCCCTCTTCATCCGCCCGCGACGGGTGTGGGTTCGCGCCCGCCGCGTCGATGGGCGCACACTGGTCGAGATCGCCGCCCTCGACCGCTCCGGCGGTGGAGACACCGCAGCCGTCGTCACCGGCCTTGCGGAGACCTTACGAGGCGCGCGAACACAGGAGGAGAACCGATGACTGACCACACCTGGGGCGTACTCAGCAACCAGGCCATCACGGCCGCCGGCGTCGTCTACTTCCTGGCGCTGCTGTGCGCGCTGGTCGAGTGGTCGGCCTGGCAGTCGCGCGCCCGGGCCGCGGTCGCGGAGAAGGAGCTCGTCGGCGCCGGTGCCCCGGCCGACGAGACCGATGCCCCGGAGAACCCCGCCGCTGCCGTACGCGAGCAGCGCGCCGCGCTCTTCGGACGCCTCAGCCTGCTGCTGACCGCGATCGCGGTGGTGTGTCACCTGCTCGCGCTGGTCGGCCGGGGGATGGCCGCCGACCCCAACCGGGTGCCGTGGGGCAACATGTACGAGTTCACGATCTCCGGCTCGTTCGTGGTGGCCGCTGCGTACGTCGCTCTCTATCGGCGGCTCAAGCTGTCCTGGATGGCGCCGTGGGTGCTCGGCTTCACCGTCGTGGTGCTGATGCTGGCCGTGGTCGGGCTCTACGAGCCGGTCGCGCCGCTGACCGAGGCGCTCAACTCCTACTGGCTCGTCATCCACGTCATCGCGGCCATCATCGCCACCGGCGGGTTCACGCTGGGCGGCATCGCCTCGGCGGCGTACCTCCTCAAGGCGCGCTTCCCCGACGCGGCTCTGCTGGCGCGGGTGCCCGACCTCGACAACCTCGACCGGGTCTCCTACCGGATCCACGCCTTCGCGTTCCCGGTGTGGACCTTCGGCGTGCTGATCTCCGGACCGATCTGGGCACACGAGGCCTGGGGCTCCTACTGGAACTGGGACCCCAAGGAGGTCTGGGCGTTCATCACCTGGGTCGTCTACGCCGGCTACCTGCACGCCCGCGCGACCGCCGGGTGGAAGGGCAAGAAGGCCGCGATCGTCGCGCTGATCGGGCTGGCCACGCTGTGGTTCAACTTCATCGGCATCAACTACTTCTCCTCGACCTCGCAGCACTCGTACGCTGCGCCCGCAGCCCCGGCGGTCGTCGAGCTCACCGAGGGAGCCTCACGATGAAAGAGTTCTGGATCTACACCGGCCTGCGGCTGCTGTCGCTGGTCGCCACCTTCGGCATCGTCGCGGGCATCTGGTCGCTCGTCGCGGGCGAGGTCGACATCTTCTTCTCGGTGATCCTGGCGTTCGTGATCAGCGGCGTGCTCTCCTTCTTCGTGCTCGACCCGCAGCGGCGGGCCTTCGCCGAGAAGGTCGAGGCCCGGGCCGCGAAGGCGGTCGAGGCCGCTCGCGCCAAGGAGGACGCCGAGATCGACTCCGAGACCGACACCACCTCGAACGGCGAAGGCGATAGCCACAAGGTGTCCTGAACTGGTAGATAACGGTCATGTCGATCGTTCACAAGGCCACGCTCACCCCATCGAAGAAAGAGATCTTCGGCGCCTGGCTCGCCACCCGGACGTGGTGCGAGGGTGACCTGACCGGCACGATCGGCTCCTACCGGTTCGACGACCCGGCCGGACGGGTCGGGATCGAGTGTGTGCTCCTCGAGGTCGGCGAGTCCGTCGTCCACCTCCCGGTCTCCTACCGCGAGGCGCCCCTCGACGGCGCCGAGGACTTTCTGATGGCGACCACCGAGCACTCGGCGCTGGGCACGCGCTACGTCTACGACGCCACCGCCGACGCGGTGGCGGTCCGGGCCCTGCTGACGGCCGCGCTCACCGGCGCGACCCAGGAGCCGATGGACGTCTACGACCGGGGACGCCTGGTGGATCGTCGCGAGAGCGTCGTGACCGCGACCGGCACCGGCTCGTGGTCGCGCAACGCGGTGCCGCACTTCGACGGCGTCACCATCCGCTCCCACGGTGCCGACACCCGTGTGGACGCGGGCAGCTTCGCGATCGTCGTGAAGCGGGTCGTCGACGGCTCCGACGCCGACGGCGCGGAGTCGATCCAGGTCACCTGGCCAGACGGCGCTGGGGCGCTGGTCGGCGTACGTCACCTGTGACGGGACGGCCTCCGGGCTTGTCTGTGAGTCCGCTGTGTAGCGCAGATGATCAACGGAGCCTCCCGTAAGTCACGAGTCGGAAACATCGGCGTCCTGCACTTGACGCATTCGGACATGACGAGGCACATTGTCTCGATGTGAGCGTTCACATCTGTGATGTCACTCACCTGGGAGCCGGCCCGTGCGCCGATCTCCCGGCACCCCCCGACAGCGGCGCGTAGGCCTACCGACGCGGCCGTAGATGAAATGGAGCAGGTAAGTGCGCAAGGTACTCACCACGATCACCGCGGCAGCGCTTGCGCTCGGCCTCGCGGCATGCGGCGGCGGCGACGGCGGCGAGGGCGACAAGGGCACCGTCGGCGTAGCCATGCCGACCAAGTCCTCGGAGCGCTGGATCGCAGACGGCAACAACATCAAGAAGCAGCTCGAGGCCGAGGGCTACAAGGTCGACCTGCAGTACGCCGAGGACGACATCCCGACCCAGGTCTCCCAGGTCGAGAACATGGTCACCAAGGGCGTCGACGTCCTGGTGGTCGCGGCCATCGACGGCACCGCGCTCGGCGAGGTCCTCGAGACCGCTGAGTCGCAGGACATCCCGGTGATCAGCTACGACCGCCTCATCCGCGACACCGAGGCCGTCGACTACTACTCGACCTTCGACAACTTCCAGGTCGGCGTGCAGCAGGCCACCTCGCTCGTCGAGGGCCTGAAGGCCAAGGGCGAGGGCCCCTACAACGTCGAGCTCTTCGGTGGTTCGCCGGACGACAACAACGCCACCTTCTTCTGGGACGGTGCCATGTCGGTGCTCGAGCCGCTGATCAAGTCGGGCGAGATCGTCATCCCCTCCGGTCAGACGGACTTCAAGCAGGCCGCGATCCTGCGCTGGGACCCCGCCACCGCGCAGAAGCGCATGGAGGACATCCTCACCAAGACGTACGCCTCCAAGAAGGTCCAGGGCGTGCTCTCGCCCTACGACGGCCTCTCGCTCGGCATCATCGCCGCGCTCAAGGGCAACGGCTACACCACCGCCGACCTCCCGGTCGTGACCGGTCAGGACGCCGAGGTGCAGTCGGTGAAGTCGATCAACGCCGGTGAGCAGTACTCCACGATCTTCAAGGACAC
The DNA here is from genome assembly GCF_040300245.1 of Nocardioides sp. NPDC000445. Taxonomy (NCBI): domain Bacteria; kingdom Bacillati; phylum Actinomycetota; class Actinomycetes; order Propionibacteriales; family Nocardioidaceae; genus Nocardioides; species Nocardioides sp. NPDC000445. The sequence continues at coordinate 359,680 of NZ_JBEPDH010000002.1, read as the reverse complement.
CCGCGAGCTCGCCAAGGTGACCGTCGACATGATCGTCGCCGTCGGTGCGGGCGAGGAGCCCGAGGTCAACGACACCGAGACCTACGACAACGGCGAGAAGGTCGTTCCGTCCTACCTCCTCGACCCGGTCGTGGTCACCAAGGACGACGTCACCAAGGTGCTCGTCGACTCCGAGTACTACACCGCCGACGAGATCAAGTAGCGCCCACGTACGCGGCGTGGGCCCGGGTCCCTCCGGACCGGGCCCACGCCGTCACCTGGCCAGATAGCAGGAACCACCACATGACCTCACCGATCCTGGAGATGCGCGGCATCACCAAGGAGTTCCCCGGCGTCAAGGCGCTCGCCGACGTCAACCTCGTCGTCAACCGCGGTGAGATCCACGCGATCTGCGGTGAGAACGGCGCCGGCAAGAGCACCCTGATGAAGGTGCTCAGCGGGGTCTACCCCCACGGCACCTACAGCGGCGACATCGTCTTCGAGGGCGAGACCGCCAAGTTCGCCAACATCCGGCAGAGCGAAGCCGCCGGCATCGTGATCATCCACCAGGAGCTCGCCCTCATCCCCGAGCTCTCGATCGCGGAGAACATCTTCCTCGGCAACGAGACCGCCAAGCGCGGCATCATCGACTGGGGCCGCGCCAACCGCGAGGCGATCGACCTGCTCGCGCGGGTCGGCCTGCGGGAGAACCCGCTGACGCCGGTGAAGAACCTCGGCATCGGCAAGCAGCAGCTGGTCGAGATCGCCAAGGCGCTCTCGAAGGAGGTCAAGCTGCTCATCCTCGACGAGCCGACCGCCGCCCTCAACGACGACGACTCCCAGCACCTCCTCGCGCTCCTGGAGGGGCTGAAGGAGAAGGGGATCACCTCGATCATGATCAGCCACAAGCTGAACGAGATCGAGCAGATCGCCGACGAGATCACCATCATCCGCGACGGCCAGAGCATCGAGACCCTGTCCGTCGCCAGCGGTGGCGTCGACGAGGACCGGATCATCCGCGGGATGGTCGGCCGCGACCTCGAGAACCGCTTCCCCGATCACACCCCCTCCATCGGGGACGTCCTCTTCGAGGTGCGCGACTGGACCGTCATGCATCCGCAGGACAGCCACCGTGAGGTCATCCGCCAGGCCAACCTGTCCGTGCGGGCCGGCGAGATCGTCGGCATCGCGGGGATGATGGGCGCGGGTCGTACGGAGCTCGCGCGGTCGATCTTCGGACGCTCCTACGGCTCCCGGACCTCCGGCTCGCTGGTGCTGGACGGCGAGGAGCTGCAGCTCAACACGGTCACCCAGGCGATCGATGCCGGCATCGCGTACGTCAGTGAGGACCGCAAGGGCCTGGGGCTCAACCTCATCGACGACATCAAGACCTCGGTCACCGCGGCGGCGCTGAAGAAGCTGCGCTCCGGGCTCGTCGTCGACGAGCACAAGGAGGTCGTGGTCGCCGAGGGCTACCGCAAGAACCTCAACATCAAGGCGCCCTCGATCACCGCCGGGGTCGGCAAGCTCTCCGGCGGCAACCAGCAGAAGGTGGTGCTGTCCAAGTGGATGTACACCGACCCGAAGCTGCTGATCCTCGACGAGCCGACCCGAGGCATCGACGTCGGCGCCAAGTACGAGATCTACGGGATCATCCAGGAGCTCGCCCGCAGCGGTCGCGGCGTACTGGTGATCTCCTCCGAGCTGCCCGAGCTGCTCGGACTGTGTGATCGCATCTACACGCTCGCCGAGGGCGTGATCACCCATGAGTTCGACCGCTCAGAGGCCACCCAGGAGTCCCTGATGCGCTACATGACCGCGGACGCGAGGAAGTAACCCCCGATGAATGCCCTGCTCAACACGCTGCGCGGGAACGTCCGCCAGTACGGGATGATCATCGCTCTGGCGGCGATCGTCATCCTCTTCCAGATCTCGACCGAGGGCGTGCTGCTCAAGCCGCTCAACGTCTCCAACCTGGTGGTCCAGAACGCCCAGATCCTGATCCTCGCCATCGGCATGGTGATCGTGATCGTGGCGCGTCACATCGACCTCTCGGTCGGCTCCGTGGCCGCCTTCGTGGGCGCCGCCGCGGCGATCATGATGACCCAGTACGACTTCCCCTGGTGGGTCGCCGTCTTCCTGGGGCTCTTGATCGGCACTGCCATCGGCGCCTGGCACGGGTTCTGGGTGGCGTACGTCGGGATCCCGGCGTTCATCGTCACGCTGGCCTCGATGCTGCTCTTCCGCGGTCTGACGCTGGTCGTGCTCAAGGGCGCGACCGTCGGCGGTCTGCCGGAGCAGTTCAAGGCCATCGGCAACGGCTTCCTGCCCGAGGTCGGCCCGGACACCGGGTTCCACAACCTGACGCTCCTCATCGCGGTGGCCGCCGTCGGTGTGCTGATCTTCCTCGAGGTGCGTCGCCGCAACGCCCAGATGGCGTACAACTTCGACGTCCTGCCCTTCCCGCTCTTCGTGGTGAAGCTGGCGCTGCTGACGATCGTGATCATGTACTTCGCGTACCTGCTCGCCGACGCGCGCGGGCTGCCGATCGTCGGGCTGATCCTGGCCGGGCTGATCGTGGTCTACACGTTCATCATGAACAAGACCGTCTTCGGCCGGCACGTCTACGCGATCGGTGGCAACGTCGACGCGGCCACGATGTCCGGCGTCAACACCAAGCGTGTCGACTTCCTGGTCATGATGAACATGGGGCTGCTGTCGGGTCTCGCGGGCCTGGTCACGACCGCCCGCCTGACCGCGGCCAACCCCAAGGCCGGCGTCAACTTCGAGCTCGACGCGATCGCCGCCGCCTTCATCGGTGGCGCGGCCGTCACCGGTGGTGTCGGCACCGTCGTCGGCGCGATCATCGGTGGTCTCGTCATGGGTGTCCTCAACAACGGCATGTCGCTGCTCGGTGTCTCCATCGACTGGCAGCAGGCCATCAAGGGCCTCGTGCTCCTGCTCGCCGTCGCCTTCGACGTGTGGAACAAGCGCCGTACGGCCGGCTCCGGTGGTGCCGGCGCCGAGGCTGCCGAGCCCAGCGCTCCGCCGCCCGACAAGCTGGCCGAGGAGATCGAGGCCATGGAGGCCGAGCTGAGCGTCGACTCCAACGATCCCCCGAAGACCTGATCCATCCCCCACCCCCACCCCGCGACCCCTGCCTCCCCCCGGGCAGGGGTCGCTGGGTTTTCGGGGGCGGCGTGGGGTCACATCCCCGCGACACCTGCAACGAGCCGTCGGTGTTGAATAGCGGGGTGGCAAACACCGCTCAGTGGCTCCAGGGAGCCCGTCCTCGCACCCTCCCCGCGGCGCTCGCGCCGGTCATCGCCGGCACAGGAGTGGCTGCGTACGCCGGTGGGTTGGTGTGGTGGAAGGCGCTGCTCGCCCTCGTGGTGGCCCTGGCGCTGCAGGTCGCGGTCAACTACGCCAACGACTACTCCGACGGGATCCGCGGGACCGACGACGAGCGCGTGGGGCCGCTGCGGCTGACCGGCTCCGGCCTCGCGACGCCGGCCGCGGTCAAGCGCGCCGCGTTCATCGCGTTCGGGATCGCCGCGGTCGCCGGCCTGGTGCTGGCGGTGACGTCCGCCTGGTGGCTGGTGGTCGTGGGCCTGGTCTGCATGATCGCCGCCTGGTACTACACCGGCGGATCCCACCCCTACGGCTACGCCGGCCTCGGCGAGGTCATGGTCTTCGTCTTCTTCGGACTCGTCGCGGTCATCGGCACGACTTTCGTTCAGACGCAGACCTGGGAGTGGGGCGCGTGGTGGGCCGGCGTGGGGATCGGCGCGATCACCTCCGCCCTCCTCGTCGCCAACAACCTCCGCGACATCCCCGGCGACACCGAGTCGGGGAAGATCACCCTCGCCGTACGCCTCGGCGACGCGCGCACCCGCTGGCTCTACGTCGCCCTCGTGGCCGTCGCCGCAGTCTCGGTCGTGCTCGTGGCCCTGACGACGTCCTGGTGGGCGCTGCTCGGTCTCGGGTTCGTCGCCGTCGCCGCTCAGGGAGTACGCACCGTCCTCGACCGCGCCAACCTCGGCCCGCGCCTCATCCCCGTCCTCCAGCAGACCGGGCTGGCCACGCTGGTGTGGGGCCTGCTCGTCGGCGTACCTCTGCTGTTCGTCTGAGCGCCCTCCGGCGACGGCGCTACGCCGACGCGGGGACGGGCTGGGTCCGTCGGGCGAGGTAGCGCTCGGCGGCGCGGGCGGAGGGGTGGACGCCGATCGCGGCGATGACGATGATCCCGGCGATGATGGCCCAGCCGAGGTGGCCGAGCTCCATGGCCAGGAAGGTGTACGCCGCGGGGGCCCAGACGGTGCCGAGGGTGTAGCCGACCTGGGCGGCACCCTGGTAGTCGCCACGGTGCTCTGGGTCGGAGAGGTCGGCGATGAGGCCCCACTCGCCGGCGGACTGGAAGAGCTCGGCGCCGGTGACGGTCACGTGGCCGATCCAGACGAGGGCGATCGTGATCAGGCCGACGGTGTCGTGGGTGACCGCGATGATCGCGCAGGAGGCCAGGAAGCAGAGCGCGCCGCGGCGCTGGGCCTTGAGGGATGTCGTCACGTCGGTGACGCCACGGGCGGCGATGACCTGCAGCCCGACGGCCATGACGGTGTTGGTGCCGAACAGCCATGCCAGCAGCACCCGTGGAGCGTCGGTCTCCTGGACCAGCCACAGCGGGATGACGACGTTGAGCAGGACCTGATGGGTGCCGAGCACGCCGTCGAAGAAGGTCGTCGCGAGGAACGCGCGGTTGCGCAGGGCGCCGAGGCGGTCGCGTACGTCCGGCTTCAGGTCGCCGGGCGAGGCAGCGGTGGCGAGACGGGGGAGGCGGGAGATCCAGTACGCGTTGACCAGCAGCACCACGGCGGTCAGCACCGGGATGGCCTTGATCAGGGTGTTCGAGTCGGCGGCCAGGGCGAGACCGCTGGCCAGCGCGCCGAGCGTGTAGCCGACGTTGCGGGCGGCACGCATGTAGGCGAACGAGCGGACCCGGGTCGCTGCGGGGAAGACCGAGATCCGGTAGGCGTCACGGCCCGACTTCTGCCAGGAGGACGCGAGCGCGAGGAGCACCTCGACGGCGACGTACGCGGCGAAGTTGCCGACCAGCACCCAGGCACCGAACAGCAGCGCCTGGAGCACGGCACCGGCGATCCAGCTGAACCGGGTGCCGAGGCGATCCGCGAGTCGGCCCAGGGGGACGGCGAACAAGAAGGTTGCAGCGCCCGCGATCGTGAGACCGAGGCCGACCTGTGCGGCGGAGAGGCCGACGATCTGGGTGAAGAAGACCGCCGAACCGGTGAGAAAGGTGCCTTCGGCGAAGGCCGAGAGCACCGACTGGTACGACATCGCCCGGATGAGCGGGTCGTCTGAGAGGACCTTGTCCCTCAACCGGATGAAGTGAGGGGACAAGACGACTCCAAACTATCTTGACATCGAGACAAGCGCAGTCTTGTCATCGCCTGGTTCGACGTCAAACAGTTTTCTGTGCTGAACGGTCCCCAAACCGGGCAGCGAGGAAAAAGGAGTCCATCGCGCCGACGCCCGTGCGTCGACGGAGGTTGCGGCCGAGGTCAGCGGGTGGAGCCCTCGATCGTGCCGATCACGCCGCCGAAGACGTCGGTGGTGACGCCCCAGATGCCGCCGGCGATTGCGGAGATCGTGCTGGTCAGCCCTTGCGGATCGGTGAACAGCCAGAACCCGACGAACAGGGCGCCGATGACGATGAAGATCTTCTTCTTGTCCATGTGAGCTCGTCCTCCCGAGAAATCCGATTGAATGTGGAGTGAATTCGCGAATCCGGACGCAAGCGCGCGAAACTCGCGAGGTTGCTCCGGGATATAGATTCCCCGAAGTTAGCCTCCCCTCGCAAGATTACGGCGAAGGAGACCGCTGAGCGGGACAGTGTCGTGCGCAGCGGTCCGGTAGGCGGCATGACGGCCGGGTGACGCGGTCCATCGAGTGCTGGTACGCGCGCGGTGTGCACGTGTCGTCAGGTGGAACGAGGTGCGCTACGGCGGTCTGGCGACTACGCTCGTCTCACATGGCGGTGGCGTTTGTCCAGAATGCCGATGCCCGGGAGTTTGCGTCAGCCCGCGGGAGGGGCAAGGCGCCCCCACCCACCGGTGCCGCATGGGGCTGCGCCGGCCGGGACAACCGAATACTTCCGGACGGATCCGGCAACCACACCTCACCTCGGGAAAGGGAGCAGAACAATGGCACCGCACCAGTTGATTCAGACACAAGCCGCCGAGTATGGCACCGGCGGCTTGGCAGAGTGGATCACCGACAACATCATCACGCTCGTCGTCCTGATCTTGGGCGTCACGGTCCTGTGGGCTGCCCGCAGCGGCAACATCTCCAAGGCCGTCACCATCGTCGGTGGCCTGATCATCGGTCTCGGCGTCCTCGGCCTGGCCGTGGGCAACAACGCCACGGACCTCGGTCAGTGGATGGCTGGTCTCTTCAAGGGGTGAACCCGGTCCCGTTAGCTAACCCAGGGAGGGATCTCGGGGATGAGGCTGCCTGACGACGACGAGCTGTACGAGGTCGACCAGACCTATCTCGGTCCCCCTCGTCGCTACATCGGGGAGATGCGTTATCGCACCATCTTCCTCTTTCTGGTGATCGCACCTTTGACGCTTGTGCTGCTGCGCAAGCTCGGCATGCCGGTGACGCTGCTCAGCATGGGGCTGTGGCTGATCGGCGCCTCCTTCCTCTCGATGAAGGCCTCCGACTACATCAGCTCGGAGAGCTCGGCCGGCGCCTGGCTGATGACCTTCTGGCACGAGCTGACCACGCCGCGCGTGGAGACCAGTGCCCAGTACGCAGGCGGCGCGGCGGTCGCCTTCCGGCACGCCACGAGCCCTCGCGGCGGCTGGGCGAAGGCCATGCGACGGCCCGGCCGGCGGTTCGCGCAGCAGCCGGGCGCCACATCCTCGCCGAGGTTGCTGGAGGCGACGGTCGTCGCCTCGACCCCGAGCGTCCAGACCCGCGTCCAGACCCAGCCGGTGCGCGGCAAGGCCGCGCCCGTGCGGCCGGTGATCGAGGCGAAGGTCGTCGAGGAGCCGCTCCCGGCCCATCTCTCGGTCCAGCCCGAGGCTCAGCCTGCGAGGCAGCAGCAGGTCACCGGCGTACGTCCGGCGAAGGGTGGCTGGTCGAGCCGGCCGTCCTCCTCGCCGCGTGAGCCCCGCGACGTTCCGTGGAAGGGCGGCGCGCCGTGGCAGGCCCGGCAGGAGCCGGAGCAGCCCGTGTCGCGCCCGCAGCCGTCCCCCGAGCCGACCGAGCCGAAGACCCAGGCCGCGCCGGCCGCTCCACCCGCGCCCCCGGCTCCGGCTGCCGAGACCTCCGCTGCACCGCCGCCTCCGCCCCCGGCGCAGTCGCCACCGCCCACTGCGCCACCCTCGCCACCTCCTCCGCCACCGCCTGCGGCGGCCCCGGCGGCGCCGGCGGCCCAACAGCCTGCCCCGACGGCCGAACCGAAGACCGAACCGAAGCCTGCGCCGGAGCCGGCACCCAAGCCCGCCCGGCTGCCGCTCTCGCACGCGGTCAGGCCGGCAGTGGTGATCGCACCGGAGCCACGGTTCGACGACGTCGACGAGTGGGACGGTGCCGACGAATGGGACGACTTCGACGATGCGCCCTCGGGAGGTACCCGTCCCAGGGACAATCAGGACGAGCGGGCGGTGCCTGACGGGCGCCCGCAGAGTGTGGACGACTACCGCAAGCGCCTCGACGGCGACGACGCACCCAACGACGGAGGAACCGCATGAGGCGGCCGCGAACGGAGCGGGCCTACGGGCCTGGCTTCGAGAAGCCCAAGCCGGGACGCAAGAGCGTCTTCGGCCGGGGCGGCGACGACTCGAAGGGCGTCCGTGAGCCCAGAGGCGACAAGTGGGCGCTGGAGGAGGTGCGCGGTCACCTGACCTTCACCAGCGACCGCATCATCGCCTGGTACCTCGCCGAGCCGCAGACCTGGTCGTTCCGCGCCCACTCCGACCTCGAGGCCCTGATCACCGACCAGGCGAGCCAGCTGGCCGACCTGGTCGGCAACACGGTCCACGGCCGGGTCACCACCCGCCCCTATCCCGTACGTCACTGGGCGCACGCCGCGTTCGCCAACGCTCCCGACCCGCAGCCCGGGTTCGAGGAGATGATGGCGCGCAACCAGGCCCACATGGCCGCCCACAGCCAGGCCGACAAGCTCGTCTACTACGGCGTCGACCTCGGCCGCCGCGACGCGACGGTGAGGACGCTGGCGAAGTTCTCCGCCGGCGCCGCCGAGCGTGAGATGGCTGCGATCAGCGAGCGCCTCGACACGGTCAACCGGGTGATGTCGCGCCCGGGCTTCTCGGCGCGGCCGGCGGTCGGTCACGACATGGAGTGGATGATCGCCCGTTCGCTCTCCCTGGGCGCCAAGATCCCGGTGCCCGAGCCGGGCGAGGCCCAGCAGAACTTCCTCGACACCGACGATATGGCCGAGTGGTTCGAGTCGGTCGCCTGGTCCGCAGAGCCGCTGGCACCGACCGTGCAGGTCACCAGCAGCATCGGCGGCCGCCAGGAGACCAGCCACGTGTGCGTGCTGACGGTCTCCCGGATCGGCGACATCGAGGTCCCGGAGACCCACGCGCCGTGGATGGCGAAGACCGACGCCCTCGGCTTCCCGGTGGAGTGGTCGTTCCGGGTCGAGCCCCGCTCGCCGGAGGACGTCTCCCGCGAGATGGCGTCCCTGACCCGCCGCATCGACGGCCAGGTCAGCCACTGGTCCGAGGACCACGGCAAGCGGCCTCCGAAGCAGCTCTCCCGTCAGGCCGGCCGGGCCGCCGACGTCGAGGACGAGATGCGCTCGGAGTTCACGGGCCTGTCCACCCGCACCAGGGGCTGGTACCGGATCGCCGTCACCGGCCGCAGCGAGGCTGAGGCGCTCGACAAGGCGCAGAAGGTGGTCGACCTCTATCGGCCCCAGATCAAGATCACCCGCCAGCTGGGGCAGTATCACCTGGCTCGCGAGTTCGTCCCGGGCGAGCCGCTCGCCTCGACCGCTCATGCCCGGAAGTTCCCGGTGCTCAAGGTCGCCGCCGGGCTGCCGGCGGTCACCGCCGAGGTCGGCGACAAGCGCGGGTTCTACCTCGGCGAGACCTCCGCGATGGCGTCCCGGGCCGTGCTGATGGACCCGTGGTACCTCACCGAGGTCATGGAGCAGGCCGGCCTGATCCCGCTCGTCGGCACGCCCGGATCCGGAAAGTCGACCCTGATGGGTGTCGTCATCTACATGTCGATCCTGTCCGGCATCCACGGCGTCGCCATGGACCCGGCGGGACGACTGCAGCGGCTGATGACGCTGCCCGAGATCGGCGGCGGAATCTTCAACGGCCAGCAGGTGCCGGCACGCGCCCGCAGCGTGGACGTCCTAGGCGGCCGTCCGGGAAGCCTGTCGCCGTACGCAGTCGTCCCCGACCCCAACCCGGAGCTGATCCGGGCCGAGGCGATGTCGGACCACGAGTTCGCCGAGCGGCTCCACCGGGAGCGGTCGGCCGCCGTGCAACAGCGCCGCGATCTGACCGTCTCGGTGCTCCGCTCCTGCCTTCCGGTCGGCCTGGCCAACAACGAAGAGGTGCTCAAGCGCATCCGCGCCCGCGTCATGGAGGCGCAGGCCGACCGCGGCGCCGACACCTCGACGATCGTGAAGATGCTCTTCGAGGGCGACGGTGGCGACCACGAGATCGGCCGCGAGCTCGCCGCCGCCCGCGAGCGCGAGCTCGGCCGCCTCTTCTTCGGCAACGACTTCCTCCAGTCCGACGAGGAGCTGAAGGGCACGCCGTTCACCTTCTACAACCTCAAGGGACTCAACACCCCGCCCGAGCACGTGCCACGCGAGGAGTGGAGCGCCGAGGAGCAGATGGCGCGTCCGATCATGACGCTCGCCGCCTGGTCCGCGCTGCACCTGATCTACCGCAGCGACCCCAACGAGCGGAAGCTGTTCGCGCTCGACGAGGCCCACGAGGTCACCCAGGCCTCCGGCGGCACCGGTCGCGCCCTCGTCCACAAGCTCTCCAGCGACTCCCGCAAGAACAACTGCGCCGCGCTGGTCTCGACCCAGAACGCCTCCGCGATCCTGGGCTCCGACATCAACAACTTCGTCGGGGCGGCCTTCGTGGGACGTACGCAGGACGAGAGCGCCCAGCGTGACGCGCTCAAGCTGCTCGGCAAGCCCGAGGGGCTCGGCTACGAGTCGATCCTGGCGCGGCTCTCACCGCGCACCAGGCGCGGCGACGAGCAGCTCGGCTACCGCGAGTTCATCTACCGCGACGGCCTCGGTGGCGACACCGGTCACGGCGGTATGGAGATCATCAAGGTCACCCTCAACCACCACCCGGGTCTGCAGGAGGCGCTCAACACCACCGCCGACCCCACCCGCCGCGTCAGTCGAGCCATCGGCGGCGAGCCGGTCGATCTCGCCACGTCTGAGATTTCCGGGGATGGGATCGGCTGATGCAGCCGCGCTCCGCTCACCACAGGACACCCCTGCGCCGTAGGGCGGCTGCCCTCGTCGTACTCGTGGTTGCTCTGCTGTCCGTCGCCGGGCCGGCGGCGGCTGCGGGGCCGAAGGGGATCGACATCCCGATCCCGTTCGATCCGACGGGTGGTCTCTCGGGTGTGAGCGATGCGTGCAACAACCTGGACGCGCCGATGCCGGCCTCTCCTTACGGGGATGGCAGCTTCATCGTGCGGATGACGGCGTTGGGGGCGGCGTCGAAGGCGGGCACCGAGCTGAACGACCCGAAGGAGATCGACGACGAGCTGGATCCGTTCCGCAACAAGGACGAGGTCTCGCTGGAGTCGGCCTACGGGACCACGCCGCAGTGGTGGACGTACGACAACGGGTGCACGGGGCAGTTCGTCGCGGGGGCGGGGACCTCGATCGGCAACATCATGTTGGAGATCTCGGGGATCCTGCCGAACTGGTCGCATGCGTTGTTGAACGCGGTGATCGGTGAGAACTCCTTCCTCAAGGCGTTGGACGATCCGATCGTGGCGGCCTCGGAGGCGGTCACGAACGGGGTGTGGGCGCCGTGGGTGAGCGTGGTGTTGCTGCTGGTGGCGGCGACGGTGATGATCCGGGCGCGTGATGGCCGGTTCGCGCGGGCGGTCACGGCGGCGGGTTGGGCGCTGGGCGTGCTGGTGGTGACCTCGTGGCTGATCCAGTATCCGGTGGAGTCGACCAAGCTGGTCGATGACGGGGTCCGGTCGGCGACGGGGATGATCGCGACCGGGTTCAACGACGGTCGTACGGTGCCCGGGGTCAACGACGACAAGTTCGGTGAGACCGATGCGGTCGAGGCCGTGGACGGCCAGATGGACGAGGTGGTGCGCTCGACGCAGTACCGCACCTGGCTGGCCGGTGCCTTCGGTGATCCGGACTCGGCTACCGCGAAGACGTACGGTCCACGGGTGTTCCGGTCCACGCACTTCTCCTGGCAGGAGTACGACACCTACCGCAAGGACCCCAACGGCGAGGGCAAGAAGGTCCTGGAGGCCAAGCAGGACGCCTTCAAGGAGCACGCGGAGGCGGTCAAGAAGTCCGATCCGGTGGCGTATGAGTACTTCAAGGGTGAGCACTGGTCGCAGCGGGCGACCACGGCGTTGGTGAACCTGGCCGTGGTCGTGGTGGTGTGTGGGTTCTTGCTGGTGGCCGGGCTGGCGATCTTGTTGTCGTTCGCGTTGATCCGGTTGATCGTGCCGTTCGCGCCGGCGGCGGGGGTGTTGTTCATGCTGGACCACACCCGGGACGCGGCGGTGGCGATGCTGAAGCGGGTGGTGGGTCCGTTGGTGATGGGCCCGATCTACTTCCTGGTCGCGTTGTTGCTGCTGCGGCTGGACTCGGCGATCTTGACCTCGACGATGTGGTTCGTGCTGAAGCTGGGGCTGATCGCGGTGCTGACCGTGCTGGCCTGGCGCCTGACCCGACCGGCCGCCTACGGGATCCCGCTGCCGGGCATGGGCCGGCTCACCTCGATGCTCTCCTCGTACGTCGGCACCCGGGCGGGCGCCGAGGCCGGGGTCAGCGACGCGAACGCCGACCGGCCGCCCGTCCCCAGCGGTGGCCCGGCAGGCACCGGATCGGTCTCGAGCCCCGGCGGTGTCTACATGCCCGGACACGAGCTGACCGGCAGGCGACCGACGATGGTCGCCGAGCAGGTGCCCAACCAGGCTCCGGTGTCGGCCGCCGGAGCGCTGGGCGCCGGGGCGAGCGCGAGCGCCACACCGACGTACGCCCTGGGGTCCTCGATGAGCGGCGAGGAAGGCGAGCGGGTGGCCGGCCAGTGGTTCGACTCGCGCTCCGTCGAGCGCGACGAGCCGTCCTTCCGCGACGAGGCCCGCCCTGGGTTCGCCGCCGGGCAGGTCTACAACAACGACCGTCCCGAGGCGCCGAGCCCGGTCGACTACACCGCAGGCGCCTACGCCGACCGCGAGCCGGAGCCACCGCGACAGTCGCCGGTGGCGGAGGCCAACGTGGACTACGACGCCGACGGCAACGCGGTCTTCGTCATCTACTCACCGAACGGGAACCGCTCGGTGCCCGTCGACAACGGTCCGAGCTGGTCTGAAGGAGGAGCCCGGTAGTGCGGTCGACAACGACGCGTGGTGTGCTGTGGGAGGTCATCGCGCCGGTGCTGAGGTGGCCCATGAGGTCGCCGTTCCGGTTCTTCTCGGTGGTTGTCGGCATCGTCTTCGTCATCTGGCTCATCGCCCAGTGGAGCGACGCTCCCGACGCCGAGCCGGCCGCCCAGCCCGAGAGGGGTTCCGCGTCGGCGCAGCAGAGCGCCTCCGCGACCGGCTCGCCGGCACCCGTCCCGGACCCGACCCCTTTGGCGACCAAGTTCGTCGCCGCCTGGGCCCGCCCCGACCTGACCACCGACGAATGGTGGGCCGGGATCAACGCCGCCCGCCCCGACGAGTCGCTCGCCCAGGCCCTGGGCACCACCGACCCGGCGACCGTGCCGGCGACCAAGGTGGTCGGCGCCGCGAAGGTGCTCGAGCAGACCGACGGTGAGGCACGCGTCGAGGTCACGACGGATGGCCCCAAGGTCATCGTCTACCTGACGCTGGTCGACAACGTCTGGTACGTCGCCAACATCCTCCCCGGCGGCTGACATGTGGATCTTCAAGGCGCGTCTGATCTGGGGGATCGTGGCCGCGGCGGCCACGCTCGTCCTGGTGGTCACGGGAGCCTTGGTGATCCTCATCGGTGGCCTGGCGAGCACCGAGCAGAGCACCCAGGACCAGGCCGAGTCGGGCTGTGTCGGCGGGACCAACGCGATCCCGGCCGGCAACCTCGGGCCGGACGGTGAGATCCCCGAGGGCAGCATCGCCGGGTTCGACACCGAGCAGATCCAGAACGCCCGGACGATCGTGGCGGTCGGCAAGCAGTCCGGCGTGCCCGCCTACGGGTGGGTGATCGCGCTCGCGACCGCCATGCAGGAGAGCACTCTGCGCAACCTCAACTACGGCGACCGCGACTCGCAGGGTCTCTTCCAGCAGCGTCCGGTCTCCGGATGGGGCTCGGTCGCCGACATCACGAACCCGGTCAAGTCCGCCCAGGCGTTCTACGGCGTGGCCGCCCACACCGGCAACACCGGCCTCCTCGACATCCCGGGCTGGCGCAAGATGCAGGTCACCGCGGCGGCGCAGGCGGTGCAGCGCTCGGCGTTCCCGTTGGCGTACGCCCAGCACGAGGACGAGGCGCGAGCCCTCGTCGCCGCGCTCGCCGACGGGGTCTCGGCCGCCGACCTGACCGCCACCGCGACCGACGTGGCCTGCACGATCGGCATGGCCGGGATCAGCACCAGCGTCGTACGTCCCATCCAGGCCGGCCTCGCGGTCGACAACGACAACTACGGCAACTCCGGCTCCAACTGGGCCAACATGCACACCGGCAACGACTACTCCTCGCCGTGCGGCACGCCCGTGCAGGCGGCCCACGGCGGCACCATCGTGATCGAGTCGGGCGGCAGCTGGGGCTGGTCGGGACGCTGGCTGGTGAAGGTGCAGACAGCGCCCGGCAACCTGACCACGTGGTACGGCCACATGCAGTCGCTCTCGGTGGCCGCGGGGCAGACGGTGAAGGCCGGGCAGGTCATCGGGCAGGTCGGCAGCGAGGGCAACTCGACCGGCTGCCACCTCCACTTCGAGGTGCACCCGCACGGCGGCGGCTACCTGCAGGACCAGGTAGACCCGGCGGCCTGGCTGGACAAGAACATCGGCAAGACCCTCGAGACGACCAAGCAGGTCGCCGGGCTGCCCGGTGCGGGGCAGGTCGGCGCCTCCCCGGCCGCCGTCTCCGGCCCGCAGGTGCGCCTGGCGCAGGCCAACATCAAGGTCTCCATGTCCAGCTCGAGATACCGCTCCGACCTGGCCGAGGTCATGAAGCACGGACCCGACTTCGTCTCCCTGAACGAGGCCCAGTCACGGTCGGTCTCCGACCTCTCGGTGCGCGGCTACGGCACCTATCGCGCCTCGGCGGACGAGTACGGCACCCGGAGCCAGGCTCTCAGCCCGGTCGTCATGTGGCGTACCGACCGCTGGGTGGCGGTCGACAAGGGCACCGTCCAGCTCACCAAGCCGGTCACCGGCGTCAAGAACGACAACAGGTACGCCACCTGGGTGGTCCTCGCCAGCAGCGACGGCTCCGGGCGCATCTCGGTGATCTCGACCCACACGATGACCTCGCCGGCCAACAGCGCGCAGGCGCGTAAGAACGAGGCCCAGCGCGGCTTCGCGAAGCTCGCCGGGCTGGCCCAGGGGCTGCAGAAGTACGGCCCTGTCCTCGTCGCCGGCGACCTCAACTCGCCCTACCCGCGCAACGGCGGTGACGGGGATCCGTGGGGCCCGAAGCCGTTGATGACCAAGGCGGGGATGACCTCCTCCTTCGAGACCCTGGGCGCGCCTCCGCAGGGCTGGGCCACCCACGACGGCGGCGGCACCATCGACTGGCTCCTCGGCTCGAGCGCCACCGCCACTCCCACCCGCCACGCCACGTTCAAGCTGGAGTCCGACCACCACGGCCTCGTCGGCGACTTCAACATCCGCGGCCAATAACTGCCGAGGCGTCAGTTACGTGGGTCGAGGCGTCACTTGCGTCGGCCGAGTTGGCGCGACCTTGCGCACTCGGATCAGCTGACGCTTCGGGCGACGGGGCTGACGCTTCGCGCGACGGGGCTGACGCCTCGGCTGGGTCCGACAGAGGCCGCGCAGCGCGTGGGGATAGCGTTGGGGGCATGAACGAGGCGGCCGAAGGGAGGGAAGCGGCCGTCGCATTGATGGGCGAGTGGCTCGCGGGCGACGAGCCCGATCCATGGATCGTCGAGACATCCGGATCCACCGGGACGCCGAAGCGGGTCATGTTGTCCCGAGCAGCGGTGAAGGCATCCGCGGACGCCTCGGCGCGGCGCCTCGGCGCGAGCGGGCAGTGGCTGCTGATGCTGCCGGAGACGTACGTCGCCGGGGCCAACGTGATCGCCCGCTCACTGCTCGCCGGGCACGAGCCGGTGGTCTTCTCGCCGCGCTTCGCGACGTTCGCGGATGCGGTCGCGGCGATGGTGGACGGGCCGCGGTTCGTCTCGATGGTGCCGACCCAGCTGCACCGGTTTCTCGAGGCCGGTGGTGAGGACCTCGCCGCGATCTCCGAGTTCAACACCGTGCTGCTCGGTGGCGGCCCGATCGACCCGTCACTACGGTCCCGGGCCAGGGAGGCCGGGGTCAACGTCGTCGCCACCTATGGGTCCGCCGAGACCTGTGGCGGGTGCGTCTACGACGCGATGCCGCTGGACGGGGTCGGGATCGCGATCGGCACCGACGGCCGGGTCCGGATCAGCGGACCGATGCTCTTCGACGGCTATCAGGACGACCCCGAGCAGACCGCGAACTCCCTGGTGGACGGCTGGTTCCTCACCTCCGACGCCGGCACCCTGGACGAGGACGGCCGGCTCCGGATCCTCGGCCGCATCGACGACATGGTCATCACCGGCGGCGTGAAGGTCCCGGCGGCGCTCGTCGCCAGGCGGCTCCGCGAACACCCGGACGTCGAGGCCGCGGAGGCCCTCGGCACCCCCGACGAGGAGTGGGGCCAGCGCCTGGTCGCCTTCGTCGTCGGCGACATCGACGCCGGCACCGTGCGCGAGTGGGTCGCCGCTGAGCATCCGCGCTCCTGGGCGCCGCGACAGGTCGTCGTGCTCGACGAGATCCCGCTCCTCGGCAACGGCAAGCCCCACCGGCAGGCTCTGCTCGCGCTGGCGACGACCGACGACGCGGAGGCACGATGACCGCCCAGGGCCACGTCTTCGCCCTGCCGATGACGACTCGCTTCCGGGGGATCACGGAGCGCGAGGGCCTCGTCTTCGAGGGCTCCGGGGGATGGGGCGAGTGGTCGCCGTTCCTCGACTACGACACCCCTGAGATCGAGCCCTGGCTGCGCTGCGCCGAGGAGGCGGCCGCGGGGGAATGGCCGACGCCCGTACGTGAGAGCGTGCCCGTCAACGCGACCGTGCCGGCGGTCGGTCCGGAGCGCGCCCACGAGATCGTGACCCGCTCCGGGTGCGCGACCGCCAAGGTCAAGGTCGCCGACCCAGGCCAGAGCCTGGCCGACGACATCGCCCGCGTCGAGGCGGTCCGGGATGCCCTCGGCCCCGCCGGCAAGGTGCGGATCGATGTCAACGGTCTCTGGACGGTCGACGAGGCGCTCGCCGCGATCGGCGTGCTCGACAGGGCCGCGGGCGGGCTCGAGTACGTCGAGCAGCCCTGCGCCACCGTCGAGGAGCTCGCTGACGTACGTCGCAAGGTCGGTGTCCCGATCGCCGCGGACGAGTCGATCCGGCGGGCCGCGGACCCCTATCGCGTACGCGACCTCGAGGCCGCCGACGTGGCGGTGCTGAAGGTGCAGCCGCTGGGCGGCGTACGCGCCTGTCTGCGGATCGCCGAGGACATCGGGCTGCCATGCGTGGTCTCCTCGGCGCTGGAGACCTCGGTCGGGATGGCCGCCGGGGTCGCCCTCGCGGCGGCACTGCCTGAGCTGCCCTACGCCTGCGGGCTCGGCACGGTCTCGATGTTCACCGAGGACATCGCCGCGACGCCGCTCCTCCCGCACGGCGGGGTGCTGCCGGTGCTCCCGGCGTCGCCCTCGCCCGAGCGCCTGCTCGCCGATCGGGCGCTGCAGGCGACCTCGGTGCGCGCGGAGTTCTGGCGCCAGCGCCTGGCCGACGTGCGTGCCTACCGGGGAACGCTTCGGTGAGTCGACCACTTTCCCGCCATGGCGGGATTCTGCGCGGTGCCCGTCGCCCTGGTTGCCGCATTTCCCCGCCATGGCGGGAAAATGCCCCGAGGAGGATGAATGCCAACAGCTACTGAGCTCGCCCGGGCGGTCGTCACCGCGCTCCTCGAGGCGCGCGTCACCGACATCGTCATCGCGCCCGGATCGCGCAACGCACCGCTGTCGTTCGCCGTTCTCGACGCGTCGCGAGCGGGGCTGGTACGTCTCCACACCCGGATCGATGAGCGCTCCGCCGGCTTCTTCGCACTCGGCCTGACCAAGGTCGGCTCGCGCGCGGCGGTGATGTGCACCTCCGGCACCGCGGTCGCCAACCTGCATCCGTCGGTGCTCGAGGCCGCTCATGCCGGGGCGCCCCTGGCTGTCGTCACGGCCGACCGGCCGGCGCGGCTCCGGGAGACTGGCGCCAACCAGGTCACCGACCAGGTCGGCATCTTCGGCCGGCTGGTGGAGACCCGCGACCTGGTCGACGCACCCGACGAGAACGACATCGCGGCGCTCGACTCCGCACGCGGCCCGGTCCACTGGAACATCCAGCTCGACGACCCGCTGACCCCGCCCGACCGCTGGCAGCCGGGGACCATCGAGGCCCGCCCGGCCCCGCCGCGCCCCGAGCTGATGATCCACGAGTCGATCCCGACCGGCCCCGGGACGCCGCGCACGGTCGTCGTCGCCGGTGACGACGCCGGCCCGCCGTCGCGGATCCTCGCCCAGGACGGCGGCTGGCCGCTGCTCGCCGAGCCCTCCTCGGGCGCGCGCACCGGCGATAACGCGCTGCGCTCCTACCGGCTGCTGCTCGAGTCACCGCTCGCCGAACGGATCGAGCGGGTCGTCGTCTACGGCCACCCGACCCTCTCCCGGCCGGTCACCAACCTGCTCGCCCGCGCCGACATCGAGATCATCGCGGCCCCCGTCGAGGGGGTCTGGCCCGCGCGCCCGTTCCGGGTCGACCGCACGATCCGCACCCGGCTCCACGTCGAGGGTGAGCCCGACCCGGCGTGGCTGGAGGAGTGGCGCGAGGCCGACCGCGCCCTCGGTCGCCAGGTGGACCGGCTGCTCCACGAGCAGCAGCAGATGACGGCGTACGACGTCGCCGGCTGCGTCGCTCGCGCTCTGCCCGACGGTGGGCTGCTGATGCTCGGCCCCTCGAATCCCGTACGCGACCTGGACCTGATGATGCGGCCCAACCGCGTCGGCGGGCGCCGGAAGGTGCTGGCCAACCGTGGCCTGGCCGGCATCGACGGCATCGTCTCCACCGCGATCGGTGCCGCCGTCGGCCGCGAGTCCTCGACGCGCGCGCTCGCGCTGATGGGCGACGTCACCTTCCTGCACGACGCCGGTGGTCTCCTGCTCGGTCCCGAGGAGGTCCGCCCGGACCTCACCATCGTCGTCGCCAACGACGACGGCGGCTCGATCTTCGCCTCCCTCGAGCAGGGCGCCGACGACTACGCCGACAGCTTCGAGCGCCTCTTCGGCACCCCGCACGGGACCTCGCTGGAGTCGCTTTGCGCCGCCCACCGCATCCCGCACCTCGCGGTCACCTCAGCGCCCGAGCTCGAGGCCGCCCTCGCCTCCCCGAACGGCGGCATCGAGGTCGTCGAGGCGGTCGTCTCCCGGGACGGCCGTCGAGAGCTCGACCTGGCGATCCGCGCGCTCGCCCGCTCCTGAGCCACTGACTCGATCGGCCATGGCACAGTGTGCCCGTGACCGAACAGCCACAGTGGCCGGGCGTGGTGCCCTACGTCGAGTACTACACCGGCGCGAAGCGCATCCTGGTGCTCCACCTGACCAGCGGAAACAAGATGCTGGCCAACAATCCCGGCAAGCTGCCGCCGATTGCGAGCATCGACGGCCGGCAGTACGTCGTCTACTGGGGCACCGTCTCCTTCGAGATCCCCGCCGAGCGGGCCTGCCACGTCAGCGTCCACGTCGAGGGTGACTACATCCAGCAGGCCGCCACGATCCTGCTCTCACCCGGCGCGGAGGCGGTCCAGCTGACGTACGCGACCCACTACACCTCCGGCGTCGGCTCGCTGACGCTGTCCTGACTCAGGCCCGCCAGTACGGGTCTCGGCCGATGAAGCCGAGGAGCTGCTCCTGCGGAGTCGCATCGGCCGGGACGTCGACGCGAGGACCGAACTGGCCCGAGGCGCGCATGGCGTCCTCCATGGTCGCAGCGGCGGCCAGCATCGCCGCGGCACGCTCGGCGCCGAGGTCGAAGTCGCGCCCCAGGGCGCGGGACAGGTCCCAGGAGTGCATCCAGATGTCGGGGGTGTAGATCTCCGAGAGCGCCATGTCGAGCGGCTTGTCGCCCATGTGCGGGTTGGAGACCATCCGGCCGGCGGGGTCGTCGAAGAGCCCTTGGATGTCGGCGGTGTGGGTCTTCCAGGCGGCGACCGGGTCCGCAGCGATGTCGAGCGGCGCAAGATCCACCCCGGCCGATCCGCGGAGGAAGTCGCGTGGCCACTCGACCAGGTGAGTGACGACATCGAGCGCGGTCCAGGCCGCCACCGGGCTGGGGCGGGCCCAGGCCTCGGGGGCGGCGGAGCCGACGATCGTGGCGAACCGGGCCGCGTCGTACGCGTGCTGCTCGCTCCTGCTCAGATCGGGGGAGCTCACGAGAGCTCCGCGAGGAGCTCGTCGAGCTGCTCGTAGCCCTGGAGGACACCCTTCTCCATGCCGCTGGCCATGATCGCGGCCTGGGTCTCGAAGGACTCCACGACGCTGAGGCCGGTCAGCCGGGTGCGGCCGCCGGGGAGCGGCTCGAGGGTGAGGTACTCCAGCGAGGCCCCGTCGGGTGCGCCGCGCCAGGTGAAGGTCTGCACGATGCGCTCGTTCTCGCGCACCTCGTGGAAGCTGCCGAAGAACTGGGTGAACTCGTCACCGTCGCGCTCTGCGGAGTAGGCCCAGGAGCCGCCGGTGCGGAAGTCCCAGGTGGTGATGTGCATGCCGACGTCGCGCGGGCCGAGCCACTTGGCGTACAGCTCCTTCTCGGCGTGGGCGCGGAAGACGAGCTCCGGGGGAGCGTCGAACTCGCGGACGATGGTGATCGTCGGGGTCTCCTTGGAGGCCTCGATCGTGGTCTCGTGCTTCGTGGTGGTCATGATGCGTCCTCTGTTCGTGTTGATTCTCGTGATGGCGTGCTTTCCTGCATCTCGGCCAGCAGTGCGTCCAAGCGCTGGTAGCGCTCCTCGGCCTGCTGCTGATATCTCTCGATCCACTTGGTCATGAGGTCGAACACCTCCGCTTCGAGACGTACGGGGGCGCGGCGCGACTCCCGGCTCACCAGGCCGGCGTCCTCGAGCACCTTGAGGTGCTTGGAGACCGCCTGGAGGCTGACGTCATAGGGTGCCGCCAGCTCGCCGACCGTCGCGTCGGCGGACGAGAGCCGGGCGACCAGGTCGCGCCGGGTCGGGTCCGCCAGGGCCGCAAAGACTCGGGAGAGTCTGTCCTCGCTCATCTGCTACTCCTCAACCATTTGGTTGATAACGAGGCTAGGTCGCGTCGCCCGCCGTTGTCAACTGTTTGGTTGAGTAATCTCCTTACTGGAAAACATTCCCCGGGGGACATCGGTTGCGGCACCATGTTTCCCAGTCACGACGCTTCTCAGTGCACGTCTCCTCCTCGGGAAAGGCAGCCCCATGAGTCCTTCGCGCCGCAGATCCATGAGAGTGACCGCGATTGCCGCCGGTCTTCTCCTCGCCCTCTCCCTCTCCCCGACCCAGTCCGCAGGCGCCGCCGAGAAGGACGACCGCCATCTCACCCAGAAGGCGAGGTCCCACGGCGTCACGATGGAGCACGGCGCGTACGTCGGCTGGTCGACGCCCGGCTCGAACGCCACGGGCGGCACCGCCAACGACACCCCGATCACCGCGCAGGCGACCGTGAGCGGCATCGACGTCTCCGGCCACCAGGGCAACGTCGACTGGGCCTACTGGTGGGGTCAGGGGAAGCGGTTCGCCTACATCAAGGCGACCGAGGGCACCTACTACCGGAACAGCACCTACTTCCCGCAGCAGTACAACGGCTCCTACAACCAGGGCTTCATCCGCGGCGCCTACCACTTTGCCAACCCGTCCGACTCGGGCGGCGCGGCGCAGGCCGACTACTTCGTCAACAACGGCGGCGGCTGGTCGGCCGACGGGAAGACACTTCCCGGGGTGCTCGACATCGAGTACAACCCCTACAGCGGCGGCACCTGCTACGGCCTCTCCCAGGCGTCGATGCGCTCGTGGATCGCGGCGTTCCTGGACCGCTACCGCGCCCGCACCGGGCGTGACGCGGTCATCTACACGACCACCGACTGGTGGACGACCTGCACCGGCAACACCTCGCAGTTCGCCAGCGCCCACCCGCTCTGGATCGCGCGCTACGCCAGCACGCCGGGCACCCTGCCCGCAGGCTGGGGCTACTACACGTTCTGGCAGTACACCTCGTCACCGCTGGACCAGAACACCTTCAACGGCGCGTACGAACGCCTGCAGGCGCTCGCCCTGGGGTGATTCCTCGTCGGGGGTGGCCCCCCGGTCCTCACAGGCCCAGCTGGGTCTTCCAGGAACCGAGGACCGGGGTCCACTCGAAGACGCGACGCTCCTTGATCAGCCCGACCGCGAGGAACGGGTCCTCGTCCACGGCCGCCTCGACCGTGGCGGTGTCGCCCTCGAAGACGAGCAGGCCGCCGCCGTCGGAGGTAGGGCCGGAGAGGACCAGGTTGTCCTGGCTCGCCAGGAACCCACGATGTGCGTCGAGATGCTCGGCACGTACGTCAGGAAGGTCGTTGTAGGCGTACAGGACTGCGACGAGAGCCATCAGAGGTCGGCCCCGTCCGCGAGCCGTACGTAGCCGCGCTCGGCCGGGATCAGCGCGGCCGCCTGGGTGTCGAAGATGCCCGAGCCGGCCTCGGAGTAGACCCGGTCGTGGATCGCGACGGTCTTCGAGGCACCGACGGAGCGGGCGAAGTCGATCAGCTCGGCCGAGCGCGCCCACGGTGCGGAGACCGGCAGGAAGAGTACGTCCACGGCCTGGCCGGGGCCGTCGAGCGCGTCGCCCGGGTGGAAGATCTTGGTGTCTCCGGCCTGGATCAGGTAGCCCGAGTTGTCGAAGTGGGGCAGGTCGGCGTGGATGACCGCGTGCTTCTCGTTGATCGCGGTGACCGGGAGCCCGGCGTCGAACGACTCGCCCGGCTTCACCACCGTGGTCCGCTCGTGGACCGCGGGGGCACCCTTCTGGATCTGCGCCGCGACCGCGCCGATCGTGTAGATCGGGGCGTCGCTGCCCTCCAGGAGGGCCGGGTTGTAGTGGTCGGGGTGCTCGTGGGTGATCAGCACCGCCGTCGCGCCGTCCAGCGCCTCGGGCTGGGTGAACACGCCGGGGTCGACGACGACCACCGCCCCGTCGTGCTCGATCCGGACACAGGCATGGCCGAACTTCGTGATCCTCATGCCGCCGAATCTATCGCGGCCGGGTTAGACCTCGGAGCGGACCATGTTGGCCAGCCACAGGCCGAGGAAGACCGGAAGGAGTACGCCCCAGCCCATCCGCACCGCGGAGTCGTCCGGCAGGGCCACGACGCCGATTGTGGCGATGGCGCTCGGCAGCGCCCCCGCCACGATCGCGATCGCCGTCTCGATCCCGGGATGGTTGCTTCGGGAGTAGGCGAGGTAGAGGCCCATCGCCGCGGCCGCCACGGCGAAGAGGATCGTCAGCACCGCAGCGATGATCAGCAGCTTGTAGGCGCCCGGGGCATCGTCGGGGCGGTCGCCCAACCACGCGATCGCCGACCAGAAGCCGTAGCTGTCGCCTTCCTCGCCGTCGTCGTGGACGATCCGGAAGGCCGGCACCGAGATCATCGCGACGATCAGGAACGGGATCGTGAGCAGCTGCGTACGTGCCAGCCGGTCGGCGGTCTCCTCTCCTTCACGCAGGGCTGTGCGGATGAGGCCGTCCGAGTTCTCCATGAACGGAGGTTAAGACAGCGCGTCCCGAATCGGGACGAACTTGGCCTGCGTCTCGGCCAGCTCGGTCTCCGGGTCGGAGCTCGCCACGATGCCGCAGCCGGCGAAGAGGCGGGCGGTGCGGTCGTCGATCATCTCGGCCGTACGCAGCGCGATGCCCCACTCGCCGTCGCCGGTGGCGTCCATCCAACCGACCGGACCGGCGTAGCGGGCGCGCTCCATCGACTCGATCTCGGCGATGAGCGCGACGGCGTCCTCGCGCGGGGTGCCACCGACGGCGGCCGAGGGGTGCAGTGCGGCGGCCAGATCGAGCGAGCTGACCCCGTCGCTGGCCACGCCGGTGATGTCGGTGGCCAGGTGCATCACGTTGGGGAGCTTGAGCACGAAGGGCGCGTCGGGCACGTTCATCGAGGAGCAGTGCGGCTCCAGCGCGTCGGCGACCGACCTGGCGGCGTACTCGTGCTCCTCGAGGTTCTTCGAGGACTCCGCCAGCGACGCGGCGAGGGCGTGGTCGAAGTCCTCCTCGCCCGTCGGCCAGATCGTGCCGGCGAGCACGCGGGAGGTGACCAGGCCGCGCTCGCGGCGTACGAGCAGCTCGGGGGTCGCGCCGAAGAGGTCGTCGACGTGGAACGTCCAGCAGGTCGGGTACGCAGCGGCCAACCGCCGCAGCACAGCGCGGATGTCGATCGGCGCGCTGGCCGCGGCCAGCAGATCGCGGGCCAGGACGACCTTGTCGAGGTCTCCGTGCTGGAGCCGGGTGACGGCGTCGGCGACGATCCGCATCCAGTGCTCGCCATCGACGTACGCATCGGCGAAGACGACGTCGCGCGGCGCCTCCGGCTCCGGCATCGGAGTCAGGTCGGGGGGTGGTGTGGCGGCCGGGCCGACGGTGGTGACCCAGGCCGTGTCGCCTCGCTTGCCCACGATGACCGCGGGCACCTTGAGGACGGAGAATCCCGGCAGGTCCGAGAAGGCGAAGGAGCCGAAGCCGACCAGGCCGGTGCCGGGCTCGCGCACGGGATCGGAGACCGTGGAGACCGCCGCCAGCTCCTCGAACCACTTGGTCGCGTGCGCGAACCGCTCCGGTCCGGACGTACGGATCTCGGCGGCGGTGCCCCATCCGACCAGGCCCTCGCCGTGGCGGACCCAGGACAGAACGCGCCGGCGGGCGGGCAGCAGCGCGAGCAGGTCGTCGAGCGTCTCCGACCCGGCATCGAGTGCCACGGTGGTGGCTACCAGGGACGGCTGCTCAGACTCATTCACACGCCCAGGGTATCGGCGTGGTGTCGGCGAGGACGAGTCGAAGTGATGTATGGCATCCGCCCCGGGTTGCCACATATGACCATATGGGTTGTAGCGTGCGCTGGCGTGAGTACCAACAAAGAGCAGTCGTTCATCGCAGAGAACGGCATCACCCTCGGCATCATCGCCTTGGCCCTCTTCGTCGTGCTGGGCGTCGGCCTGCCACGGTGGGTTGGCGACTCCGAATCCCACTCGGGCGTGAAGATCACGCTTCCGGAGACGCTGTCGGGCGGCTACAAGCCGGCGGACCAGAAGTCCTCCTACGACCTCGGCGTGATCAAGAAGCAGGGCGCGTCCGAGGAGCAGCTGGACCTGTTCATCAAGCAGAACGCCGCCAGCTCGAAGACGGAGGACCGCAACGTGTCCGACGCCCTCGGGTTCTCGATGGCTTCGCGCACCTACATCACCAAGGACATGAAGAAGTCCGTGATGATCCGCGCCTTCGCCGGTGACGGCAGCGCCTACTACGGCGGTGGCGAGGTCTCCAAGGTGGGCGACAACGTCTGCTACTCCAGCGCCGACCAGCAGACCGGTCAGACCCAGGCGACGTGCTCGCACGCGTCCAACGACCTGACCGTCCAGGCGACCGCTGCCTCGAAGAAGGACGCGGCGAAGTACGCCGACGAGATCTTCGAGAAGCTCGCCTGAGTTCGGTCCCGGACGCAGACCGAGACAGAATCAGCCCGTGACCCGAGCAGATCTGGACAAGCAGCCCGGCGAGGTACGTCGGATGTTCGACGCCGTGGCCAAGCGCTACGACGTGACCAACGACGTGCTCTCCCTCGGCCAGGACCGACGCTGGCGACGCGAGGTCATCAAGGCCGTCGCCCCGAAGCCGGGCGAGCTCGTGCTCGACCTCGCCGCCGGCACCGGCACCTCGTCCCAGCCGTTCCTGGACGCGGGTGCCGAGGTGGTCCCGACCGACTTCTCCATCGGGATGCTCCAGGTCGGCAAGAAGGCCAAGCCCCACCTGCCGTTCACGGCCGGCGACGGCACCAAGCTGCCCTACCGCGACTCGACCTTCGACGCTGTGACGATCTCGTTCGGCCTGCGCAACATCGTCGACCCGGCTGCGGGCCTGCGTGAGCTGCGCCGGGTGACCCGCCCCGGTGGCCGGATCGTGGTCTGCGAGTTCTCGCACCCGACCTGGAAGCCCTTCCGAACGGTCTACGTGGAATACCTGATGAAGGCCTTGCCGCCGGTCGCTCGGGCGGTATCGTCCTCCCCGGACGCCTACGTCTATCTCGCCGAGTCCATCCGCGCATGGCCCGACCAGGCAGGCCTCGCCGCCATGCTCTCCGCAGCGGGTTGGCAGGCGCCGACCTGGACGAACCTCTCGGGTGGAATCGTCGCACTTCATCACGCAACCGCTTGATCTCTGCGAAAGTTCAACTATGACCACGACGTTGCCATGGGACGGCATCTTGATGCCTCGCGAGGCCTACGGGCCCGCAGCGGTCAAGGCCAGGGACTCACTCACCGACGCGGCCGCACAGGGTGACTGGCGTCGCGCGCTCTCGCAGGTGCGCAACGACTACACCGTCGGCGTCAACACCTGGAAGATCGGCGGTGAGTCGATGTTCACGCCGCTCCACCACGCCGCCTACCTCGGTGCCCCGCGGGAGACCGTCCAGGAGCTGCTCTCGCTGGGTGGGGTGCGTTCGCTCCCCACTGCCCACGGTGAGACGCCCTACCAGCTCGCCCAGCGACGCGGTCACGACCACCTGCTCGACATGCTCGACCCCTACTTCCGCCCCGGCACGCCGCTCGGCGACAACCTCGAGAACGTCAACCTCCACGTGAACACGACGCTCGCGGAGCTGACCGCCGAGTTCCGCGGCGAGCACCAGCTGCGTACGTTCGACGTACGGCTCATCTCCGAGGAGGGCGGCCCCGACGAGGCCTGGTTCACCGCCCCGGGGATGTACGGCGGCATCCGGATCGGGATGTTCTGGGGTCGCGCCCACCTGGAGTACAACTCCCGGCTGGGCGACTCCTACGTCGTCGTCGGCCCGGAGGGGTCGGCCTACGTGAGCCGCTCCAAGCGCGCCGTTCCCGCCCTCCCCGTTCGCTGACGCCGAGCGGCATGCGAAGGTCGTCCCATGGACGACTCGACTGCCGA
This sequence comes from Nocardioides sp. NPDC000445, assembly GCF_040300245.1. Classification (NCBI taxonomy): domain Bacteria; kingdom Bacillati; phylum Actinomycetota; class Actinomycetes; order Propionibacteriales; family Nocardioidaceae; genus Nocardioides; species Nocardioides sp. NPDC000445. The sequence continues at coordinate 332,997 of NZ_JBEPDH010000002.1, read as the reverse complement.
CCTGATCATCGACCTGAACCCACTCCCGGACGAGATCGGCGGCCGGCTGCGGGCTCAGCTGGAGTTCATCGCCGAGGCCGACAAGCTCAAGACGATCCTGCGTGCCTCACCGCTGGCCGCGGCCGACCGGCGTGAGAACGACGCCGAGCACTCCTGGCACCTGGCGCTGATGGTGCTGCTGCTCGCCGAGTACGCCGATGAGCCGATCGACGTCGGGCACGCGATCAAGCTCGTCATCATCCACGACATGGTCGAGATCTACGCCGGCGACAGCCCTGTCTTCGACGCCGCCGCGGTGGTCGACCAGGTCGAGCGCGAGATCGCTGCCGCCGAGCGGCTCTTCACGATGCTGCCGCCGGATCAGGCGGGTGAGATCCGTGCCCTGTGGGACGAGTTCGAGGCCGCTCAGACCCCCGAGGCGCGCTTCTGCAAGGCCATGGACCGCCTCGAGCCGATGCTCCTCAACTGGCTCAACCGCGGCGGCACCTGGAGCATGCCCGGTGCCACCGAGTCCCGTGTCCGGGCCCGTGAGGCCGGCGTCGTCGCTGCGAGCACGACTCTCGGCGAAGCCACCGACGCCATCGTCCGCGCGGGCCTCGCCAAGGGCTGGATCCGCCCCGACCCCGACTGACCCCGATCCCGCCGAGTCGGCGCATCCTGACGGGAAACCGGGCCGAGTCGGCTCGTCATGACGAGCCGACTCGGCGGCCTGAGCGGGTCAAATGGAAAGCTCGGTATCCCCTCCTGGGTATCCGGTACGCTGCGCTCGACCTTGGAGACCGGGACGCTGTGGAGGGCCGCTCGTGGACGCGGATGTGGTGCCTGGTTCGGTGACGGCCTGGACTGTCGCACGCGAAGACCAGCGTCGGATCACGTGGGCCATGGTGAGGTTGCGCATGCGGAGCTGGGCGTACTGGGTCCTAGGGTTGGGTGTGCCGGTGCTGGTGACCGGCTCGTTCTGGTTCGGCATGCATGATCCGGGTCTGGGACCCGGCGGCGACGTCGTTGCGCTGTGGATGACGGCCATCGTCGGGCTCGCCTTCATGGCGCTGACGATGACGCTTCCGCTGTGGACGTTGCCGCGCCTGGTGAAGCGCGAGTACCCCGTCGGCGCCACCCTGACAGCATGGGCGGCGAAGACCGGCCTGGGCGTGCGCACGCTCAGGCGACTCACCTTCTACCCGTGGTCGCGGCTGACCCAGGTCGAGGTGGGGCCGGTGTTCGTGCGGTGTCGGCAGGAAGGCCCGAGAACGTTGGCTGTCCCGGTCTACCTTCCGGCCGGGCCGGATGAGCTGGCGCGGTCGGTCGACTTCCCGGTTCAGCTCATCGGGCCCGAGATCAGACGCGGGCTGTCGATGGGGATAGCCGGGGACCATGCGGAGCAACCGATGGCTGGGAACCCGATCGTCATCCATCGGAGCCTGCGGCGGCGGCTCGTTCGAGCATGGCTGAGGGCGCAGTTCGGCATCATGATGTGGGTGCTCCCGGCGGGGTTCGGCCTCAACGTCGCACTCCATCTGGCGACCGGCTCCTACCGAGCGGCGGCCTTCTGGACGCTGATGACCCTCCTCAACCCACTCCTCTGGTTGCTCTCAGGCGAGGGACGGATGTCAGGGATGTACCCGGTCGGCACGACCGTAAGCGGCTCGGTGGGCGAGTGGCTCGAGATTCAGGGATCGTGGGGAAGCGTCGCTTGGCACCGGGGGTGGCTCAAGCCGCGGCGGATGACCGCGCACACCTTGACGTACGAGATGGTGCAGGTGGGCGCCAACGGAAAGCCCGCCCAGCTGCCCGACGGCGAGAAGCGGATCGTCGTGATCCCCCGGGCCTTCCTCGACACGCCGACGCCGGCCGTCAGCACCGAAGTCTGACCCGCCACAACCCCGCCATGGCGTGGTTGTGCAAGCGTTTGCCGCCGGATGCTGAGGCACTTTCCCGCCATGGCGAGAAAGTGCGCGCGCCATTTCGGCAACCCACTTGCATTCCGTCACAGGAGTGGCAGGATGTGAGTTGGCCCACATTGTGATTCTATTCACAAAGTCTCAAGAAGGGGTGGGCCGCTCAGGGTAGGAGGCGAGATGGAGCTCTACGTGCCGGTGCTCGCGTTGGCGGGACTGGCGACGCTCTTCGCGGTCGGTTCGGTGATCATGAGCTCGGTCGTCGGACCGAGCCGCGCCAACCAAGCCAAGGCGGATCCCTACGAGTGTGGGATCGAGGCCACGCCACAGGCGCTGGGCGGTCGCTTCCCGGTGAAGTACTACATCACCGCGATGCTCTTCATCATTTTCGACATCGAGATCATCTTTCTCTACCCGTGGGCCGTCAGGTTCGACGCGATGGGATGGTTCGGCCTCGCGGAGATGGGCCTGTTCCTGCTGACGGTGTTCGTGGCGTACGCCTATGTGTGGCGCCGCGGCGGATTGGACTGGGACTGACATGGGTCTCGAAGAAAAGCTCCCGAGCGGGGTTCTGCTCACGACCGTCGAGGGCCTGGCGGGCTACTTCCGCAAGGCGAGCCTGTGGCCGGCGACGTTCGGACTGGCCTGCTGCGCCATCGAGATGATGACGTCGGGCGGACCGAAGTACGACCTCGCCCGCTACGGGATGGAGGTCTTCCGCGCGAGTCCGCGGCAGGCCGACCTGATGATCGTGGCGGGCCGGGTGAGCCAGAAGATGGCGCCGGTGCTGCGCCAGATCTACGACCAGATGCCCGAGCCGAAGTGGGTGCTCGCGATGGGTGTCTGCGCCAGCAGCGGCGGGATGTTCAACAACTACGCGATCGTCCAGGGCGTCGACCACATCGTCCCCGTCGACATGTATCTCCCCGGCTGTCCGCCGCGCCCGGAGATGCTCATCGACGCGATCCTCAAGCTCCACGACAAGATCCAGGGCGGCTCGCTGGGCGTCAACGCCGAGCGCGAGGAGGTCGCCAACGAGACCGCGGCGCTGCGCCAGCTACCGCTGATCGACCAGACGGGACTTCTGCGGTGAGCGACCAGAACAGCGGCCAGAACAGCGGCATGTTCGGGGTGGCGGACACCGGCGACACCAGCGGCTACGGCGGTCTCACCCGCCAGCACGCGATGCCGAGCCGCACCAGCGACGTCGGGGTGCAGCCCTACGGCGGCTGGTTCAAGGAGATCGCCGACGCCCTCGCCTTCGCCGAGGCGGAGGCGGTCATCCACCGCGGCGAGCTGACCTTCCACGTACGCCGTGAGCGGCTGCTCGAGGCCCTGCAGGTGCTCCGCGACGAGCTGCGGTTCGAGCTCTGCTCGGGTGTCTCCGGGGTGCACTACCCCGCTGACCAAGGCCAAGAAAATGGGGGCAAAGAGCTTCATGCTGTCTACCACCTGCTCTCGATGACGTACAACCGCCGGGTGCGGGTGGAGACCTCCGCTCCCGACGAGGATCCGCACGTGCCGAGCGCGGTGGCCATCTACCCGACGCTCGACTGGCACGAGCGCGAGACCTACGACATGTTCGGGATCGTCTTCGACGGCCACCCCGGACTGACCCGGATCCTGATGCCCGACGACTGGCCGGGCCACCCGCAGCGCAAGGACTACCCGCTGGGTGGGATCCCGGTGGAATACAAGGGCGCGACGATCCCGCCGCCGGACACCCGCAGGAGCTACTCATGACGACCACCGAAGACGAGGGACGTACGTTCACCGTCACCGGCCAGGACTGGGACGAGCTGACCGACGCCCTCAAGGACGTCAAGGACGAGCGGATCGTCGTCAACATGGGCCCGCAGCACCCCTCGACGCACGGGGTGCTCCGGCTGATCCTCGAGCTCGAGGGCGAGACGGTCACGGAGGCGCGTGCCGGGATCGGCTACCTGCACACGGGCATCGAGAAGAACATGGAGTACCGGTCCTGGACGCAGGGGACCACGTTCGTCACCCGGATGGACTACCTGTCCCCGATCTTCAACGAGACGGCGTACGTCCTCGGGGTGGAGAAGCTGCTCGGCATCGGTGCCGAGGTGCCCGAGAAGGCCGACGTCATCCGGGTCCTGCTGATGGAGCTCAACCGGATCTCCTCCCACCTGGTGGCGATCGCGACCGGCGGCATGGAGCTCGGCGCGCTGACCGTGATGACGATCGGGTTCCGCGAGCGTGAGCTCTGCCTGGACCTGTTCGAGTTCATCACCGGCCTGCGGATGAACCACGCCTACATCCGTCCCGGCGGCGTCGCCCAGGACGTGCCGGACGGCACCGTCGCGCGGGTGAGCGAGTTCATCGAGCTGATGAAGAAGCGCCTGACCGAATACGCAGCGCTGTGCAACGCCAACCCGATCTTCAAGGGTCGCCTGGAGCAGGTCGGCTACCTCGACCTGGAGGGCTGCCTCGCGCTCGGTCTGACGGGCCCGATCCTGCGGAGCACGGGCTATCCGTGGGACCTGCGCAAGACCCAGCCCTACTGCGGCTACCAGGACTACGACTTCGAGGTCATCACCTGGGACACCTGCGACTCCTACGGGCGGTTCCGGATCCGGCTGGCCGAGATGTGGGAGTCGCTGCGGATCATGGAGCAGGCTCTCAAGCGGCTGAAGGATCTCGACGGCGCCCCCGTCATGGTGGCCGACAAGAAGATCGCCTGGCCCTCGCAGCTCTCCGTCGGTCCCGATGGCCAGGGCAACTCCCTCGACCACATCCGCCACATCATGGGCGAGTCGATGGAGGCGCTGATCCACCACTTCAAGCTGGTCACCGAGGGCTTCCGGGTGCCGGCCGGCCAGGCGTACGCCGCGATCGAGTCGCCGCGCGGCGAGCTCGGCGCCCACGTCGTCAGCGACGGCGGCACCAAGCCCTACCGGGTCCACTTCCGGGACCCGTCGTTCACCAACCTCCAAGCCACGAGCGTGATGTCCGAGGGCGGCATGGTTGCCGACGTGATCGTGGCGATCGCGTCCATCGACCCGGTGATGGGAGGCGTCGACCGATGACGCTTGCTGCTGAGACCTACGACGAGCTGCGCGAGATCGCGGCTCGCTACCCCCAGGCCCGCTCGGGCCTGCTGCCGATGCTCCACCTGGTGCAGTCGGTCGAGGGCCGGGTCACGCCCGAAGGGATCCAGGCCTGCGCCGAGGTCCTGGGCCTCACCCCGGCCGAGGTGAGCGGGGTGGCGACGTTCTACACGATGTACAAGCGCCATCCCGTCGGCACCCACCACGTCGGCGTCTGCACCAACACGCTGTGCGCGGTCATGGGCGGCGACGAGATCTTCGCCTGCCTGCGCGAGAAGCTCGAGGTGGGCAACGACGAGACCACCGCCGACGGCGCGATCACGCTCGAGCACATCGAGTGCAACGCGGCCTGTGACTACGCGCCGGTGGTGATGGTCAACTGGGAGTTCTTCGACAACCAGACGCCGGAGTCGGCCTCGCAGCTGGTCGACGACCTGCGTGAGGGCCGCGAGGTCGTGGCATCCCGCGGCGCGCGGATCACGAGCTGGCGCGAGGCCGAGCGGGTCCTCGCCGGTTTCGAGGACGGGCTCGTCGACGAGGGTCCCGCGGCCGGGCCGGCGTCGCTCGTCGGGCTGGAGATCGCCCGCGAGCGCGGCTGGGCCGCACCTTCCGACCCCCACGGCTCCGCTGCCGTACCGGAGGAGCTGCCCGAGGCCGTCGAGGTGGCCGACACCCGTCGCGCCGAGTCGGAGACGATCGCCGAGGAGGCGTCCGATGACTGACACCCTGACCCCGGTGCTGACCGCCAACTGGGCCGACGAGCAGGCCTGGACCCTGCCCGCCTACGCCGAGCAGGGCGGCTACGACGCGCTCGACGTGGCGCTCGGGATGGCGCCCGAGGACGTACAGACGATGGTCAAGGACTCCGGGCTCCGCGGTCGCGGTGGTGCCGGGTTCCCGACCGGGGTGAAGTGGGGCTTCCTGCCCGCGCCCGACCCCGAGAACCCCAAGCCGCGCTACCTGGTGGTCAACGCCGACGAGTCCGAGCCGGGCACCTGCAAGGACATCCCGCTCATGATGGCGAGTCCGCACACCCTCGTCGAGGGCGTGATCATCTCCTCCTACGCCATCCGCGCGGAGCGTGCCTTCATCTACGTACGCGGCGAGGTGCTCCACGTGATCCGGCGGCTGCAGGCCGCCGTCCGTGAGGCCTACGCCGCCGGCCACCTCGGCAAGAACATCCATGGCTCCGGCTACAACCTGGAGCTGGTCGTGCACGCGGGTGCCGGGGCCTACATCTGTGGTGAGGAGACCGCGCTGCTCGACTCGCTCGAGGGGCGCCGCGGTCAGCCGCGGCTGCGGCCGCCGTTCCCGGCGGTCGCCGGTCTCTACGCCAGCCCGACAGTGATCAACAACGCCGAGTCGATCGCCTCGGTGCCGGCCATCGTGAAGAACGGCGCCGACTGGTTCGCCGGCATGGGCACGGAGAAGTCGGCCGGCGTCGGCATCTTCTCGCTCTCCGGGCACGTCAAGAAGCCGGGGCAGTACGAGGCACCGCTCGGCATCACGCTGCGCAAGCTGATCGAGCTGGCCGGCGGCGTACGCGAGGGTCACGAGCTGAAGTTCTGGACCCCCGGTGGCTCCTCGACCCCGTTGTTCACCCAGGAGCACCTGGACGTGACGCTGGACTTCGAGGGGGTGGCCGCGGCCGGCTCGATGCTCGGCACCCGCGCCCTGCAGATCTTCGACGACTCCGTCTGCGTGGTGCGCGCAGTGCTGCGGTGGACGGAGTTCTACAAGCACGAGTCCTGTGGCAAGTGCACGCCGTGCCGCGAGGGCACCTGGTGGCTGGTGCAGGTGCTGGAGCGGCTGGAGAAGGGTGACGGGAAGCCCGAGGATCTCGATCTGCTGCTCGACCAGTGCGACAACATCCTCGGCCGCTCGTTCTGCGCACTCGGTGACGGCGCGACGAGCCCGATCACGAGCTCGATCAAGTACTTCCGGGACGAATACCTCGCCCATCTGGAGCAGGGTGGCTGTCCCTTCGACGCCAAGAAGTCGACCGCATGGGCGGAGGCAGTTCAGTGACCGATGTGACCGTCAAGATCGACGGACATGACGTGACCGTGCCCGAGGGCACGCTGGTGATCCGGGCGGCCGAGGAGGCCGGGATCGAGATCCCGCGCTTCTGTGACCACCCGCTGCTCGCGCCCGTCGGCGCCTGCCGGCAGTGCCTGGTCGACATCCCCGACGCCGGCAACGGCCGCGGGTTCCCGAAGCCGCAGGCCTCCTGCACGATCCCGGTGGCCGAGGGCATGGTGGTGGAGACGCAGAACTCCACGGCCGTGAAGGCCCAGCACGGGATCATGGAGTTCCTCCTGGTCAACCACCCGTTGGACTGCCCGGTGTGCGACAAGGGCGGCGAGTGCCCGCTGCAGAACCAGGCGATGTCCCACGGCCAGGGTGAGACCCGCTTCGAGGGGACCAAGCGGACCTTCCCGAAGCCGATCAACCTCTCGCCCAACGTGCTGCTCGACCGTGAGCGGTGCATCGTCTGCCAGCGCTGCACCCGCTTCGCCGCCGAGATCCCGGGCGACCCGGGGATCGCGCTGATCCAGCGCGGCGCACAGCAGCAGATCGGTATCGCCGAGGACAAGCCGTTCTCGTCCTACTTCTCCGGCAACGTCATCCAGATCTGCCCGGTGGGCGCGCTGACCTCGGACGACTACCGCTTCCGGGCACGGCCGTTCGACCTGGTCTCCACCCCGAGCGTGGCCGAGCACGACGCCTGCGGCGCTGCGATCCGCATCGACCACCGCCGCGGGAAGGTCATGCGCCGCCTCGCCGGCAACGACCCGGAGGTCAACGAGGAGTGGATCTCCGACAAGGACCGCTTCGGCTTCCGCTACGCCGTCCGCGACCGGCTCACCTCGCCGATGATCCGTGAGGACGGCGAGCTCCGGCCGGCGTCCTGGCTGGAGGCCGTCGCCGTCGCCGCCGCCGGGTTGGCCGAGGCGGGCTCGGTGGGCGTGCTGCCCGGTGGGCGTCTGACGCTGGAGGACGCGAAGGCGTACGCCACCTTCGCCCGCGACACGCTGCGCACTCCGCATGTCGACTTCCGCTCGCGGCCTCTCTCGGAGGAGGAGACCGGCTTCCTGCGCTCACGCGTGGCCGGGACGAGCCTCACCTACGCCGACCTCGATGCCGCCGACCACGTCGTGCTGGCCGGCCTCGAGCCCGAGGACGAGGCCGGCACGCTCTTCCTCCGGCTCCGCAAGGCCAACAAGAGCGGTCTGCGGATCACCGCCCTGAGTCCGTACGCCTCGGAGGGCTCGCGCAAGCTCGGAGCCGAGGTCGTCCTGACCGCTCCCGGTGCCGAGAAGGACGCATTGTCCCAGGTCAGCGGGGTCACCGAGGCTTCGGTGATCCTGGTCGGCGAGCGGCTGGCCACCAGCCCCGGCGCCTACTCCGCCGCTGCCGAGCTCGCCGATCGCACCGGCGCCAGGCTCGCCTGGGTGCCGCGTCGTGCCGGTGACCGGGGTGCCGTCGAGGCAGACCTGCTGCCCGGTGCGGGCGGCCTCGACGCCGAGGCCATGGTCCGCGCCGGCCTGGACGCCCTCGTGGTCGCCGGCGTCGACCCCGACGACACCGCCGACCCGGCCGCCTTCCTGGCCGCCCTCGACCAGGCCGGCTTCGTGGTCAGTCTCGAGCAGCGGGTCACCGCCGTGACCGAGCGCGCCGACGTCGTACTCCCTGTCGCCACCGCCTCGGAGAAGGCCGGCACCTTCGTCACCTGGGAAGGTCGCCGCCGCCCGTTCCCGAAGGTCTTCGACAAGCCCGCCGCCTACTCGGACGCCGAGGTCCTCGGCCACATCACGACCTCGCTGGTTGAGCCCGCGAGCGCAGCGAGCGGTGTCGAAACCAACACGGCTTCATCGAGCGCGGCAGGGGACCGTGTTGGTCTCGACACGCCTCCGCCTAGCGGCTCCGGCGGCTCGACCGACGAGGGCGCCTTCCATCTGGCGACCTGGCATCTCATGCTCGACAACGGCACGCTCCAGAGCGGCGACAAGGCGCTGGCCGCGACCGCGCGACCGGCGTTCGTACGCATCCCGGCAGCGCTCCACGCGAAGGTCGGCGACGTCGTGACGATCACCGGGGACCGGGGGAGCTGGACGCTCCCGGCGATGGCGGCCGAGCTGGCCGACAGCACCGTGTGGGTGCCGACGAACAGCTTCGGACGTGGTGTCTGGGCGGACCTGGCGTCCCCGGGCTCGACGGTGACCGTGGTCTCGACGAGCTCGACCGCGGAGGGGGAGCAGTGAACGGGCTGGAGCAGTTCGGCCAGGACCCCTGGTGGATCATCGCGATCAAGGTCCTGCTGGTCTTCGTGGTCTGCGTCGTGCTGACGCTGTTCAACATCTGGTGGGAGCGCAAGGTCGTGGCCCGGATGCAGCACCGCATCGGGCCCAACCGGCACGGACCGTTCGGTCTGCTCCAATCCCTGGCCGACGGTGTGAAGCTGGCGCTCAAGGAGGACCTGACGCCGGAGAAGGCCGACAAGATCGTCTTCATCACGGCCCCGATCCTGGCCACGGTGCCGGCGTTCGTGACGTTCTCGGTGATTCCGTTCGGGCCCGAGGTCAACCTCTTCGGCGTGCAGACGCCGCTGCAGCTGACCGACATGCCGGTCGCGGTGCTGTTCGTGATGGCGATCGCCAGCATCGGCATCTACGGGATCGTGCTCGGTGGCTGGGCCTCCGGATCCACCTACAGCCTCCTGGGCGGGCTGAGAAGCAGCGCCCAGATGATCTCGTACGAGGTCTCGATGGGCCTGGCGCTCGTCACCGTCTTCCTGATGGCGGGCAGCCTGTCCACGAGCCAGATCGTCGAGGCGCAGACGGACTGGTGGTTCGGCGCCCTGCTGCTGCCGTCCTTCCTGATCTACTGCATCTCGATGGTCGGCGAGACCAACCGCGCGCCGTTCGACCTCCCCGAGGCCGAGGGTGAGCTGGTCGGTGGTTTCCACACCGAATACTCCAGCCTGAAGTTCGCGCTCTTCTTCCTGGCCGAATACATCAACATGGCCACCGTCAGCGCGCTCGCCACGACGCTGTTCCTCGGCGGCTGGCGAGCCCCGCTCGGCCTCGGCACGCTCTGGGCCGGCGCCAACGAGGGCTACTGGCCGGTGCTGTGGTTCTTCCTGAAGATGTTCTTCTTCATCTGGGTCTTCATCTGGCTGCGCGGCACGCTGCCGCGACTGCGCTACGACCAGTTCATGTCGCTCGGCTGGAAGGTCCTGCTGCCGGCGAGCCTTGCCTGGATCGTCGTCGTCGCGGTGATCAAGATGGCCGCGATCCAGGGCGGCTTCAGCCCCAACTGGGTTCTCTTCGGCTTCGGTCTGGCCGTGACGGTGGTCGTGGTGCTCGGCTTCCTCAACCGGCTTCCGGAGAAGGAGGCCCAGGTCACCACGCCGACCGGCGGCTTCCCCACCCCCGCCCTGCCGCTGGGCGGGGCCGTACGGGGTGCCGCCCAGCCGCTGGTGTTCGGACCGCCGGCTGTGCCGACAGCCACCAACGGCGTACGCATTCTTCCCTCTCCTGAGGAGGCCAAGTGAGCAACGACGACCGCTCGTTCAAGGAGCGTTTCTGGGACCCGGTGAGCGGGTTCGCGGTGACGTTCGGGACGCAGTTCAAGAAGCCGGTCACCGAGCAGTACCCACAGCAGAAGGAGCCGACCGAGGAGCGCTTCCACGGCCGGCACCAGCTCAACCGGCACGCCGACGGCCTGGAGAAGTGCGTCGGGTGCGAGCTGTGCGCGTGGGCGTGCCCCGCCGACGCCATCTACGTCGAGGGTGCGGAGAACACCGAGGAGGAGCGCTACTCGCCCGGTGAGCGCTACGGCCGCGTCTACCAGATCAACTACCTGCGCTGCATCCTGTGCGGGCTGTGCATCGAGGCCTGCCCGACGCGGGCGCTGACGATGACCAACGAGTACGAGCTCGCCGACACCTCGCGCGAGAGCCTGATCTACGAGAAGCAGGACCTGCTCGCGCCGCTCGAGGACGGGATGGAGGCGCCGCCGCACCCGATGTTCCTCGGCAACGACGACACCTCCTACTACGCGCCGGAGCCCAAGGAGTCGGCCCGATGAGCTTCGTCATCCTCGCCTCGATCATGGTGATCGCGGCGATGGGCCTGCTGTTCGCGCGCAAGCCGGTGCACGCCGCGCTGTCGCTGGCGGTCGTGATGATCGGGCTGGCGATGATGTACGCGACGCTGGAGGCGCCGTTCCTGTTCGCGGTGCAGATCGTGGTCTACACCGGCGCGATCCTGATGCTGTTCCTGTTCGTGATCATGCTGGTCGGTGTCGACACCTCCGACAGGCTCAAGGAGACGATCGCGGGGCAGAAGGTGCTCGCCGTCATCCTCGGGGTCGGGCTGGGCGCGACGCTGATCGCTGGCGTCGGCCAGGCGAGCATCGCCACGATGCGCGGGCTGGCCAGCGCCAACGAGGGCGGCAACGTACAACGCCTCGCCGACCTCCTCTTCTCGCGCTACGTGATCGCCTTCGAGGCGACCAGCGCGCTGCTGATCACCGCCGCGATCGGCGCGATGGTGCTGGCCCACCGTGAGCGGATCGACCCGAAGCAGAGCCAGACCGATCTGGCCCAGAAGCGGGTCGCCGACTACGCGAAGAGCGGCAAGCACCTCGGTCCGCTGCCCCCACCGGGCACCTTCGCGCGGCACAACAGCAACGACACCCCGGCGCTGCTGCCGGACGGGTCGCAGAGCACGAAGTCGGTCCCCGCCATCCTCGCCGGCGGTCGCACTGACCAGGGAGAGGACGAATGACAGACAACACCACGGCGTACGTCATCCTGTCCGCCATCCTCTTCACGATCGGCACGATCGGGGTGCTGACCAGGCGAAACGCCATCGTCGTCTTCATGTGCGTCGAGCTGATGCTCAACGCGGCCAACCTGGCCCTGGTGGCGTTCAGCCGGATGCACGGCAACCTCGACGGGCAGGTGACCGCGTTCTTCGTGATGGTCGTCGCGGCCGCTGAGGTGGTCGTCGGGCTGGCGATCATCATGACCATCTTCCGCACCAGAAACACGGCTTCGGTCGACGAGCCAAGGATGCTCAAGTGGTGAATCCTGTCGAGGCCAGCGGCGTCTTCTCGCTGATCTGGCTGGTCATCGCGCTGCCCCTGGCCGGCGCTGCTCTGATCCTGATCGGCCGGCCGTTCGCGCCGGCGCTCTTCGACCGGATCGGGCACTGGCTCGCGGTCGGGCTCGCGGGTGCGTCCTTCGTGCTCTCGCTCGTCCTCTTCATCGCCGCCCTCGGTCGCGACGAGGAGAGCAGGCAGGTCGTCCAGCACCTCTACACCTGGTTCGACACCGGCGACCTGAGCGTCGGCTTCGACCTGCTCTACGACCAGCTCTCCAGTCTGTTCCTGCTGCTCATCACCGGCGTCGGCACTCTGATCCACGTCTACTCGGTCGGCTACATGGCCCACGACGAGCGGCGCACCCGGTTCTTCGGCTACCTCAACCTCTTCCTCGCCGCGATGCTGATGCTGGTGCTGGCGGAGAACTACGTCGGCCTCTTCCTCGGCTGGGAGGGCGTCGGCCTGGCGTCCTACCTGCTGATCGGCTTCTGGCAGTACAAGCCGTCGGCAGCGGCGGCCGCCAAGAAGGCGTTCGTGATGAACCGGGTCGGCGACATGGGCGTCTCGCTGGCGATCGCGCTCAGCTTCGTCACCTTCGGGTCGACGTCGTTCTCGGCGATCGACATCAGCGACACCACCACGACCACCCTCAACTGGCTCGGCATCCTGCTGCTTGTCGGCGCCTGCGGTAAGTCCGCCCAGGTGCCGCTGCAGGGCTGGCTGCTCGACGCCATGGAGGGTCCGACCCCGGTCTCGGCGCTGATCCACGCGGCGACCATGGTGACCGCGGGTGTCTACCTCATCGTCCGCAGCAGCGCGATCTTCGACGCCGCCGAGGCCGCCTCGACCGCCGTCGTGGTCGTCGCCCTGGTGACGATCATCTGGGGTGCCGCGGTGAGCTGTGTGAAGGACGACATCAAGAAGGTCCTGGCCGGTTCGACGATGAGCCAGATCGGCTACATGATGCTGGCGGCCGGCCTTGGCGGGCCGGGATATGCGTTCGCGATCTTCCACCTGCTCACCCACGGCTTCTTCAAGGCCAACATGTTCCTCGGCGCCGGGTCTCTGATGCACGGCATGAACGACGACGTGAACCTCAAGCACTACGGCGCGCTGAGCCGGGCGCTCCCGGTCACGTTCCTGACCTTCTCGATGGGCTACCTGGCCATCATCGGATTCCCCGGGTTCGCCGGCTTCTGGTCCAAGGACAAGATCCTCGAGGTCGCCTTCGCCGAGAGCTGGCTGGTCGGCATCATCGCCCTCCTGGCCGCTGGTGTGACCGCCTTCTACATGACCCGCCTGATGATGCTCGCCTTCTTCGGCCGCAAGCGCTGGCCCGAGGGCGTACATCCGCACGAGTCGCCGCGGATCATGACCGGTCCGCTCGTCGTCCTCGCCGCGCTGTCGGTCCTCGGTGGTGTCTTCGCGCTCGGTGGCTGGATCGAGCACTGGCTCGAGCCGGTGGTGGCGATCGGCCACGCCGAGCACCACGGTCCGCTCCCGGTCTGGGCGACCTCCGTCCTCGCGGTGCTGGTCGTCGCGATCGGGGTTGCGGCCGCCGGGTTCGTCTTCGGGCGCCGCCCGATCACGACCGAGCCGACTCCCTACCTGCACGTCCCGCACGTCGAGGACGTCGTGGTGCCGCCGGGGATGGCGATCACGCGCGGTGCCCTCGCGACCGACAAGTACGCCGTCGACGGCCTGATGAGCGGTGGCCCGATCGCCCTCGCGGCGATCGCCGGTGAGCTCCGCAAGGCACAGACCGGCTACGTACGTTCCTACGCCCTCTCCGTCCTTGGCGGCACTGTGCTGGTGACCCTCGCGATCCTGGTGGTCAACTGATGCTGACAATCCTCGTCCTCGTCCCGTTCGCGGGTGCGCTGATCACCGCGGTGATGCCGGCGCGGCCCAAGGCGTGGGCCTTCGGCTTCGCGCTCGCCACCCTGATCGCCGGCATCGTCACGATGTTCACGGCCCCCGACACCGATCTCGTCTGGATCGAGCCGCTCGGCGTCCACTGGGCGCTGGAGATGGACGGCTTCGGCAAGCTGATGGTGATGCTGACCGTCGTCCTGGTCCCGCTCGTGATGGTCGCGGCGGTCAAGGACCACGACAAGCGGTGGTACGCCTGGGCGCTGGCCCTGGAAGCCTTCGCGCTGCTCACCTTCACCGCCGGCGATCTCTTCCTCTTCTACATCGCCTTCGAGGCGACGCTGATCCCGGCGTACTTCATGATCGGCCAGCACGGCGGCCCCAACCGGGCCCGAGCCGCGCTCAAGTTCCTGATGTTCCAGCTCGGTGGCGGACTGGTGCTGCTCGGTGCGCTGATCGGCTTCTTCGTGGTCTCCTCGGAGGCCGGCTCGCCGTCGTACCTGATCAGCGACCTCGCCCAGCTCGACATCGGCACCACCGCGGAGCGCTGGATCTTCGTGGCGATGTTCATCGCGTTCGCGGTCAAGGCGCCGCTGTTCCCGGTGCACACCTGGCTGGCCGACACCACCGAGCAGGCCACTACACCGACCTCGGTGCTCCTGGTGTGCGTCCTCGACAAGATCGGCACCTTCGGCATGATCCGGCTCTGCCTGGGCCTGGTGCCTGAGGCGTCCGCCTGGGCGACGCCCGTCGTCGTGGTGCTGGCGCTGATCTCGATCGTCTACGGCGCCGTGCTCGCGATCGGGCAGGACGACCTGCTCCGCCTGATCGGTCTGACCTCGCTGTCGCACTTCGGGCTGATCACCCTCGGCATCTTCGCGGCCACCCGCGAGGGCCTGGTCGGGGCGATCCTCTACATGGTCAACCACGGTGTCGCCACCGCGGCGATGTTCCTGATCGCCGGGTTCCTGATCGCGCGCAAGGGGACCGCCTCGATCTCCTCGATGCGGGGGGTGGAGAAGGCGACACCGGTGCTTGCCGGCACATTCCTGATCGCCGGTCTGGCGACCGCCGGCCTGCCGGGTCTGAGCCAGTTCGTCTCCGAGATCCTGGTCCTGATCAGCGCCTTCGACTACCACTGGCTGGTCGGTGTCATCGCGGTCACCGCGATCGTGCTCGCTGCCATCTACGTGCTGTGGGCCTACCAGCGGATCTTCACCGGACCTGCTCAGCTGACCACACCGGTCCGCGACCTCAATCGGCGAGAGGTCGGGGTACTCGTTCCGCTGCTGGTCGCCCTTCTCTTCTTCGGCTTCGTCCCCGGACCGCTGATCTCGGCGGCGTCGCCGGTCGTGGAGCCTCTCGTCAATGTGATCCAGGCAGGTGAGTGACGCGATGTTCGAGTCCCCCGGAATTTCGTACGCCACCCTCTGGCCCGTCCTGCTGGTGCTGGCCGTGGCGTGCGCCGGTGTCGTGGTGGAGGCCTTCGCGCCGCGTGCCGCGCGGTTCAACACCCAGGTGTCGCTGGCGTTGGCGGGCCTGGTCGCCGCACTCGCCGGGACCGTCGCCGTCGGCGCCGGGTCCAGTCTCGGCGCCTCGACCGGTGAGGGTGCCCTCATCGTCGACGGCCCCGGGGTCTTCTCCCAGGGACTGGTGCTGCTGGTCTCGCTCGGCGGCGTCGCGCTCTTCGCCGAGCGACGCCTCGACAACGGTGTGAGCGCCTTCGCCGGTCAGGCCGCGGCTCTGCCGGGCACACCGGCCGAGCGCACCGCCTCCCAGCGAGGCCTCGAGCACACCGAGGTCTACCCGCTGATGATGTTCGCGGTCGGCGGGATGATGCTCTTCTGCATCTCGGGCGACCTGCTGATGCTCTTCGTGGCGCTCGAGGTGCTGTCCCTGCCGCTCTACCTGCTGACCGGGCTGGCGCGCCGTCGCCGGCTGCTCTCCCAGGAAGCGGCGCTGAAGTACTTCCTGCTCGGCGCGTTCTCCTCCGGCATCTTCCTCTACGGTCTCGCGCTGGTCTACGGCTTCGCCGGGTCGATGTCGCTGGCCGAGATCGGTGAGGTGGCGGCCGAGGACGGCTCCAGCCCGCTGCTGCTCCTCGGCATCGGCCTGATGGCCGTCGGCCTGCTCTTCAAGACCGGTGCCGTGCCCTTCCACTCCTGGACCCCCGACGTCTACCAGGGCGCCCCGACGCCGGTCACCGCGTGGATGAGCGCGGCCACCAAGATCGCCGCCTTCGCCGCGATGCTCCGGCTCTTCTACGTCGCGTTCGGTGCGGAGGGCGACATCTGGCGCCCGGCGATCGGTGTGATCGCGGTGCTGACGATGCTGCTGGGCGCCTCCTTCGCGGTGGTCCAGACCGATGTGAAGCGGATGCTCGGCTACTCCGCCGTTGCCCACACCGGGTTCCTGCTGACCGGGCTCCTCGGCGTGCAGACCGACGCCTTCGGCTCCACGCAGGCGGTGCTCTTCTACCTGACCGCCTACGGGTTCGCCACGCTCGGCGCCTTCGCGATCGTCTCTCTGGTGCGAGGGCCCAACGGTGAGGTCAACTCGTTGGACCGCTGGGCCGGCCTTGGGCGGTCCAACCCCTGGGTCGCGGCGACCTTCGCCGTCTTCCTGCTCTCGATGGCCGGGCTGCCGCTGACCGCCGGTTTCATCGGCAAGTGGGGCGTCTTCGCAGCCGCGCTGGGCGCCGGTCAGTGGCCCGTCGTCGTGGTCGCGATCTGCTCGAGCATCATCGCGATCTTCTTCTACGTACGCGTGATGATGCTGATGTTCTTCACCGACCCGCGCGAGGACGCGGCCACGGTGATGACCCCGTCGTACGCCACCACCGTCGTGATCGCACTGAGCGCTGTCGCCACCGTCTTGTTGGGTGTAATTCCGGGCCCTGTGCTCAGCCTGTTGGTGGATGCGGGAGGATTCATCGGGTGAGCACCAGCGCACCCACCGACCGAGCCCCTGAACTCGCCCTCCCGATCACCGATCCCGAGCTCGAGCAGCGGCTGCGCGCTCGGCTGGCGATCGTGGAGGAGAAGCTGGCGGGCTACGCCCGCAGCAGCTCCCCGTTCGTCACGGAAGCGGCCTCCCATCTGCTGGAGGCCGGCGGCAAGCGGTTCCGGCCGTTGCTGGTGCTGCTGGCCGCCGAGTACGGCCCGGACAAGCTCGCCGACGAGGTCATCACCGCCGCCTGCGTCGTCGAGCTCACCCACCAGGCCTCGCTCTACCACGACGACGTCATGGACGAGGCGCTCGTGCGCCGCGGTGAGGACACCGCCAACGCCCGCTTCGACAACCACGTCGCGATCCTGACCGGCGACTTCCTCTTCGCCCGCTCCTCGGAGCTGACCGCCCAGCTGGGCCCGGAGGCCGTACGCATCCAGGCGGCCACCTTCGCCAAGCTCGTCGAGGGTCAGATCCTCGAGGGCGTCGCGCCGGCCGAGGGTGTCGACCCGGTCGACCACCACCTCGAGGTGCTGGCCGGGAAGACCGGCGTCCTGATCGCCACCTCGGCTCTCTACGGTGCGCTCTTCGCCGGCGCCGACAAGGAGATCCAGGACGCCCTGCTCGCCTACGGCGACATCGTCGGCGTCGCCTTCCAGCTCTCCGACGACATCCTCGACATCGCCTCCGACGAGTCCGGCAAGACGCCCGGGACCGACCTCCGTGAGGGCGTACCGACGCTCCCGGTGCTGCTGGCCCGCCGGTCCACCGACGCCGCCGACGCCAGGCTGCTGGAGCTGCTCGACAGCGACCTCACCGACGACGCGGCCCTGGCCGAGTGCGTCGGCCTCCTCCGCGCCCACCCGGCGCTGGCGGAGGCCCGCGCCTACGTCCAGTCCCGCGCCGAGGAGGCCAAGGCCGCTCTCGCGCCGCTCCCCGAGGGTCCTGTGCGTAAGGCCCTCGAGGCCTTCGCCGACATCGTCGCCGTCCGCTCCGTCTGACGTCTCACGCGCTGGTCGAGCCGCCGGAGCCGCTAGGCGGAGGCGTGTCGAGACCAACATGGTCGCATATGGGCTGTGTTGGTCTCGACACCGCTCGCTGGCGCTCGCGGGCTCGACCAGCGAGGCAGGTCTGGTGGGGTGGGAATCCAGGGCGCGATATTCGGTAAAGGGATTCGGCGGCATGGCAGTACCGTGGCGACGTGAATGAGCAACGGCGTGGAGTGATGTTCGGCGCCGCTGCCTACATTATGTGGGGAGCGTTCCCGCTCTACTTCCCGCTCATGGAGCCCGCCGGGGCCTGGGAGATCCTGGGCCACCGGATCGTGTGGTCGCTGGTCGTGGCCGGAGCGCTGGTGCTGATCGTGGGGCGCCGCCAGCAGGTGGCCGCGATCCTGCGCGACCGGCGCAAGCTCATGCTGCTGACTGCGGCTGCGGCGGTGATCTCGATCAACTGGGTGACGTACATCTGGGGTGTCAACAACGGGCGGATCGTGGAGACGAGCCTGGGCTACTTCACCAACCCGCTGGTCACGATGTTGATGGGCGTGATCATCCTGCGTGAGCGGATGCGGAGGCTGCAGTGGGTCGCGCTCGGGATCGCGTTCGTGGCCACCGTCGTGCTCACCGTCGACTACGGCCGGCTGCCGTGGGTCGCGCTGATCCTGGCCTTCTCGTTCGGCACCTACGGGCTGCTCAAGAAGAGCGCGGGCGTCGGGCCGTTCGAGTCGCTGGCCGTTGAGACCGCCGTGACGGCGCCGTTCGCGCTGGCCCTGATCATCGCTCTGCAGGCGACCGGCAACGGCACGCTCTTCGGCCACGGTGTCCTCCACGTACTCCTCCTGATCAGCCTCGGCATCATCACCGTCGTGCCGCTGGCCTGCTTCGGCGCGGCGGCCATCCGGGTGCCGATGGTCACGATCGGGCTGCTCCAGTACCTCGCCCCGATCCTGCAGTTCGCCGTCGGCGTCTTCATCGCCCACGAGGCGATGCCTCCCGGCCGCTGGGCCGGCTTCGCGATCGTCTGGATCGCCCTGATCATCTTCAGCGCCGAGGCCGTCCACCATCGCCGCACGGTGCTGCGGACGCTCGTGACCCCGCCGAGCTCGACGACCGTCTAGTCCCGCCTCCGCCGGCCGAGACGTCACTCAGGTCGGTCGAGATGGCACCCACGTGCCATCTCGACCGACCTGAGTGACGTCTCGGCGACTGGTGGCCGTCCAAGGAGCGGACCGTTCGGGTGTTTTCACACTCACTCGACTAATTCAAGTATTCTCCTCGACATTCGTAACCCGATCGACCTTGACTCGGCAGGGCAGAAGTGAGGAACCAGATGAAGAAGATCAAGGTTGCAGTGGCCGTGGCCGCTGCGAGCATCCTGACCTTGACCGCGTGCGGTGGCTCCGGCGGCGACAGCGACGCGGAGTCGATCTCCATCGTCGGCTTCGCCGTCCCCGAGACGGCCAACAAGGCGATCGCCAAGGAGTTCAACAAGACCCCTGAGGGCGAAGGCGTCACCTTCCAGACCTCGTACGGCGCCTCGGGCGACCAGAGCCGTGCGGTCGAGTCCGGCCTGAAGGCCGACTACGTCCACCTGTCCGTCGGCACCGACGTACAGCGCCTGGAGAAGGCCGGACTCGTGGACGCGTCGTGGGACGACGGCGACAACAAGGGCATCGTGTCCAGCTCGGTCGTCGTGCTGGGTGTCCGTGAGGGCAACCCGAAGAACATCCAGGGCTGGGAGGACCTCGTGAAGCCCGGGGTCGGCGTGGTCACGGCCAACCCGGCCTCCTCCGGCGCCGCCCGCTGGAACGCGCTGGCCGCCTGGGGCTCCGTGGTGAAGAACGGTGGCACCGAGGAGGAGGGCAAGGCGTACCTCGACAAGCTCTTCAAGAACGTCGTCACCCTGACCAACTCCGGTCGCGACGCCACCACCGCCTTCCTCGGCGGCACCGGTGACGTGCTGCTCGCCTACGAGAACGAGGCGATCCTCGCGGCCCAGCAGGGTGAGGGCTTCGAGTACATCATCCCGGACTCCACCGTCCTGATCGAGAACCCCGGCGCCATCCTCAAGGACTCCTCCAAGCCGTCTCAGGACTGGCTCGACTTCGTCCTCGACCCGAAGGGCGGTCAGAAGCAGTTCGCGCTGACCGGCTTCCGCCCGGTCAACACCGCCGAGCCCGGCGTCGTCGACTGGGACGCGATCGGGCTCGAGCCGGAGGACATCAAGGGCGCCAAGGACCCGGCCGACCCGTTCCCGGCGCCGAAGCAGCTGCTCACCCTGGAGAACGACTTCGGCGGCCGCGACTGGTCGGGCGTCAAGGAGAAGCTCTTCGGCACCGGTGAGGACGGCGAGGCCCTCGGCATCGTGACCGACTCCATCGCCAAGTCCGGCAAGGCCTCGCAGTAGTCCGGTCATGACGACAACCATCCCTACGGCCGGGCCGGCTGCCCGTCGCAGTCGGCCGGGCAACACTCTGACAAGGACCAGCGGCATCGGGCTCGGCATCACGATGCTCTGGTTCAGCCTGCTCGTCCTCATCCCGCTGGTGGCGGTCATCATCACCGCCTCCAGCGGCGGCTGGTCGGCCTTCGCGGACCAGCTCACCAACGAGCAGACCGCGTCGGCGATCCTGCTGACGATCCGTGCGGCCATCGTGGTCACCCTGATCAACGTCGTCATCGGCACCGTGATCGCCTGGGTCCTGGTCCGCGACAAGTTCTGGGGCAAGGGTCTGCTCGAGGTCATCATCGACATCCCGTTCGCACTGCCGACGATCGTCGCGGGCCTCGTGCTGCTCTCCCTCTACGGCGCCGAGTCACCCCTCGGCCTGCACTGGGCGAACACGTCGACGTCGGTCTACCTCGCCCTCGCCTTCGTGACGCTGCCCTTCGTCGTACGCATGGTGCAGCCCGTCCTCGAGGAGCTCGACACCGATGTGGAGGAGGCCGCTGCCTCTCTGGGGGCCTCCCGGTTCACCACGTTCTGGCGGATCATCCTGCCGTCGCTGGCCCCGGCCATCGCGGCGGGCGCGGCGCTCTCCTTCGCGCGCGGGATGGGGGAGTACGGCTCCCTGGTCCTGCTTTCGGGCAACCTGCCGTTCAAGTCCGAGGTCGCCTCGGTGCGGATCCTGTCCGCGATCGAGAACGACAACCCGGAGGGCGCGGCGGCGATCGCGGCGTTGCTGCTGGGCGTCTCCCTTCTCGTCATCGTCGTCCTCGACCTGGTCCAGAGGAGGATGGTCCGCCGTGGCTGAGACCCGTCGTGCTCCCCGCACCCCGCTGACGTACGTCCTTCGCGTCATCGTCATCGCCTACCTCGGGCTCCTGGTGGCCTGGCCGGTGGTCCTGGTCGCCTGGAACGCCTTCTACGTGCCCGACATCGGGTTCACGACCGAGGCGTTCACCGCGATCTTCAACGACCCGCAGATGATGCACGCGATCCAGCTGACCTGCGTGGCCGCAGTGGTCGCTACGCTGATCAACCTGCTCTTCGGCGTCTCGATCTCGCTGCTGCTGGTGCGTACGGAATTTCCCGGCAAGCGCATCCTGAGCGCGATGATCGACCTGCCGTTGTCGGTCTCGCCGATCGTCGTCGGCCTGGCGCTCGTGCTCGTCTACGGCGGCCGCGACGGCTGGTTCGGGCCGACGCTCGAGTCGGCCGGGATCCAGATCATCTTCTCGACGCCGGGCATCATCATGGCGACCGCGTTCGTCTCGCTGCCGCTGGTCATCCGCGAGGTCATCCCGGTGCTGGAGGAGATCGGCACCGAGCAGGAGCAGGCCGCCGCGTCGCTCGGCGCGAGCAGCTGGCAGACGTTCTGGCGGATCACGCTCCCGGGCATCAAGTGGGCCGTCATCTACGGCGTCGTGCTCACCCTGGCCCGGTCGCTGGGCGAGTTCGGCGCGGTCAAGGTCGTCTCCGGAAACGTGCTCGGCCAGACCCGCACCGCCACCCTCGCGGTCGAGGAGAAATACCTCAACTTCGACCAGCAGGGCGCGTACGCAGTCGCCTTCCTCCTCGCCAGCGTCTCGGTCATCTGCATCCTCATCGTCTTCGTGCTGCGCGCCCGCGGTGCGCGCGTGCGGTGAAAGGACACATCCCATGAGCATCGAAGTAAGTGGTGTCAACAAGCGTTACGGCGACTTCGTCGCCCTGGAGGACATCAACCTGACCATCCCGACCGGGCAGCTGACCGCCCTGCTGGGGCCCTCCGGCGGCGGCAAGACCACGCTGCTGCGGGTCATCGCCGGGCTGGAGACGCCCGACACCGGGTCGGTCGTGATCGAGGGCAAGGACGCGACGTCGCTGCCGGTCCAGAAGCGCAACGTGGGCTTCGTCTTCCAGCACTACGCCGCGTTCAAGCATCTCTCGGTGGCCCGCAATGTCGCCTTTGGTCTGGAGATCCGCAAGCGCCCCAAGGCGGAGGTCGCCAAGAAGGTCGAGGAGCTGCTCGAGCTCGTCCACCTCTCGCAGTTCGCCCACCGGCTGCCCTCGCAGCTCTCCGGCGGCCAGCGGCAGCGGATGGCGCTGGCCCGGGCGCTGGCGATCGAGCCGTCCGTGCTGCTGCTCGACGAGCCCTTCGGCGCCCTGGACGCGAAGGTACGCAAGGAGCTGCGGGACTGGCTGCGACGGCTCCACGACGAGGTGCACGTGACCACCGTCTTCGTGACCCACGACCAGGAGGAGGCCCTCGAGGTCGCCGACGAGATCGTGGTCGTCAACCAGGGTGGCATCGAGCAGATCGGCACCCCCGAGCAGCTCTACGACGAGCCCGCCAACGACTTCGTGATGTCGTTCCTCGGCGACGTCACCACCCTGGGCGGGTCGTTGATCCGGCCCCATGACGTCGAGGTCACCCCGTCGCCGATCTCCGAGCACTCGCTCGAGGGCACCGTCTCGCGCGTCCTGCGGATCGGCTTCGAGGTGCGCCTGACGGTCCTCACCGACGACGGTGAGGTCGTGACCGCCGAGCTGACGCGTACGCATGCCCGGGCTCTGCGGCTCGAGGAGGGCGTCAACGTCTTCGTCACGCCGTCGCCGGGGGCTTACACGATGCCGGCGCCGGCGGCGTAGAGGTTCCTTCGCCAAGGTATGCAGCCGAAGGCCCACATCCCCAGCGGAGTTCCGCGCGGGATGTGGGCCTTTCTCGGCATACCGTGCCGGAGGATCAGTGAGGCAGCCACGCCTCGTCGCGCGCGGTGCGGGTGGTGACCTCGTCGGGCAGCTCGCGGGAGGCGAGCTCGGCGATGGAGACCTTCTCGAAGACCTCGCGCAGCGAGTCGCGGGCGGCGATCCACACGTGCTGGAGGACGTCGGCGCGCTCGTTGTAGGTGACCCCCTCGGGGCGCAGCCCGTAGACCGAGACCAGCGGACCGTCGACGGCGCGGATCACGTCGGCGACGGAGACGTCCTCGGCCTTCCGGGCCAGGCGCCAGCCGCCTGACTGGCCGCGCTGTGAGATGACCACGCCGGCCTTGCGGAGGTCGGCGAGGATCGCCTGCAGGAACCCGTGGGGGATCTCCTGGGCGCGGCCGAGCTCCTCGGCGCTGACAGCTTTTCCGTCCTCGCGCGCGGCCATCTCGATGAGGGCGCGGAGGGCGTAGTCGGACTTGGCAGATACTCGCACGGCCACATTCTTGCAGATGAATGCAGAATTTCGCTCAATCTAGTGGTCAAGTCCACTTTCATTCACGAGCGTCTCGGATCGCACCTTGAGGGCCGCGGCATGCCGCCGGAATCCGTCGGCAACCCGCTCAGGCCCGGCCAGCCCGACCAGCGGGCCGGAGAACTCCTCGACCGTCTCGTAGCGCGTCGGCGCGCCGGGCCGCTGGGTCAGGCGCTGGTGACGTACGCCCCGCACCAGGCCGAGCCGCGCCGGCCAGCCCTCATAGACATAGGCCAGGTACGCAGCCCCGACCCCGTCCTCGCCGACTACCGGTGGCTCAAGCGCCGAGATCCGCTCCGGCGAGCGCGAGCGGCCGCCGTTCGCCCAGGTCACATGCAGCACGATCGGGTTGCCGACCGCCGCTGGCTGGGCGGTCTCGGCCCGGACGACGAACGGGTTCCACGCGGCGTACGACTCGGTCTCGACCATCACCCGCCACACCATCTCGATCGGGGCGTCGATCTCTACCGAGGCTCTCGGGTGCTGGTAGCTCACGGCAGGAGCCTAGTGCTGCCGGGGACGTCAGTCGGCGAGCTCGATCAGGCCGTAGTGTCCGTCGTACCGGTGATACAGCACGCAGCCGGCGCCGGTGTCCGCCTCGCGGTAGAAGACGAACGGCTCACCGTCGATCTCCAGCCGAGCACGTGCCTGGGCTTCGGTCAGCGAGGGCGGTGGGGCCGCCTGGGTCGCCGCGTCGCGGGCTGCGTCAGCCTCGGCTCCTTGGACGCCGTACCCACCTCCGGAGAGACGGTGCACCAGGGTGGGCGCGCCCGAAGCGGCGTCTCGGTAGAGAAAGAAGTCGTGATCGAGCAGGGTCATCTCGTACGCCGCCTCGTCGGGCGTCATCGGCGCGCTCGCGAACGACTTGCGGCGGACCACCTCACGGCTCTCCGCCGGCCTCGGGAAGTGGGGAACTCGATGGCGTGGGAGGTCGCCGTGGCGCCACTCGTGCTCGGCCGGGACGCTCGTCCGACGGTGCTGCGTGCGGTTGCGATCCTGCAGGTGTGCCAACTGCCGGCGCAGTCGGTACTCCAGGTCGTCGACGGCCTCCGGCATGGTCGGGGCCGCTGTCTTCGCCCGCACCACCAGGCCGTCGACGTTCGCCGACGCCTCCGCGATGGCATGGTTCTCCGACGCCGGGTTGCGCCGCCAGTCCAGCACGACGTGCGCCGTCAACACCGGTCCGTGCGCGATGTCGAGCGCTGTGGCGATCTTGTCTCGTGCGTACTTTCCGGCGAACTCGCCGACGTTGCCGCGCAGGGTGACCTCGACCGGGATCGGGTTCTTGGTGATTGGCATTCGTCCCTCCTCGTGGGGCTCCATGGCCCCCTCTCGATGCAACCTCGGTTGGGCTGTCCGGGTTTAGTGCCCAAGGTCCTGCGGTGGCGTGCTTCTCGGCCCTGCCTGTGCAGCGGTCGGTCTCCGACGCTGGTGATTGATCGACCGATGGGGAAGGCGAGGGCATGCGCGCGACTGTTTTCGACCGGGGCAGCACGCCTGCCGAGGCGAGCGAGCTGGGTGGATCGGCTGACGACAGCTGTGCACCGACCGTCGGCGTGGAGGAGGAGTTCACCCTGCTCGACCCATGCAGCGGTGCGGTTGTCCCGGCGGCGGTCGAGATCATCCGCGAATGTGGCTACCCGACACGCGTCGTCACCGAGTCGATGCTGTTCATGGTGGAGGCGCGGACGCCGGTGTGCACCACCCTCGCGGAAGTCCAGGACGCCCTGATCACCTTGCGTCGCCGGGTCGCGGAGGTCGCGAGCCGTCACGGCGTCATGGCCGTCGCCACAGGAGTATCGCCGTTCGGACTGCCCGACCGACCCCAGGTGACGAATGAACCTCGCTACAACGAGCTCGCGCGGCTCTTCCCGGCGGCCATGCGCACCAACGGAACCTGCGGTTGCCATGTCCACGTCGGTGTGCCGACCAGACAGCTCGCCGTGGAAGCCCTGCTCCGGTTCCGCCCCTGGTTGCCGCCTCTCATCGCATTGGCCGCGAACTCACCCATCTGGGAGGGCGAGGTCACCGGCTGGGCCAGCCAGCGCTTCAACCTCGCCTCGCGTTGGCCGACCTTCACGCCCGCCCCACCGGTGCGCTCGGCGGAGGCGTACGACCAGATGGTCGACGAGGCCGTCGGGTCGGGCTTGGCGATGGACAGTCGGAGCGTGTACTTCCTGGCACGTCTCTCACCCGGATACCCCACCATCGAGGTCAGACTGGCCGACATGAGCTTGACCGCTGAGGAAACCGTGGCGTACGCCGGACTGGTGCGCGCCCTGGTCAGCATGGCGGTCGACGACGCGGTTGCCGCGCGGCCCGTGGTACCCGTCCGGCAGGAGCTGCTTCAGCGGTCCTGCCGGTCTGCCGCTCGAGGGGGCCTTCGCGGAGTGGCGCCCGATCCGCAGACCGGCAGGCTCGTGCGCTCCGGGCTGCTGGTCGATGCGATGGTCTCCCGAGTTCAGCCATATCTGCGGGCACACGGAGACGAAGCGTTGGTGCTCTCCACCATCAACCGTCTACGTGCCGTTGGTGGCGGGGCCGAAAGGCAACGTGCCCTGTTTCGGCGGGCCAGCTCGCCAGCTGCCTTCGTCGCCGCGCTCGCTGCCGCAACGACGCAGGCGCAGCGACTCAGCGGTAGTTGATGAACTGCACCGCGAAGTCGTAGTCCTGGCCCTTGACCAGCGAGATCACGGTCTGCAGGTCGTCGCGCTTCTTGGAGGAGACGCGGAGCTCGTCGCCCTGGATCTGCGCCTTGACGCCCTTGGGGCCCTCGTCGCGGATCAGCTTGGAGATCTTCTTGGCGTCCTCGGAGGAGATGCCCTCCTTGAGGGTGATCGAGATCTTCGACTGCTGCCCCGACTGACGCGGCTCGCTCGCGTCGAGGATCTTCAGCGACTGCTTGCGCTTGATCAGCTTGTCCTGGAAGACCGAGAGCACAGCGCTGGCGCGGTCGTCGGCGGAGGCCGAGATCTCGATCCCCTGCTCACCGCTCCACTCGATGGTCGCGTTGGTCCCCTTGAAGTCGAACCGCGTCGCGATCTCCCGCGCGGTCTGGCTCAGCGCGTTGTCGACCTCCTGGCGATCGATCTTGCTCACGATGTCGAACGACGAGTCCGCCATGACTCTCTCCTCTAGCTTCTGACCAGGACTGTGCGCCCCGGGAACGTACCTGTCTCACCCTAGGACCTCGTGCCGTTTTCGTACGACGCCAGCCCCTGCGCTATTGTTTATTGCTGTCGCGATCCCCTTGACCGGGCGCGCGTACAACCCAGGCAGATTGCCCGAGCGGCCAATGGGAGCGGACTGTAAATCCGTCGGCTTTGCCTTCGAAGGTTCGAATCCTTCATCTGCCACGCCTGGGAGAACACCCCGGTGACCAGCGGAAATGCTGGCCACCGGGGTGTTTCGCTTGTCCGGCCGTGTCCGGTGATGTCCGGTGATCTACGGCTGTCTGTGCCCTATTCCTGCCCTGGCGGGATGAGGGGGACGCGTTTGGCCCACGTTTGCGCACCGCTCGGGAACTCGTCGACGAACGCGAACCCGAAACTCTGCATCAGCCGCAGGCTTCCGCTGTTGGTGCGGTGGATCTCGCCTTCGGCGTACAACTCCTCGCACCTCTTGGCTACGGCGTAAGCCTCAGCCTCGCTGAGAGCGACCTCGATCGCCTCGCGGGCGATGGTGCCGGCCTTGGTGCTTCCGGGTTGTCGGTGCCGCATGGCGACGCCGACAACGTCGAGGTGGATCACGTCGGGTCCGTCGAGCTCTCGCCACTTGACGACGGCGGACAGGCCGATGTTGTCGTATCCAACCCAGAGGTGACATCCCCGCTCCGGCCGAACGGCATACCCGCGAATAGTCTGCTGCACCTCAAACTCTGGCTCGCGGGGGTGTCGGAGTCTGCGGTGATGCTCGCGTGAGTACGGTGCCTTTTCAGGATGGGTGCAAACGAAGTGCTTGAGGCTGGAGGCATCTCGCCTCTCGGCTTGCCGCCAGTCGAGGACCCGTGTCCCGGTCACCAGGTCTTGGCGGTGAGCGGAACCTTCTCAGCGTTCTCCCGCGCTCGCTTGGCGCGGAACTCAAGCGGCTCGTCCATCCCGGTCATCGTGCGGTATCGGGCGACGGCTTCTGCTTCGCTGATCTTCCGCGATCGGTGCAACAGCCAAGGGCGCGCAAGGAACTCGACAAGGTTAAACCCGTCGTCGGCGGCAGTATCTGCATGCGAAAGCAGAGCCATGGCCTTCTCCCTTATCCCGTGGCTGATCGGCCAGGAGGGCAGTCCTAGCCGAAAGTTTACAAATAATGTTACTCGCGGAAACTATTTACAAACACCCAAAAGTGAGTTTTGTCACTAACTCTTTAGAATCGGTTGCGGCATGTCACTTGCACAGGTGTTCGAGCGGCGCACGAGGTGGTTGCTGCTCGGTTGCAAAGCATGGCCCGAAGTGCTGTTCGCTGGCCAGTCTGGCCCGAGCTGCTCCCCGATTTTGAGGAGCAGCTCGGGGTGGTGTGGCGACCTCGGTGGCTCTAGTTGGCGTCGCCTCTTGGGTTCAGCAGTGCCTCGATCCGCTTCTTCGCGCCGTTCTCCTGGTCGTCTAAGCACTTGGCGTACGTCTTCATCAGCACATCAACGCTATGTCCCGCCCACTTGGCGACCTGTGTGGCATCGACTCCGGCGCTCAGCCAGGTGGAGACGCACGCGTGCCGGAGGTCGTACGGGCGCCGCGCCAGGTCTGAGGCGTACTGACGAGGTGTGAGTGCCCCGGCTCGTGCTGCCTCCCAGACTCGATAGACCGTCTTCATGTTCACCGGGTTCTGGTACGGCCCGGCGATCGGGACTCCGCCGTTTCCGCCGCGCCCGACGCGGGTGACGAACAGCCGTCCGCCTACCCCGGTCCCGTGCTCCTCGAGGTGTCGGCGGTAAGCCTTAACGAGATCCGGATGAGCGGGAACCGTGCGCATGTCGTTCTCGTCACGATGCTTTAGGCCGCGCTCCTCCCAGACTTCACCATCGTCGGTCCAGTCGGCGCCGGGCTGCTGGAAGTTCTTCCGCAGGCGGATCTCTCCCCACCCCTCATCGGGAAGTGTCAGGTTGTCCTTCCGGATGTTGCGTGTCTCTCCAGGACGAGGAGCTGCGTAGTAGATCGAGGCGAAGAACGCGTGAAGCGGCGGGTCGATCTTCAGCACCGCATCTAGCAGGGCGCGGGCTTGGTCGGGGTTGACCACGACGCCAGGATCGACGGCGACCGAGGTCGTGCGGCGGGTCGTACGGATCTGGTTCATCGTCGATGCCGTCCGAACTCGCTTGGCTCAAGTTGTTGCAGAGATGCGGGTTCATACGCCGATCGGGCAGACAGTCCCAACTGCGGAAGTCGCCGGGGAAGCGGTCCGTCGCTTCATCGAAGAGGGCGCACGCACCTCGCGTGGTTGAGCTGATTGCACGGCCTGGTGTCCATGGGCCGCGTTCGGCGTTAGGCGCGCGCCCCCGAGTGTCCGTGGCTTGGTGTTCCCCATTCGTGCCCCCGACACTAATCTTCGCAGTGTTTGCCCAGGTCAGCGGGTTATGTCCGACGCTCTGTAAATCCGTCGGCTTTGCCTTCGAAGGTTCGAATCCTTCATCTGCCACGCCTGGGAGAACACCCCGGTGACCAGCGGAAACGTTGGCCACCGGGGTGTTTCGCTTGTGCCTTGTGACCCGTGCGCGGCTGTGGGGTCAGTGGTTCGGGCAGCGTTTTGCTGTCCGGACGGAGACGTGTGCGAGGGTGCTCCACACGATCAGGTCGTACTGCCCTCCCGCGGCGCTCTCGACACAGGTCTCGTCAGCGCGAACACCGATCCTCTCCCCGGACGGTGTGAGGAGTTGGCCGTCTTCTCGGGAGCTGAGGATGAAGGTCGTTCCGGTTGGCACCACGAATCGGAACCGGCCGGCGCTCGCCGTTGAGTTCGCACCGCCGCTAACCGGGCCGCCGTCCAGTGTCACGTCCGTGGTGGCGATCGGGTCCAGCTTGTCCCTCACGTCAAGCGGCTCGACCTCGTACGCGATGTAGCGGAGCGTATGAGCGCCGGCCTCCGTCAGCCGGAACACCTGGGCGATGCCGTAGGTGGTCAGCACGGAGTAGAGCGACTGAACCGGGAGACCATTCGGGTCAAGTAATGAGCGCGTGTGTGTGGGCCACGGCTCGTACTCCGGCACGGTCAGGACGTACATGTCGTCAGGAGATGCCGGGACGGAGACATCCACGATTTGGCCAGGACGGTCCTGGTCGGTGTCGCAGCAGATCTGGTCGTACGGCGTCGTCTTAGCGGTCGAGGTCCAGATCGTGACCGGTTCGGACAGGCCGTCGTAGACGTGGGTGGTCAGACGATAGGTGCCGGTCGCCGGGGCGCGGAACGTGGTGACGCGATGCTGGTAGGGCGGTTCCATCGTGGGGATCGGAGTGCCGTTGAGCGCGACACCGACCCTCGATACACGGGCGTAGTCAATGGCGACCGACACGAGGTCTCCGGCGGTCGCAGGCAACGTGAGCGAGGCATAGCCAGGGGCCGGGTCGGCGACGAGAGCGCGGATATGCGTCTCCTGGTTCATCGCCAACGGGACCGGCCGCTGTACTGCGCTGAGGGTGGCGGAGTAGCCGCTCAACCGTGGCCCGGATGGCCAGCTCACCATGCGGAAGCGCCAGCCGGTCGGGCGGCCATCGACATCGACCTGGTAGCGCCCCGCCGAATCGGAGACCGCGCCAGGGCCGGTCGTCGTCCACGCACTGGTCACCGGGTCCCAGTGCTGCACGTTGACGAGGGTGTCGGCCGGAGCGCTGCCCGTCACTCGCGTGACCCACATTCGGTCCGAGCGCAGGAACACCGAGGTCGACGCCGTCACACTCGGTCGCCAGGTGATGGTGAGGGTGATCGTCCGCGACGTAGCAGCAGCCTGTCCGAGCTGCGCAGGCTTGTGTACGCGGTAGCGCTGTATGCCCCGCGGCGGCGTGATGCGGAAGGAGAAGCGGCGGGAGTCGACAAGGGTCTTGCGGGCGACCCGTCGCCAAGCGCCGGCGTACCAGCGCTGGAGGTCGACGACGCTGCCGAGTCTTGCGCCCCACGCCGTGCCACTGATCCGGAGGGCCGACCCCTCGCTCACCGTGGAGGCCGAAGCCGTGACGCCGATGGAGACGGCCGCACGCGCCGATGGCGCCTGCAGGACCGCGAGGCTGAACATCAGTGAGAGCACGCTCACCGCCGTGAACACAGACCTCCGCATTACTGCTCCTATGTCCGGCCCCGAAGCCTGCTCCTGCGTCTGGACCCGGAGAGGAGCTCAAGGCATTAAAGCAAGCGCAGATGAACACAAGCAACGCCAACCAACCGTGATTGCACGTCAGCCGCTCCTCGAGCCCGACTGGTCCAGCCGATCTGATGTGCGTCGTGGGTAGAGTCTCCTGGGTGTCTGCCCTATCCGTGCCCCCAACGCGCATCGTCGCGACGTCAGGGCAGATCAGGGCCTACGTTGCCCTGGCACCGGGTGTTTCGTATGTTGAGTGAAGGAGCACCATGACAGTCGACGCATCTCCATCTGCGGCAGAGAACGATGAGTTCTGGCGGGAGCGGCGGGTCTGCTTCCTGACCACGAGCCGGCCGGACGGCAGCCCGCATCTGGTCCCGGTGGGGGTGACGTTCGATCCCGAGGCCGGGGTCGCGCGGGTCATCAGCAGCGCGGGCAGCAAGAAGGTTCGCAACGTACGCGCGGCCGGGCCCGACGGCGCCCAGGCGGCGGTCAGTCAGGTGGACGGGCGGCGGTGGTGCACGTTGGAGGGCACGGCGGTCGTCAAGGACGACGCGGAGTCGGTGGCCGAGGCCGAGCGGCGGTACGCCGAGCGCTACCGGCAGCCCCGGCCCAACCCGGAGCGCGTGGTCATCGAGATCACCGTGACCCGGGTGCTCGGCAACATACGTCCGTCGGGCTGGTAGGAGGCTGTCAGAGCCCGCGGTCGGTGAGGACGACGCGGTCGTTGATGTCCTGGACGTCGCGCCGGTTGCCGGTCGGGAACACGGTGCGGAAACGGTCGATCTGGCGGGATGAGGCGGTGATCGGGTCGGTGAGCATGACCCACTGGACGTGCTCGGTGTACGGCGCGGTCGTCAGGGAGCCGTCGTAGCGGTAGGAGGTGTGCCGGCGGGGCAGGAGGGCGCCGACGTCGATGTGGCCGACGTGGTCGGCGGTCGAGCACTCCGAGACCAGGTGGTCGTAGAGGCGGCCGAGGGTCGGGTTGACGAGGCCCGGGCGGACCCAGACGCCGACGACGAGGGTGTGGCCGGAGGCGTCCTGGTGCACGAAGTGCATCTCGATCGGGTAGTCCCGGGCGGAGAGCAGATGCTCGCTCGGGGTGTGCCAGTGGAACTGCACCAGTCCGTACGTCACGCCGCCCATCTCGAGCGAGCCGACGCCGGGCGGGAGCTCGGCGCGTACGGTCTCCTCGTCCCCGCGGACGGTGCAGCCGTCGGGCTCGTCGGCGTCCTCGCGGATGTACTTCATCGTGACGGTCGCGTCGTGGGGATAGTGGACGTGCAGAGCGGGCAGGTGCTCGTGCTGGGCGCCGCCGCGGTAGATGCGGATGGGGCTCTGGTGCGGCGGGCCGGCGGAGGTCGCGGATGCGGCCGCTGACGAGGGCAGAGCGGTGAGTCCCGCGATGGCGGCGGCCCCCTGGAGCAGGGCGCGACGGTTCAGGCCGACGGTGGTGCGCAACATGGAGATCTCCCGAGATCTACCGGGTCGAGGTGACCCGTGGACCGCAATACGTACCACGAAATGCGGTCGGCGGCGTCGTATCCGCGACCTAGAGTCGTCATGACGTGAGAGGAGAATCCGATGAGCGTCCAGCTGAACCACACCATCGTCCACGCCTCCGACCGGGACGCGATGGCGACCCATCTGACCGAGATCCTCGGGCTTCCGGAGGCCCAGGTCTTCGGCCCGTTCCGGGTCGTCGAGCTCACCAACCAGGTCAGCCTCGACGTGGTCGAGGACCAGGACTTCCGGCCGCAGCACTACGCGTTCAAGGTCTCCGAGACCGAGTTCGACGAGATCTTCGGGCGAATCAAGGAGCGCGGCATCACCTACTGGGCCGACCCCTTCCACCGGCGGGAGGGCCAGATCAACCACAACGACGGCGGTCGCGGCGTCTACTGGGAGAGCCCCGACGGACACAACCTCGAGATCATCACGGTGCCGTACGGCGGCTGACCGCCGACGCAGCTCAGGCGAGGTCGGCGGCGAGCTGCTTGCCGGCCTCGGTGAGCAGCGGGACGGCGCGCTCGATGAGCTCGTCGCTCATCCGGCCGGTGGGTCCGCTGATCGACATCGCCAGGCGCGGGGCGTAGTCGGGGACGGCGACGGCGACGCAGCGTACGCCTGCCTCCTGCTCGCCCTCGTCGATGGCGTAGCGGCGCTCGCGGACCTGCTCGAGCTGGTCGAGGTAGTCGTCGCGCGAGGTGATCGTGGTCGAGGTGTAGGGGACCATGTCGGTGCGCCGGAGGATGTCGCGGACCTGGTCGGGAGCCATGTCGGCGAGGATGGCCTTGCCGACGGCGGTGCAGTGCGGGGACACCCGGCGGCCGACCTCGGTGAACATGCGCATCGACTGGCGCGACTCGGTGTGGGCGACGTAGACGATCTGGTCGCCGTCGAGCATCGCCAGGTTGGCCGACTCGCCGACCTCGTCCACGAGCCGGGTGAGGTGCGGGCGGGCCCAGGTGCTGAGCATGCGCGAGGAGCTCTCGCCGAGCCGGATCAGCTTGGGCCCGAGGACGTACTGCCGGTTGGCCTCCTGGCGGAGGTAGCCCAGGTCGACGAGGGTGCGCACCAGCCGGTGGATGGTCGGCAGCGGCAGGCCGGAGGCGGCGGCGAGCTGGGAGAGCCCCATGGTCCCGCCGGCGTCGGCCATCGTCTCCAGCAGTGCGAAGGCACGCTCGATCGACTGCACGGCCCCGGTGCGGGCCTTCGGCGCCTTCTCGTTCTCGCTCACCTGAGCTCCCCGATCTATGGGTACTGTCTTCCGGATGACGGAAGTCTAGCGTCGTGTAGAGGAAATCCGGCTGGTTGCGTCCCTTGTCTGGTCGGATTAATATCCGCAATGCGGAAACAAGAATCCATTCAAAGGAAAACTGAAGCCCTGGGAGGGTGGAGCTCGTGAACATTCAGATCACCGGTGGCGAGGTCGAGCGAGGAGCCGAGATCCTCACCCCCGAGGCCCTCGATTTCGTCGCGGAGCTGCAGCGACGGTTCGGGGCCCGCCGTGACGAGCTCCTGGCCGCCCGCCGAGTGCGCCGCGAGGAGGTCGCCCGCACCGGCCGGCTCGACTTCCTGCCCGAGACGGCCGACGTACGCGCCGGCGACTGGACTGTGGCACCGGTGCCCGAGGACCTCCAGGACCGCCGCGTCGAGATCACCGGCCCGACGGACCGGAAGATGACGATCAACGCCCTCAACTCCGGGGCGCGGGTCTGGCTGGCCGACATGGAGGACGCCAGCACGCCGCACTGGAGCAACGTGGTCGGTGGCCAGGTGAACCTGTACGACGCTATTCGGCGCCAGATCTCGGCGATGTCCCCGCAGGGCAAGCTCTACGAGCTCAAGGAGGACCAGCGGCTGGCCACGATCGTGATGCGCCCGCGCGGCTGGCACTTCGACGACCTGCACGTCCTGGTCG
Organism: Nocardioides sp. NPDC000445; assembly: GCF_040300245.1. Classification (NCBI taxonomy): domain Bacteria; kingdom Bacillati; phylum Actinomycetota; class Actinomycetes; order Propionibacteriales; family Nocardioidaceae; genus Nocardioides; species Nocardioides sp. NPDC000445. The sequence continues at coordinate 298,724 of NZ_JBEPDH010000002.1, read as the reverse complement.
ACGGCAATCCGGTCGTCGGTGCCCTGGTCGACTTCGGGCTGTACTTCTTCCACAACGCCCGCGAGCTCGTGGAGCGCGGCAGCGGGCCGTACTTCTACCTCCCCAAGATGGAGAGCCACCTCGAGGCGCGGCTGTGGAACGACGTGTTCACCTTCGCCCAGGCCGAGCTCGGGATCCCGCACGGCACCGTGCGCGCGACCGTCCTCATCGAGACGATCCCGGCCGCGTTCGAGATGGACGAGATCCTCTACGAGCTGCGCGACCACGCCTCGGGGCTCAACGCCGGCCGATGGGACTACCTGTTCAGCCTGATCAAGTACTTCCGGGACGCCGGGCCCTCGTTCGTGCTGCCCGACCGGGCGACGGTGGGGATGACCTCGCCGTTCATGCGTGCGTACGCCCAGCTGCTGGTGAAGACCTGCCACCGCCGCAACGCCCACGCGATCGGCGGCATGGCCGCCTTCATCCCGAGCCGCCGAGACCAGGAGGTCAACGCCATCGCCTTCGCCAAGGTCCGTGAGGACAAGGAGCGCGAGGCCGGCGACGGCTTCGACGGCTCCTGGGTGGCCCACCCTGACCTGGTCCCGATCTGCCGCGAGATCTTCGATGGTGTCCTGGGTGACCGGCCGAACCAGGTCGACCGGCAGCGCGACGACGTCTCGGTCACCGCCGAGGACCTGCTCGACGTCGCCTCTGCAGGCGGCGCGATCACCCTCGCCGGTCTGCACGACAACGTCGAGGTCTCGCTGGTCTACCTCGACGCCTGGCTGCGCGGCGCCGGTGCGGTCGCGATCCACAACCTGATGGAGGACGCCGCCACGGTCGAGATCTCCCGCTCGCAGATCTGGCAGTGGGTGCACAACGGATCGAAGCTCGACGACGGGACCCAGGTGACCGCAGAGCTCGTACGCCGGGTTCTGGACGAGGAGATGACGAAGCTGCTCGGGGCGGCCGACGGGATCGAGCACCACCTGAAGCAGGCCCGCACCATCTTCGAGGAGGTCGCGCTCGCCGACGACTACGTCGACTTCCTGACCCTGCCCGCCTACGAGCAGGTGGTGGGTGCATGAGCCGTCTCGAGGACCTCGCTGCCCGGCTCGACCGCGCGCTCGCCGGCGCCGACGCGGCGCTGGCAGCCAGCTATCCGGGGGACCGTGGCGTACGTCAGCCGGTGCACACCGTCTACGTCCCGGGCGACCGCTACGACGAGAAGACCGTCTCGCAGTGGTCGGCCGAGTCCGGTCGGGTGCTGGCTGAGCATGCGGGTTCGGCTGCCGAGGTCGCGGACTCCTTCGAGCTGGAGCGCGGCTTGGCGGAGGAGATCTACGACCGGGTGACGGCCAAACTGGCCGCCGAGCCGATCGAGGACCTGCGGATCGACTTCGAGGACGGCTACGGCGCTCGGCTCGACGAGGACGAGGATGCCGCTGTGGTGGCGGCCGCCCGGGCTCTCGCCGCCACCGTCCGTGACGGCTCCGCGACGCCGTTCCACGGCATCCGGATCAAGTCGTTCGAGGCCCCGACGCGGCGCCGCGGGCTGCGTACGCTCGACCTCTTCCTCGGCGAGCTCGTCCGCGAGGGCGGCCTGGGCGACGGCTTCGTCATCACGCTGCCCAAGGTGACCTCCGTCGAGCAGGTCACCGCGATGGTCACCGCGCTGTCCGCGCTCGAGGCCCCCCACGGGATCGAGGCCGGGAGTCTGCGGTTCGAGATCCAGGTCGAGACGCCGCAGGCGATCCTCGGCTCCGACGGCACGGCGCTGATCGCGCGGATGATCGCCGCCGGCGCCGGCCGGGTCACCGGCCTGCACTACGGGACGTACGACTACTCCGCCTCGCTCGGGGTCGCGGCCGCTTTCCAGAGCATGGAGCACCCGGTCGCCGACCATGCCAAGGACGTGATGCAGGTGGCCGCCGCCGGCACCGGTGTCTTCGTCTCGGACGGCTCGACCAACGTGCTCCCGGTCGGCGACCCGGAGGCCGTACGCGCCGCCTGGCGGCTCCACTCGCGCCTGGTGGGCCGGTCGCTGGCCCGCGGGATCTACCAGGGCTGGGACCTGCATCCGGCCCAGCTCCCCAGCCGCTACATCGCGACCTACGCGTTCTTCCGAGACGGGCTCGAGGTCGCCTCGGCTCGGCTGCGGGCGTACGTCCACGGCGGCGACTCCAGCTATCTCGACGAGCCCGCCACCGCTGCCGCGCTCGCCGCGTTCGTGCTGCGTGGCGTGGAGTGCGGTGCTGTCGCGGCCGACGAGGTCGAGACGCTCGCCGGGATCGACCAGGCCAAGCTCGCCGAGCTGGCCCGCCGGCGGATCACCGCCTGAGCATCCCGATCGCATGGCGGCAGGCTGGGTAGCCTGCCGCCATGCGCGTCGAAGCCGAGTTCACCACCGAACCGTTCCGTGGCGAGGGCGAGCCTCCCGAGCACGCCACGGCGGCGCTCGCGGCCGCCCGCGAGGCCGGCCTGGAGTGTGACTTCGGGCCGCTGGGCACGTCGGTGCGCGGCGAGCGGGACGCGGTGCTGGCCACGCTGGCCTCGGTCGTGGCCGCGGGCCTGGACCACGGCGCGGACCAGATCACCTTCCAGGTCCGGGTCCAAGGACACAGCGCGCCGCGGCGTACGGCGAGCGGGTTGGACGCGCTGCTCGCCGAGGTCGCCGAGAGCCTCGGAGGCGACCTGGCGGCCTTGGACCGCCAAGGGAAGCAACGCGCCGTGCGGCTCCTGGAGGAGCGCGGTGCCTTCGACTACCGCAAGAGCGCCGAGATCGTGGCGGCCGCGCTCGGCGTCACCCGGTTCACGGTCTACAACTACCTGAACCGCGAGCGGAAGTAGTCCCTACTTTTCAACAAACTGTTGACTGTGACGAGCGACACATGCAATCGTTGTTGCTGTACGGAAATTAGTTTCCGCATAGCGAGAGAGAACGGTTCATGGATCTCCAGAGCTTCAACACCTCACCGGCGGACGTCGTACGGCCCGTGCTGCAGGCCTGCTGCGACGCTCCGAGCTGGGTGGCCGCCGTCCTGGCCGGGCGTCCCTACGCCGCAGAGGCCGACCTCTTCCGGGCCGCGGACGAGGCGGCCCGACGGTTCACCGCGGCCGACGTCGACCAGGCGCTGGCCGCCCACCCGCGGATCGGGGAGCGCGCCGAGGGCGAGCACCCCGAGGCCGCCTGGTCGCGGCGCGAGCAGGCCGCGGTCGGCACCGACCAGGCCACTTCCCACGCGCTCGCCGAGGGCAACCGGGCCTACGAGGAGCGCTTCGGCCGGGTCTTCCTGATCTGCGCCACGGGCCTCTCGGCGGACCAGGTGCTCGGCGCTCTCCGCGAGAGGCTGGGTCACGAGCACGACGAGGAGGCGGCTGTGGTCGCCGACGAGCTGCGTCGGATCGCGCTGCTCCGCCTCGAGCGCGTCCTGGCCGCGGAGGTCTCGGCATGACCAGCGCCATCACCACCCACGTACTCGACACCGCGCTCGGCCGTCCGGCCGCCGGTGTCCCGGTCCGGCTCAGCCGGATCGATGTCCACGAGTTATCCGTCGTACTCGCCGACGCCGTCACCGACGACGACGGCCGGGTGACCGACCTGGGACCCGATCAGGTCCCGGCCGGCACCTACCAGCTCCGGTTCGGCACCGCCGCCTACTACGCGGCGACCGGTCAGGAGTGCTTTTACCCGCAGGTCTCCGTCACCTTCGCGGTCACCGACCGGCGGCACCACCACGTGCCACTTCTGCTGAGCCCGTTCGCCTACTCCACCTACCGAGGGAGCTGACATGCCCATTCGTCTTGGACCCAACCAGTACGGCAAGGCCGAGAACCGCGTCGTACGCATCTACCGCGACACGCCTCGCCACCAGATCCGTGACCTCAACGTCTCCACCGCGCTGCGCGGCAGCTTCGACGACGCCCACACCACCGGCGACCAGCAGGACGTACTGCCGACCGACACCCAGAAGAACACCGTCTTCGCCTACGCGAAGAAGATCGGGGTCGCCTCGATCGAGGAGTTCGCGCTGGCTCTCGCCGACCGCTACCTCGAGGCCTGCCCGGCCGCCGAGGGGGCGCGGGTCGAGATCGACGAGTACGCCTGGGACCGGATCCAGGTCGACGGCGCGGGTCACGACCACTCCTTCGTCCGCTCGGGTGGCGGCGTACGGACCACCGTGGTGAACGTCGACGGCCGCGGGTCGGATCGAGTGGCGCACGTGGTCTCCGGCATCAAGGACCTGGTCGTGCTCAAGTCGACCGGCTCGGAGTTCCACGGCTTCCTCAAGGACGAGTACACGACCCTGCAGGAGACCATCGACCGGATCCTGGCGACCTCGCTCGTCGCCCGCTGGCGCTATTCCACCACCGACGTGGACTGGGACAAGGCGTACGACTCGATCCGGGCCCTGCTACTGCAGCGGTTCGCGGAGATCCACAGTCTCGCGCTGCAGCAGACCCTCCACGGGATGGGCACGTCGGTGCTCGAGCAGCACGGTGACGTCGCCGAGATCAAGTTCTCCGCGCCCAACAAGCACCACTTCCTCTCCGACCTCTCGCCCTTTGGCCTGGACAACCCCGGCGAGGTCTTCTTCGCCGCGGACCGGCCCTACGGCCTGATCGAAGCCTCCGTCGTACGCGACGAGGCGCCAGACGCAGGCAACGCCTGGCACGCCATCCCCGGATTCTGCTGAGGCCCGGCCATGTTAGGTCGCAGGAGGCAGGCCACCGCGCCGATCACGACCCGACCTGAGGACGAGCGGCATCCGCCGGGCCAGCTCCTCGCCTACGGCACGCAGCACATCCTGACGATGTACGGCGGCGTGATCGCGCCGCCGCTCATCGTCGGGGGTGCCGCGGGTCTCTCGGGCACGGACCTCGCGCTGCTGGTGACCGCGGGGCTCTTCGTCTCGGGCTTCGCCACGCTGCTGCAGACGCTCGGCCTCGGGCCCTTCGGCAGCCGGCTGCCGATCGTGCAGGGCATCTCGTTCGCCAGTGTGTCGACGATGGTCACCATCGCCAGCGAGGACGGGCTGCGCCCGGTCTTCGGCGCGATCATCGTCGCCGGCCTGATCGGGCTGGTGCTCTCCTCGTTCTTCGCCCAGCTGATCAGGCTCTTCCCGGCGGTCGTCACCGGCACGATCATCACGGTCATCGGTCTCTCGCTGATGCCGGTGGCGTTCCGCTGGGCGATGGGCAACGACGCCTCCGCGCCCGACTACGGCTCGATGACCAACATCGCGTACGCCGGGCTGACGCTGCTCATCATCCTGGTGATCAGCCGGGTGTTCCAGGGTGCGATCTCCCGGCTCTCGATCCTCATCGGGCTGGTCGTCGGGACCGTCATCGCGGCCATCGCCGGCCAGGCGGACTTCTCCTCGGTGGGCAAGGCCGACGTGGTCGCGCTGCCGCCGCTGCTGCACTTCGGCAGCCCGACCTTCGAGGTCGGCGCGATCGTCTCGATGACGATCGTCGTCCTGGTGATCATGACCGAGACGACCGCCGACATCCTGGCGATCGGCGAGATCGTGGAGACCGACGTGGACGCTCGACGGGTCGCTCGTGGTCTTCGCGCCGACATGGCCGCCACCACGGTCGCCCCGCTGTTCGGCACCTTCCCCTGCAGCGCGTTCGCACAGAACGTCGGCCTGGTCGCCCTGACCGGCATCCGGAGTCGGTACGTCGTCGCCACCGGCGGTCTCGTCCTGCTGCTCCTCGGTCTGCTGCCGGTGGTCGGTGCGGTGGTGGCGGCGATCCCGTACCCCGTGCTCGGCGGTGCCGGCATCGTGCTCTTCGGCTCCGTCGCGGCCTCCGGGATCCGCACACTGTCCCGCGTCGACTACGAGGACAACCTCAACATGGTGATCGTCTCCGTAGCTCTCGCCGTCGGGATCCTGCCGATCGCCGCACCGACCTTCTGGGACGCCTTCCCGGAGTGGCTCGGCGTCATCATGCACTCCGGCATCAGCGCCACCGCCCTGGTCGCCGTCGTGCTCAACCTGCTGTTCAACGAGATCACCGTCGGCAACCGCTCCGGCGCCTCGGTCTTCGCCGCCTCCCAGGACTCTCGCGAGGGCTTCGGGGATCGACTCGACGACGACATCGACCGATCGTGACCGGCTGAGGAATGGCGTACGTCGGGCCTGTCGAGTCGGCTCGTCCTCACCCCAAATCATGCCGAGTCGGCTCGTCATAACGAGCCGACTCGGCATGATTTCGCGTCAAGATGCGCCGACTCGACCTTGGGAGGAAGGGGGCCAGTAGACGGAGCGGACGCTACCGCGATCTCGATTTTCGTCATACGATTTACGTATGGGAACTGAGGAGCAGATCCAGAAGTGGGCGGATGAGGCTGAAGAGGGTTACGACGTCGAGGAACTGAAGCGTCGTGGGCGCGGCCGCCCAGGTCGCGGCGCCGAGCCGATGCAGGTCGTCGCCGTCCGGCTCACCGCGGAGGAGCTCGCAGCCTTGGACGCGCTCGCGGAGCGAGAGCACTTGTCCCGGTCCGAGGCGATCAGGCGTGCCCTGGCCGGGTACGCCGCATGAAGGTCCATCCCAGCGCTCTCAAGCATGGGGTGATGCACGAGGACGCGGTGCAGGCGGCTGACTGGTCGCAGTGGATCGAGCCCCTGGAAGAAGACGACTGGCCACACCGGGAGCTGCGTCTTGGTTTCGACACTCGTGCGCGACTTCTCGAGACCGTCGTGTTGATCTTCGAGAGCGGCGACGAGATGGTCATCCACGCGATGCCGGCTCGGAAGCAGTACTGGGACTTGCTGCCCTGAGCAGGGCCAGCAGGCTTGCTACAGGTCTGGGAACCATTCACCGACCGCGTTGAGGTTCACGCCGTGACGGCCGCGCCACCACCACAGCGGATACGCGCTGTCCTCGAAATGAGCATCGGTGTGTTCGCGGAGATGCATGTCGACAAATCGCTCTCGGTAGCCGGGGTGGTCCGGAGTCTCTAGAACGCCAGCCACCGCCAGTATGTCCAGGAGCACGCGCCGCTCGTCCTTATTCCCCTTGATGAAGGTGAGCGAGCGAGCCAGTTTGGGAGCCGTGAAGTCTGGAGGCGCCGAAGCGATGGCATCAAGCAGGCGACGACCAAGAACCAGGTCACCTTCGCCCAACGGCAGGCGCGGAGCTCGACGAAAGAGCTCGAGGTCCAACGCGGCGTAGATCAGATCGTCGCGGCGCACTCCAGCCCATTTGAACCGTTCGAAGCTCATCACTTTGCGGTCGCCATCTTGGCCCTTGGCGAGGCCGCATACCCGGCACCGGCCATGCATCGGCGTGTAGCTGTGCGTGGGAAGGTGGCGAGCGACGGCGAACGACCCCAAGGCCGAGCGAAGATCCAGACGACGCGAGGCAAGGCTCGTCAGAAATGCCGTGCCCACCTCGGCAGGCTCAATCCCCGCTGTGGCGGAGCGTGCATCTGCCACCCAGGCGTCGTGAGACCGCGTCGGATCGTCGACGAACATGAGTCCGGCGCTGACCAGGCGGTCGAGCGAGTCTTGGTCCAGCTTGGCCGGTGTTTCGCGCCAACCTTGGCTCGACCAGTAGGCCGTCATCAATGGACGAACGGCGGCATCGGATGGGTCGTAGAGTGCCACGTCGCCGATCTTGCCCTACACGCTTGCGGGTCACATGAGCGCGAGCGAAATCGGTGCCGTAGGTCACTTGACCAGTGCGGGCGCGCCTTCAGCCGTCTCGACCGATTCTCCCGCGAGCTCGCCCTCGATCCAGACGCTGCGTACGTCGGCGGGGGTGCCGAGGGCGAACATCTTGGCGAGGGCGTCGCCGGCATCCGCGGCGTGGGTGAGGCCGACGTCGAGGGGTGTGCTCGCGGCCGGCTTGATCCATTGGGCGTCGAAGCGGCGGCCTACGGAGAAGTCGCCGACCGAGGCCCCGAGGCCGAGGGCTTCGGCTCCGGCGACCGTGGCCAGGTGGAGGAGGTGGGTGGGGGTCAAAGGGTGGCCAGCCTCGCCGAGGAGCTGCTGAGCGACGTACGCACTCAGGCCCTCCTTGAGCAGGGAGAACCCGGTGCCGGCGCCGACGTCGGAGCCCATCGCGACGCGTACGCCGTGGGCGCGGTGGCGGGCCAGCGGGAACAGGCCGCTGCCGAGGGCGGCGTTGCTGGAGGGGCAGTGCGCGACGGCGGCACCGCGGGCGGCCAACAGAGCGAGCTCGGGGTCGGTCGGGTGCACGTTGTGCGCCAGGACGGTGCCGGGGCCGACCAGGCCGTGCCGGTCGTAGGAGGTCACGTAGTCGCAGCCGAAGAGCGCCTCGACGGTCTCGATCTCGCGGGTGTTCTCGTTGACGTGGGAGGTCAGCATCACCCCCGGTACGGCACGGAGTACGTCGGCGCAGGCCGCCAGCAGCGGGTCGGAGCACGACAGCGAGAACCGCGGCGTCACGGCGTAGCGGGCCCGGCCGACGCCGTGCCAGCGTGCCGCGAGCGCAAGCGACTCCTCGCGGGCACGGTCCGGGTCGGTGAACAGGTCCTCGCGGATGAGCCGGTCGCTGACCACGAGACCGCTGGTGATCCGGAGCCCGACGCGAGCCGCCTCGGCGAAGACCGTGTCGACCGCGGGTGCGAAGTGGCTGCCGAAGACGAGTGCCGTGGTGGTGCCGGCGCCGACGAGACCGCGTACGAAATCGGTGGCCACGCCCGCGGCGTAGGCGGGGTCGGCCAGGCGCGCCTCCTCGGGGAGAGCGGTCTGGTCGAGCCAGTCGAGCAGCGGCATGCCGAGGCCGCCGATGACGCGTACCTGCGGGAAGTGCACGTGGGTGTCGACGAATCCGGGCAGCACGAAGCCGCCGGAGAGGTCGACGACCTCCTCCTGGGGGTGCTGACCGCGAAGGTCGGCGAAGGACCCGCGAGCGCGGATCACGCCGTCGCGTACCAGCAGCGCGCCGTCCTGCTCGGTGCGGAGCAGGCCGCCGGTGAAAGGGTCGTCGGGAGTGTCGAGGAAGGTTCCTCGGTAGAGCGTCATTCTGGAATTCACCTTGATTGTTGTTCGGTCCGCGCGGGATCGCCCGCGAAGATCTGGAGCAGCCGGGCCGCGACGCTGACCGCGATCGTGGCCGGCTCCTTGCCGCCGAGATCTGGGAGCCCGATGGGCGTGGTGATGCGGGCGATCGCCTCGGGCGTGTGGCCCTCGTCGGCGAGCTTCGCCCGGAACCGGCTCCACTTGGCGCTCGAGCCGATCAGCCCGATCGATCCGAGATGCCCGGCACGCAGAGCGGCGTCGCACAGCGCGGCGTCCTCGGCGTGGTCGTGGGTCATGACCAGGAGATGAGTGCCCTCGGGCAGCTCGCCGATGACGAGCTCGGGCAGCACCGGCACCTGGTGGACGTGGATGCCGGCGACGGCGTCGTCCAGCCCCCGCAGCTGCTCCGGCTCGAGCTGGGCGGTGCGGGAGTCGACCAGGTGCAGCTCGAGATCGTGGCGCGCCAGGATGCGCGCCAGCTCGAGCCCGACGTGTCCCATCCCGAAGATGGCCACGGACGGGACGACGGGCAGCGGCTCGAGCAGCAGTTCGACCTCGCCACCACAGCACTGCACGCCGTGCTGGTAGGGCGCCTTGTCGGAGAGAGACACCTTCAGGGTCTCCGGCACCGCGAGGCCCTCGGTCAGCATCGCGCGGGCGCGCTCGATCGCGACCGCCTCGAGGTTGCCGCCGCCGACGGTGGCCCAGGTGCGCTCGGCCGAGACGACCATCTTCGCCCCGGCCTCGCGCGGCGAGTGGCCGCGTACGGACGTCAGGGTCACCAGTACGCCGGGCACCCGCTGCTCGCGCAGCCGCTGGACGGCCTTCAGCCACTCCATGTCATCACCTCTCTCCGGCCATGACCGGCTCGGGCTCGCCGCCCGATTCGGCGGCCTGCGGCGTACGAGCCTTGTCGAGGGCCCAGTAGACGGCCTCGGGGGTCGCCGGGCAGCCGAGCTCGACGCTGGTCCCGGCCGGGCCGAAGGCGGCGGCCGCCTCACGCAGCGCCTCGCGTACGGAGAAGGCGAGCATCAGCGGGGGCTCGCCGACGGCCTTGGAGCCGTAGACGACACCCTCCTCGTGGGCCTTCTCGAGCAGCTTCACCCGGAAGTCCTCGGGCATCTCGGAGAAGCTCGGCAGCTTGTACGTGCTCGCCGCCTGCGTCGCCAGCCGGCCCCGGTTGGGTCCGTCGGAGGTGTCCCAGCGGAGGTCCTCCAGGGTCAGCCAGCCGGCACCCTGCACGAAGCCGCCCTCGATCTGACCGATGTCGATCAGCGGGCTCAGGCTGTCGCCGACGTCGTGGACGATGTCGACCCGCCGCAGCGTGTAGGCACCGGTGAAGCCGTCGACCTCCACCTCGGACGCGGCCACCCCGTTGGCGAAGTACTTGAACGGCTCGCCCTGCATCACGTTGGGGTCCCAGTGCAGACCCTCGGTGCGGTAGAAGCCGGCCGCCCACAGCTGCACTCGCTGGTGGTAGGCGATGTTGACCAGCTCGTTCCAACCGATCTCGCCGGACGCGGGAGAGAGGCCGTGGACGACACCGTCATCGAAACGTACGTCGCTGGGACTGATCCCGAGACGGCCGCCGGCGACCTGGGCGAGCCGCTCGCGGATCTGCTCGCAGGCGTTCTTGATCGCGGCCCCGTTGAGGTCGGCGCCGGAGCTGGCCGCGGTCGCCGAGGTGTTGGGCACCTTGTCGGTGCGGGTGGGGGCGAGGCGTACGCGGGACAACGGGAGGCCCAGCGCGGTCGCCGCCACCTGGAGCATCTTGGTGTGCAGGCCCTGGCCCATCTCGGTGCCGCCGTGGTTGATCAGCACCGAGCCGTCCTTGTAGACGTGGACGAGGGCGCCGGCCTGGTTGAAGGCGGTGAGGTTGAACGAGATGCCGAACTTCACCGGCGTCATCGCCAGGCCGCGCTTGGTGTGCGGGTGGCGGCGGTTGAAGTCGGCGATCTCCGCGCGGCGGCGAGCCACCTCGCCGGAGGACGCCACCTGGTCCCAGCAGGCCGCCAGCCGGTCGGCCTGGCGGACCTGCTGACCGTACGGCGTGGTCTGGTTCTGCTGATAGAAGTTGCGGCGGCGCAGCTCGAGCGGGTCGATGCCGAGCAGCGGGGCGCACCGGCCGAGCAGGTCCTCCATGACGAGCATGCCCTGCGGTCCGCCGAAGCCGCGGAAGGCGGTCTGCGAGGTCTTGTTGGTGCGCGCGACGCGGCCGTCGACACGGATGTCGGGCACCCAGTAGGCGTTGTCGATGTGGCACAGCGCGCGGGCCAGCACCGGCTCGGAGAGGTCGAGGCTCCAGCCGCCGTCGGCGGTGAGGGTCGCCTCGAGGCCGAGGATGTGGCCCTCGTCGTCGAATCCGACGCGCCAGGTGCTGTGGAAGCCGTGGCGCTTGCCGGACATGGTGATGTCCTGGGTGCGGTTGAGGCGCAGCCGCACCGGGCGCCCGGTCAGGGTGGCGCCGAGCGCGGCGATGGCCGCGTAGCCGTGCGGCTGCATCTCCTTGCCGCCGAACGCGCCACCCATCCGCAGGCACTGGACGGTGACCTCGTGGCTCGGGACCCCGAGCACGTGGCCGACGATCTCCTGCGTCTCGGAGGGGTGCTGGGTGCTGCTGTGCACGAGCACCTGACCACCCTCGTCGACCAGCGCGAGGGAGACGTGGGTCTCGAGATAGAAGTGCTCCTGGCCGGCGAACTCGAACTCGCCCTCGAAGACGTGGGCGGCGTTCTTCAGGGCCGCCGTGACGTCGCCGCGCTCGAGGTTGCGCGGGGTGCCCTGGAAGCTCTCCGCCGCGATCGCCTCGGTCACGGTGACCAGGGCGGGCAGCGGCTCGTAGTCGACCTCGATCGCGGCCGCGCCCAGCCGAGCGGCCTCCTGGGTCTCGCCGAGGACCCAGCACACCGCGTGGCCGTGGAACATCACCTCGGTCGGGAAGAGCGGCTCGTCGTGCTTGACGCCGGCATCGTTGACGCCCGGTACGTCCTCGGCGGTCAGCACCCGGACGACGCCGGGCACGTCGTAGGCGGGGGCGGTCCGCAGCGCGGTGACCATCGCATGGGTGTGCGGCGCCTGGACCGGCCAGGCGTGCAGCACGCCGGTCATCCGTCCGACCAGGTCGTCGGTGTAGAGCGCCTCGCCGGTCACGTGCAGCGCAGCGCTCTCGTGGGGCAGCGGGATCCCGACGATCGGGTTGTCGGGGCGTTCGGACAGGGCGCTCATACGGGCACCTCCTCGCGGTGGGTGTGGAACAGGCGCAGCAGGGACTGGCCGAGCATCGCCGAGCGGTAGGACGCGCTGGCGCGGTGGTCGTCCATCGGTGTGCCCTCGCCGGCCAGGACGGCCGCGGCGCGGCGTACGGTCTCCTCGGTCCAGGGCCGGCCGACCAGGGCGTCCTCGGTGGCGACGGCGCGCAAGGGGGTGGCCGCGACCCCGCCCAGACCGATCCGGGCGCGGCCCACGGTGCCGTCGACGACCTCGACCGCGTAGCCCACGGCCACGCTGGAGATGTCGTCGAAGCGGCGCTTGGCGATCTTGTGGAAGCCGACGAGCGGGGCCAGCGGCAGCGGGATCCGTACGCTGCGGATCAGCTCGTCGGCGGCCCGGACGGTCTCGCGGTAGCCGGTGAAGTAGTCGGCCAGCGGGACGACCCGCTCGCCGCTCGGCGAGGCCAGGACGACCTCGGCGTCGAGCGCGAGCAGCGCCGGCGGGGCGTCGCCGATGGGCGAGGCGGTGCCGATGTTGCCGCCGAGCGTCGCACCGTTGCGGATCAGCCGCGAGGCGAACTGCGGGAACAGCTCGGCCAGCAGCGGGATCCGGCCGTTGAGCTTGCGCTCGATCTCGGTCAGGGTGAGGGCCGCGCCGATCTCGACGTGGCCGGTCCGGAAGGAGAGCTCGCGCAGCTCGGGCAGCCGGTCCACCGCCACGACCAGCGGTGCGCGACGGCCGCGGATGTTGACCTCGACGCCCCAGTCGGTCGAGCCGGCGACCACCTGCGCCTGGGGCCACTCGGTGATCAGGTCGAGGGCCTCGGTGAGCGTCTCCGGGCGTACGAACTCGGCGCCGTCGACCGCGATCCGGGTCGGTCGCGGCTCAGGCGGAGGCTGCTGCTGGCGCGCGGCGAAGGTGTCGTCGGCCTCGGGCGCGCCGAGGGCGTAGGCGGCATCGCGGATCGGGCGGTAGCCGGTGCAGCGGCACAGGTTGCCGCTCAGCGCGTGCAGGTCGACGCCGTTCGGACCGTGCTCGTGGTCGCAGGTCTCGGCGGCCGCCTCGCGGCTCGGGCGGTAGTACTCCGCGGCGAGGCTGCAGACGAAGCCGGGCGTGCAGTAGCCGCACTGCGACCCGCCGCGTACGGCCAGCTCCTGCTGGACCGGGTGCAGGTCGTCGCTGGACCCGAGGCCCTCGCTGGTCACCAGCTCCTGGCCGTCGAGCGCAGCGACGGGGACGAGGCAGGCGTTGATCGCGGTCCACTCGGTCGGCGAGGTGGTGCCGGGCCTGGCGACGAGCACCGAGCAGGCGCCGCACTCGCCCTCGGCGCAGCCCTCCTTGGCGCCGGTCAGGCCGCGTCCGCGCAGCCAGTCGAGGGCGGTGGTGTGGGTGGCGACCCCGGTCAGGGGTACGTGGTCCCCGTTGACGGTGACGGAGGGATCGGTCATGGCTGGCTCCGGATCGGGTTGCGGGTGCGGGCGCTGTGGATCGGGTTGGCATCGCGCAGGAAGTCGTCGAAGCGGTGGCCGGCGATCTTGGCGATCTCGATCAGCGCGGCGGCGTGCTCCTGCCGTTCGCAGTTCCCGAGCCGCGACCGGCCCTCGGCGAGGATCCGGTCGAGCGAGTCGGAGTCGCGTACGGAGATGACCAGCGGGAAGCCGAACCGCTCGTGGTAGGCGTCGGTGAGCGAGGCCAGCGTCTCCTGGTCCGGCTCGGCGAGGTGGGTCAGGCCGCGCGAGGACTGGTCGCGCAGCGACTCCTCGCCGACCATCCCCTCCGAGACCAGGCGTGAGCCGAGCTCGGGGTAGGCCTCGATCAGCTCGCGCTGCTCCTCGACGGAGCCGCTGAAGAGAGCGTCCTGGAAGGCGCGGCGCAGGGCGTGCGTGTCGGCGAACGGACGCTGCTCCCAGGCCCGCTCCACCATCCACCGCGGCCCCTGGAAGAGACCGTCGAACGTCTCCACGAACTCCGTACGCCCCATCTGGTTGACCTGGTCGAGCCGGACGCCCTCGCCGGGCTGGCCGGCGACGGCGGGGCCGTAGTCCGGGCCGACGTGGTGGAACAGGATGTTGAGCAGGATCGCGGTGAGGCTGCCGAGGGTGATGCCGCTGCCGAAGATGATCTCGGCCCAGCCCGGGACGGCCTGGGCGACCTCCGGCTGCGCGGTGACGTACATCGCCAGACCGACGCTGGTCGCCACGATCACCACGTTGCGGTGGTCGTGGAAGTCGACCTTGCTGAGCGTCTGGAAGCCGACGACCGCGACCGTCGCGAACATGGCCAGGGCGGCGCCGCCGAGGACCGGGTGCGGGATGCCGGCGACGATCGCGCCGACCTTCGGGAGCAGTCCGATGAACACCATGATCAGACCGGCCGCGGCGACGACCCAGCGGCTCTTGACCCGGGTCAGCCGGACGAGGCCGACGTTCTCGGCGAAGCAGGTGTAGGGGAAGGAGTTGAAGACGCCGCCGATGGTGGTGGCCAGGCCGTCGGCGCGCAGGGCGCGGGCGATGTCGTTGCGGCCGATCCGCTTCTCGACGATCTCGCCGGTGGCGAAGACGTCACCGGTGGTCTCGACGGCGGTGATCAGCATGACGACGATCATCGACACGATCGCGGCGGCGGAGAACTGTGGCCAGCCGAAGTGGAACGGCGTGGTCACGCCCACCCAGTCGGAGCCGGCGACCGCGTCGAAGTGGGCATCTCCGAGGGCCCAGGCAACCAGGGTGCCGACGACCAGGCCGACGAGCACTGCGACCGTGGCCATGAAGCCCTTGAACACCCGCTGGATGACCACGATCAGGGCCAGGGTGCCCAGGGCGTACGCCAGGTTGCGGCCGCTGGTGGGGTCCGAGGTCGGGCCGGCGCCACCGGTCGCGTCCGCGGCGGCGACGGGCAGCAGCGCGATGCCGATGATGGTGATCACCGAGCCGGTCACGACCGGCGGGAAGAACCGGATCAGCCGGCTGAAGTAGGGGGCGATGAAGAAGGTCGCCAGCCCGGCGACGATCACCGCGCCGTAGATGACGAGCAGCCCGTCGGTGCCGCCTCCGGCCGCGAGCCCGATCGCGATCATCGGTGAGACGGCGGTGAAGGTGACCCCCTGCAGCAGCGGCAGGCGTACGCCGACCTTCCAGAAGCCGACCGACTGGATGATCGAGGCGATGCCGCAGGTGAACAGATCGGCGTTGATCAGGTGGATCAGCTCCTCCTGACTCAACCCGATGGAGTTGGCGAGCAGGATCGGGACGATCACCGCCCCGGCGTAGAACGCGAGCACGTGCTGGAGGCCGTAGACGGCGAGCTTGGGTGCCGGGAGCACCTCGTCGACGGGGTGGGTGGGGCGTCCACCGTCCTTCTTCTGGGGCCGGATCGACCTCAGGACTGCTCTCGCGTTCATCCTCACACCTTTCTCGGGGCGCCCTGGTGGGCAGGTGAGCTGTGACTCTCACCACAGCCTGGTCTCTTGCGGCCCCGAGCGGCACCCGCCGATCATCCGAAGATGGGGTCTGCGTCGATGCGGCCTTTGTGTGATGCTCCAGAATGGCGTGCGGCCGGTTGCAGAGCGGTTTCGTACCGGTTTCGGCGGCCGTATTTCACAGCGATCTGAGGGCGAGGAAGACGTCGACACGGTCCTCCATCGTGGTCAGATCACGCCCGGTCAGCTCCTCGACCCGGGAGATCCGGTAGCGCACGCTGTTGACGTGGAGATGGAGCGACTCCGCCGTACGCGTCCACGACCCGGCGTACGTCAGGAACCGGTCGAGCGTCGGCACCAGATCGCTGCCGGTGCGCTGGTCGTGCTCGAGGACGGGACCGAGGACACGCTGTGCGTAGGTGCGGCGGATGTCGTCGGGGACCGTGGCGAGCAGGAGTACGTGCGAGGTGACCTCCTCCGAGCTGGACAGCGCCACCGCGCCGCCGCCGGAGCGGGCGACCCGGTGCGCGAACCGGGCCTCCTCGAGCGCGCCGGCCAGCGCGTCGATGGCGCTCTCGCCGCTCAGTCCGACCGACAGCGAGCCGCGGACCAGGGCCGGCGCCAGCCGGGTGAGCGAGCGGCGCAGCTGGTCGGTGAGGTCCGGGCGGGACGGGAGGAAGGCGACTGCACAGCCGTCCCGCGCGCTCGCGACCACGGAGGGCCCCAGGCCGAGGGCCACATCCTCGAGCACCGCGGCCACCGCGTCGGGCGGGCCGCCCGGTCCGAGCTCGGCCACGGCGAGCACGAGCGGGCGCTCAGGGTCGAGCCCGGACTGGCGTAGCCCGGTCGCGATCTCGGCAGGTGAGGCGCCGGCCTCCAGATGGGCGAGGGTCGCGGCCGCGAGCGGTCGCCGGACACGGAATCCCTCGTCGCGCCGCGAGCGGTCCAGGGCTGTGATGGCGCCGAACTCGTGGACCATGTCGAGGTCCTCCCGCGGCCAGGTGGTGTGGTCGCCCTCGACCACCACGGTCCATCCGGTGAGGCGGTCGGCCAGGCCCGACCCGATGGGGAACAGCGAGTAGCTGCGGTCGCCCACCTCGGCCACGGCGGGCAGCAGGTCGGCGGTCAGGAAGCGGCGGGTCAGCGCGTCGACCGTCTCGGGATCGAGCTCTCCGGGGCCGGGTACGACATGGCGTCCGCTGGCGGTGAGGACCCGGCACGCGTGGCCGATCTCGGAGGCCACCCGGGCGGCCAGCTCGTCGAGGCTGCGACCCGAGGCGATGGCGGAGAGTAGCTGACGCTGGCGGGCCAGGCTGGCCGACATCCGGGCGCTCGCGCCGGCGGCGCCCGCGGCCGCGACGTACTCGGTCACGTCGGCGAACGCCACGTCGCCGGGCACCTCGACCAGGGCGACCTGATGGCGGCGACAGGCCTCGACGAGGTCGTCGGGAACGGCGCCGAGCAGGGCCGCTCCGGCCAGTAGACAGGTCGCGCCACCGTCGGCGATCGAGGACACGAACGTCTCGCTGTCCTCCGGTCCACGGCGCCAGACCAGGCCGGTGAGCACGAGCTCGCCGCCGTTCAGGTAGCGGCCCGGCTCGAGCAGGTCGATCGTGATCGTGCGCCCCACCGGACGCTCCAGCGAGCCGTCGGGCGCGTGCAGGAGTCGCAGGCCCAGGCTGGGCTGCTCCAACAGCTCTGCAAGTAGCACGGTGCCTCCATGGTCCGCGTTCTTGGAGGAACGTACAACGCGTGCGCCCTCGCGTGGGAGGGCCGTTGTCGCTTCTTCATCAGTTTGCGGCCGAGTTCCGCTCGGGGTTGACGTGACTCCGCTCACATCCTTATATTTCGAATGTCAGAAATCAAATTCCGCAATACGGAAGGAACGGTGTGATGACCCACCAGCTCCGGTACGAGGTGAACTGCTCGATCCTGTTCACCGAGCTCCCGCTGCTCGAGCGCCCCGCGGCGGTGAAGGCAGCCGGCTTCGACGCGGTGGAGTTCTGGTGGCCGTTCGCCGAGGCGGTGCCGTCCGACCAGGACGTCGACGCCTTCGTGACCGCCGTGCAGGACGCCGGGGTGCAGCTGGTCGGCCTCAACTTCTTCGCCGGCGACATGCCGGCCGGCGACCGCGGCCTGGTCTCGTGGCCGGCGCGGTCGGCGGAGTTCCGCGACAACATCGACGTCACGATCGGCATCGGTGAACGGCTCGGCTGCACGGCGTTCAACGCCCTCTACGGCAACCGCGTCGACGGCGTCGCCCCCGAGGCGCAGGACGAGCTCGGCGCCGAGAACCTCGCGCTGGCCGCCCGCGCAGCCGCCCGGATCGGCGGCACCGTGCTGGTCGAGCCGGTCAGCGGCGCCGACCGCTATCCGCTGCTCACCGCCGCCGATGCGATCGCGGCCATGGACCGCGCAGGGGAGGCCAACATCGGCCTGCTCGCCGACCTCTACCACCTGGCCGTGAACGGCGACGACGTCGACGCGGTGATCGCTGCGTACGCCGCTCGCATCGCCCACGTCCAGATCGCCGACGCGCCGGGCCGCAACGAGCCCGGCACCGGCGAGCTCCCGCTGGAGCGGCAGCTCGCCGCCCTCGAGGTGGCGGGCTACACCGGCTGGGTCGGGCTGGAGTACAAGCCCGCCACGACCTCCACCGAGAGCTTCGACTGGCTGCCGCGCGAGCGCCGTAGCGCCGCGACCGCCACCCACTGACCACCCCGTAGGAGGAACATCATGACCAACATCGCCTTCATCGGCCTCGGCATCATGGGCAGCCCGATGGCCGCTCACCTCGTCGAGGCGGGCCACACCGTCGCCGGCTTCGACCACAGCCCCGAGCGCACCCAGGCCCTGGCCGCGGCGGGCGGCCGCGCGGCCACCTCGACCGCCGACGCCTGCCGCGACGCCGAGGTCGTCTGCGTCATGGTCCCGGACTCTCCGCACGTCGAGGAGGTCCTCACCGCCGAGGGCGGCGTCTTCGAGTCCGCCCCCGCCGGTGCGCTGATCATCGACTTCTCCAGCATCAGGCCAGACGTGAGCGCGACGCTCGCCGAGCAGGCCACGGCGCGTGGCTTCCGGATCCTCGACGCCCCGGTCTCCGGTGGCGAGGCCGGCGCGAAGAACGCGGCCCTCTCGATCATGGTCGGCGGCTCGGCCGACGACTTCGCGACCGCGAAGCCGCTCTTCGACGTCGTGGGCAAGACCATCGTCCACGTCGGTCCGAGCGGTGCCGGTCAGACGGTCAAGGCGGCCAACCAGCTCATCGTCGCCGCCAACATCCAGGCGCTCTCGGAGGCGGTCGTCTTCCTCGAGGCGTACGGCGTGGACACCAAGGCCGCCCTCGAGGTGCTCGGCGGCGGGCTCGCCGGGTCGAGCGTCCTCAACCAGAAGAAGGAGAACATGCTCACCCGCTCCTTCCAGCCCGGCTTCCGGATCGACCTGCACCACAAGGACATGGGGATCGTCACCTCCGCCGCCCGCGAGGCCGGCGTCGTGGTCCCGCTCGGCTCGCTGGTCGCCCAGCTGATGGCGAGCGCCCGGGCCAACGGCGACGGCGGCCTGGACCACTCCGCACTGCTGCGCGGGGTCGAGCGCCTGAGCGGTTCCGTCACCAAGGGAGAGAACTGAGATGGCACGCATGCGCGCGGTCGACGCCGCCGTCCTGATCCTGGAGAAGGAGGGCGCGACCCAGCTGTTCGGCCTTCCGGGTGCCGCGATCAACCCGTTCTACAGCGCGATGCGCAAGCACGGCGGGCTCCAGCACGTGCTCGCCCGTCACGTCGAGGCGGCCTCGCACATGGCCGAGGGCTACACCCGGGCGAAGGCCGGCAACATCGGCGTCTGCATCGGCACCTCCGGCCCGGCCGGCACCGACATGATCACCGGGCTCTACTCGGCCTCCGCCGACTCGATCCCGATCCTGTGCATCACGGGGCAGGCTCCGGTCGCGAAGCTCCACAAGGAGGACTTCCAGGCGGTCGACATCGCCTCCGTCGCCGGACCGCTCACCAAGATGGCGGTCACCGTGATGGAGCCCGCCCAGGTCCCGGGCACCTTCCAGAAGGCCTTCCGGCTGATGCGCGAGGGGCGTCCCGGCCCGGTCCTGATCGACCTGCCGCTCGACGTCCAGCTGGCCGAGATCGACTTCGACATCGAGACGTACGAGCCCTTGCCGATCGCCAGGCCGGCGGCCGGCCGTGCCCAGGCGGAGAAGGCGCTGGCGATGATGCTCGGGGCGGAGCGACCGCTGATCGTCGCGGGTGGTGGCGTGATCAACGCCGACGCCTCCGACCTGCTCGTCGAGCTCGCCGAGGTCACCGGGGTTCCCGTCGTCCCCACGCTCATGGGCTGGGGCACGATCCCGGACGACCACACGCTCAACGCGGGCATGGTCGGCCTGCAGACCTCCCACCGCTACGGCAACGCGACCATGCTGGCCAGCGACTTCGTGCTCGGCATCGGCAACCGGTGGGCTAACCGCCACACCGGCTCGGTCGAGACCTACACCCGCGGACGTACGTTCGTGCACATCGACATCGAGCCGACCCAGATCGGCCGGGTCTTCGCGGCGGACTACTCGATCGTCTCCGACGCCCGCGCGGCGCTCGAGGTGCTCGTCGAGGTCGCGAAGGAGTGGGCGGCCGACGGCCGCGTCACCGACCGTGCCGCCTGGGCCGAGGAGTGTGCCGAGCGCAAGCGGACCCTGCAGCGCAAGACCCACTTCGACAACGTCCCGATCAAGCCGCAGCGGGTGTACGAGGAGATGAACCGGGCCTTCGGGTCCGACACGCGCTACGTCACCACGATCGGCCTGTCCCAGATCCAGGCGGCACAGCTGCTGCACGTCTACAAGCCGCGGCACTGGGTCAACGCCGGCCAGGCCGGCCCGCTCGGCTGGACGCTGCCGGCCGCCCTCGGGGTCGCGACCGCCGTCCCCGACGGCCAGGTCGTCGCGCTCTCGGGCGACTACGACTTCCAGTTCCTGATCGAGGAGCTGGCGGTCGGCGCCCAGTTCAACATCCCCTACATCCACGTGGTCGTGAACAACTCCTACCTCGGCCTGATCCGCCAGGCCCAGCGCGGGTTCGAGATGGACTACTGCGTGGAGCTGGCCTTCGACAACGTCAACAGCCCCGAGCTCGAGGGCTACGGCGTCGACCACCTCAAGGTCGCGGAGGGCCTGGGCTGCAAGGCGATCCGGGTGACCGACCCGGCCGATCTCGGTGCCGCATTCGAGAAGGCCAAGGCGCTTCAGGCGGAGTATCGGGTCCCGGTGCTGGTCGAGGTCATCCTCGAGCGCGTCACCAACGTCTCGATGGGCGTCGAGATCGACGGCGTCGTCGAGTTCGAGGAGCTGGCCGAGCGCGGTGAGCACGCCCCGACCGCGCTCGTCCCGCTGGACTGATCACGCCATGGTCCGCGTGCTGGTCGCCTCCGACAAGTTCAAGGGATCGCTCACCGCGGCCGAGGTCGCGGCGGCGGTGAGCGCCGGGATGCGCAGGGGGAGTCCCGGCGTGGTCGTCGACGCGATCCCGGTCGCCGATGGTGGCGACGGCACCCTGGCGGCGGCCGAGTCCGCCGGGTTCGTCCTCGTACCGGTCACTGTGGCCGGGTCGACCGGGGAGCCGGTGCGGACGGCGTACGCCCGGCGGGACGACATCGCGGTCGTCGAGCTCGCCGACGCGTCCGGGTTGGCGCGGCTGCCGGGTGTGCTGGATCCGATGCGGGCCTCCAGCCTCGGGACCGGGCAGGCGATGGCGGCCGCGATCGATGCGGGCTGTCGCCGGATCGTGCTCGGGATCGGCGGCAGCGCCAGCACCGACGGCGGAGCAGGGCTACTCTGCGGGCTCGGCGCCAGGCTGTTCACCGTTGCCGGGGACCCGGTGGGTCCGGGTGGAGTCGGTCTCGAGGAGGTTGCCCGGATCGAGGTCGACGAGCTGCGGCGGCGCCTCGACGGGGTCTCGGTCACCGTCGCGTGCGACGTCGACAACCCGCTCACCGGCCCCACGGGCGCGGCCGCGGTCTACGGCCCGCAGAAGGGCGCCGATGCGGACCAGGTCCGGCGGCTGGACGCCTCGCTCGGCCGATGGGCATCTCTGGTGGCCTCGTTCACCGGAACCGATCTCCGTGACCACCCCGGCGCCGGAGCGGCCGGCGGTGTCGGTTTCGCCGCACTGGCCCTGCTCGGCGCGGAGCTCCGCTCGGGCATCGAGCTCGTGCTCGAGCTGGTCGACTTCGCCTCGGCCCTGGACGGTGCGGCCCTCGTTGTCACCGGCGAAGGGGCGCTCGATGAGCAGACGCTCAACGGAAAGGCCCCGGCCGGCGTCGCCGCCGCGGCCGCCCGCGCCGGTGTCCCGGTCGTGGCGGTCTGCGGGGTCAACCATCTCGACCACGACCGGCTGCAGGCGGCCGGGATCGGGGCGGCGTACGCCTTGACGGACATCGAACCCGACCTGCAGCGCTGCCTGACCGAGGGGGCCGTCCTGCTCGAGCAGATCGCCGAGCGGATCGCCGCCGACCATCTCATCAAGGAGGACGCATGAGCGAGCGGCGGAATGTTCACCGAGGTGACTCGGTGAGCGCCCACCTCCTTCGTGGAGTTCCACGAGGGAAGCGCAACCTGACCGAGGCACCTCGGTCAGCATCCGAGGAGGCGGCATGAGACTGCTGAGTGTGGGCCCGCCGGGCCAGGAGCGCCCCGCGGCTCTCGACGACCAGGACGTACTGCGTGACCTGTCGGCCGTCGTGCCGGCGATCGACGGCGACCTGCTCGGCGACCCGGAGCGGATCCGGCGGGTGCGGGACGCCATCGCCTCGGGCACCCTTCCCGTCGTCCCCGACGACGCCCGGATCGGACCGCCGGTGGCCCGGCCGGGCAAGGTCGTCGGAATCGGGCTCAACTACGAGGACCACGCCGAGGAGGCCGGCGTCGCCATCCCGGACGAGCCGGTCGTCTTCCTCAAGCCCTCGACATCGATCGTGGGGCCGCACGACGCGATCGAGCTGCCGCCGGGGTCGACGATGACCGACTACGAGGTCGAGCTGGGTGTGGTGATCGGGCGCCGACTGACCCGGTGTGCCGACCCGCAGCATGCCCTGGCCGCGGTCGGCGGCTACCTCACCGCCGACGACGTCAGCGAGCGGGCGCGGATCGCGGCCGGGCCGACATGGGCGAAGGGGAAGTGTGCCGACACCTTCACCCCCATCGGTCCGTGGCTGGTCACGCCCGACGCCGTGGGCGACCCGCAGGCCCTCGGACTGGAGCTCTGGGTCGACGGCGAGCGCCGGCAGCGGGGGACGACCGCACGGATGGCCTACGGCGTCGGCGAGCTCCTCGCCTTCCTCAGTACGCTGATGACACTCGAGCCCGGCGACCTGGTGCTGACCGGGACGCCTGGCGGGGTCGCAGCGTTGCGGCCCGAGCCCCGGCCCTTCCTGCGGGAGGGGCACGTGGTGGAGGCCGAGGTGACCGGTCTCGGTCGCCAGCGGACCCGGGTGGTGGCAGTCGAAGAGGCAGTCGATGAGGCGGAGGTGAGGGTGTGAGTCGAGATCTCGATGTCGTCATCCGCGCGGCACGGATGGTGACCCCCGAGGGCGAGCGAGCCGGAGCCGTCGGAGTTCGCGACGGCGCGATCGTCGCGGTGGCGCCGATCGCAGAGGACCTGACCGCGGCCCGGGTGGTCGAGCTCGCCGACGACGAGGTGCTGATGCCCGGCGTCGTCGACGCGCACGTGCACGTCAACGACCCCGGCCGGACCGAGTGGGAGGGCTTCGCCTCGGCGACCCGTGCCGCGGCGGCCGGCGGGGTCACCACGATCGTGGACATGCCGCTCAACAGCATCCCGCCCACCTGCGACCTCCCGGCTCTCGACCTCAAGCGCAAGACCGCGGCGAGCCAGGCCTTCGTCGACGTCGGCTTCTGGGGCGGAGCGATCCCGGGCAACGTCGCGGAGCTGCGACCCCTGCACGAGGCCGGGGTCTCCGGCTTCAAGTGCTTCCTGCTTCACTCCGGGGTCGACGAGTTCCCGCCGCTCGACAGCGCACAGCTCGAGCTCGCGATGCGCGAGATCGCTTCCTTCGACGGTCTGCTGATCGTCCACGCCGAGGACGCCCACGCGATCGAGCACGCGCCGGAGGCCGGGGGTGCGGCGTACGAAAGATTCCTGCACAGCCGTCCCCGCGGCGCGGAGAACCTCGCCATCGCCCAGGTGATCGAGCTGGCCCGGTGGACCGGCTGCCGCGTCCACATCCTGCACGTCTCCAGCTCCGACGTGCTCGCGATGCTGGCCTCGGCCCGCCGCGACGGGGTCCCGATCACGGCCGAGACCTGCCCCCACTACCTGACCTTCGCCGCGGAGGAGATCCCCGACGGCGCGACGCAGTACAAGTGCTGCCCGCCGATCCGGGAGGCCGCCAACCGCGAGCTGCTGTGGCAGGGCCTGCGCGACGGCGTCATCGAGATGGTCGTCACCGACCACTCGCCCTCGACACCCGACCTGAAGGCCCTCGACAGCGGCGACTTCGGGGTCGCCTGGGGTGGTATCTCGTCGCTCCAGCTGGGCCTGTCGGCGGTCTGGACCGAGGCAAGGAGCCGCGGCTTCACCCTCGCCGACGTCGCCCGCTGGATGTCCGAGGCTCCCGCACGTCATGCCGGGCTGGCCCGCAAGGGGCAGATCGCGGTCGGCCGTGACGCCGACTTCGTGGTCCTCGCCCCCGACGCCTCCTACGTGGTCGATGCCGCGAGGCTCCACCACAAGAACGCCGTCACGCCCTACCACGGTCGATCGCTCGCCGGCGTCGTCCGCGCGACCTGGCTGCGTGGCGAGAAGATCGACATCGAGGCCGCGCCCCAGGGCCGGCTGCTCAGCAGAGCCACCACAGAAGGAGCCCGACCATGAGCGCAGCACACAACCCTCCTGGCCGCTACTACGCCCCGACCGGTGGCCACCCGTCGCAGCGTGAGCTGACCACCGATCGGGCCGTCTTCACCGAGGCGTACGCCGTGCTCCCCCGTGGCACCATGCGCGACATCGTCACCAGCAAGCTCCCGTTCTGGGAGGGCACCCGGCTGTGGGTGATCGCCCGCCCGCTCTCGGGGTTCGCCGAGACCTTCTCCCAGTACATCGTCGAGGTCTCGCCCGGCGGCGGCAGTGACAAGCCCGAGCTCGACCCGGGCGCGGAGGGTGTGCTGTTCGTGGTCGAGGGCGCGCTGACGCTCTCGGTCGAGGGCGAGAAGCACGATCTCGCCCCGGGTGGCTACGCCTTCCTCCCGCCCGGCTCCACCTGGACACTGCACAACGCCAGCGACCAGGTCGCCCGGTTCCACTGGATCCGCAAGGCCTACCAGGCGGTCGAGGGCATCGACGTTCCCGAACCGTTCGTCACCAACGAGGTCGACGTACCCGGCGGTGAGATGCCGGGCACCAACGGCGCCTGGAAGACCCAGCGCTTCGTCGACCCCGATGACGTACGCCACGACATGCACGTCAACATCGTCAGCTTCGAGCCCGGCGGCGCGATCCCGTTCCCGGAGACGCACGTGATGGAGCACGGGCTCTACGTCCTCGAGGGCAAGGCCGTCTACCTGCTCAACAAGGACTGGGTGGAGGTGCAGGAGGGCGACTTCATGTGGCTGCGGGCGTTCTGTCCGCAGGCCTGCTACGCCGGTGGACCCGACCGGTTCCGCTACCTGCTCTACAAGGACGTCAACCGGCACGCGGTCCTGTCGAGGCAGTTCACCTGATGCCGGTCGCGGTCGTCACCGGTGCCGGCTCCGGGCTGGGGAGGGTGATCGCGCAGGCGCTGGACGGCGCCGGCTTCCAGGTCGCGCTCCTCGGGCGCACCAAGGCCTCGCTCGAGGAGACCGCGTCGGTGATGGCGCGGTCCCTCGTGCTGCCCACGGACGTCGCTTCCGCCGCTGAGGTGTCGGCGGCGTTCGCCGCGGTCGTCGGGATGTGGGGGCGCGTGGACCTGCTGGTCAACAACGCCGGCACGTTCGGGCCGAGCGGCGAGGTCGACGAGGTCCCGCCCGAGGAGTTCGCTGCGACGCTGGCCGTCAACGTCACCGGCTCCTTCCTCTGCGCCCGCGAGGCGTTCGCCCGGATGAAGCGACAGGACCCGCGCGGCGGGCGGATCATCAACAACGGCTCGATCTCCGCGCACGTGCCGCGACCGGGCAGCGTCGCCTACACGACCTCCAAGCACGCGATCACCGGTCTCACCCGTTCGCTGGCCCTCGACGGCCGTACCCACGACATCGCGGTCGGTCAGATCGACATCGGCAATGCGGCCACCGAGATGACCGCCGGGATCGCCGTCGGCGCCCGTCAGGCCGACGGCACCGTACGTCCCGAGCCGACCTTCGACCCGCAGCACGTCGCCGACGCGGTGGTCGCCATGGCCCAGCTGCCGCCCGGGGTCAGCGTGCCGGCGATGACCATCCTCGCGACCGGGATGCCGTACGCCGGTCGCGGCTGACGCTCCCCGGGCCGTCCCGAGAAAGCTGACGGCCCGGGACCAATCCGATTCGCCCCGGTGACCGAAGACCGGGTGTCGGCGCCTCTGCGCCGATCCCCACTTCGACCCGAGGAGCCCGATGAGCAGCGCCGACCACGAACGCCGTCGGATCGCCGTGGTGGGCAGCGGGGTGGCCGGCCTGACCGCCGCCTACGTCGCCTCCGGCGACAGCGCGGTGACGCTCTTCGAGGCCGATGACCGGCTGGGCGGCCATGCCGACACCCACCGCGTCACCGCGCCGGACGGGAGCGAGCTGGCGATCGACACCGGGTTCATCGTGCACAACAGGCGTACGTATCCGACCCTGCTCCGGCTCTTCGCCGAGCTCGACGTGCCGACGCAGGTCTCCGAGATGTCGATGTCGGTGCGTTCGGAGAGCGCCGAGGTGGAGTACGCAGGCGCGCGCGGGCTGCGCGGGGTGCTGCCCGACCGCCGTGCGTGGCGCCCGGCGCACCTGCGGATGCTCACCGAGATCCCACGGTTCCACCGGGCGGCGCGGGCGCTGCTCGCCGGCGGTGAGCCGGACGATCGCACCCTCGAGGCGTTCCTGGACGAGCACGGGTTCACGCCGCACTTCCGCCGCCACTTCATGGCACCGCTGGTCGCCGCGGTGTGGTCCTGCGACCCGGCCACGGCGCTGAGCTACCCGGCTCGCTACCTCTTCGAGTTTCTCAGCCACCACGGGATGCTGCAGATCTTCGGGTCGCCGCGCTGGCGCACGGTCACCGGCGGGTCGGCGATGTACGTGGAGAGGGTCGCCGCCGCGATCCGCGACCGCGGCGGCCGGGTGCTGACCTCGACGAAGGTGGTGAACGTGGTCGAGACCGGCGGGGGTGTCGAGATCACCGACGGCAACGGGCGCACCGAGCTCTTCGACGGGGCCGTGCTCGCGACCCATCCGGGACAGTCGCTGGCGATGCTCGGCGAGCCGACGGCGGCCCAGCGGGAGATCCTGGGTGGGTTCCCGTACTCCGCCAACCAGGCTCAGCTGCACACCGACACCAGCCTGCTGCCGGACAGCGAGCACGTCCGCTCCTCGTGGAACTACCTGGAGCGCCCGGGCCGCGGCCAGGTCACGGTCACCTACGACCTGACCAGGTTGATGCGGCTGCCGGCTCCCGGAGGCGTACGTCATCTGGTCACGCTCGGTGGGGCCGACCTGATCGACCCGGAGAAGGTCATCGCCACCATGGAGTACGAGCATCCGCTCTACACCCCGGAATCGGTCGCCGCCCAACAGCGGGCCGACGAGCTGGACTCCCACGCGCTGGTCTTCGCCGGCGCCTGGCGAGGCTGGGGGTTCCATGAGGACGGCGCCCGCTCCGGTGCCCGTGCGGCCGAGCGGCTGGGACTGTCCTGGACGACCCCGACGGAGCGGCCCGACGACGCGACCGGGGTCTATCGAACCACGATCAGCCACACCCGGCGGGGGCCGCTGCGGAACCGGTTCGTGCACCGCTCCCACTGGCAGGTGGTCGACCTGGACCGGCTCCCCGATCACGGGCCTCTCGGCCGTTTCGAGGCCCGCGACCATCTGGGCGACCCCGAGCTCTCGATCCGGGAGAACCTCGCCGCGTTCCTGAAGCGCCACGACATCGATCTGGCCGACGCGCGGGTGCTGATGGCGGCTCAGCCGAGAGCCCTCGGGTTCAGCTTCAACCCGATCAGCGTCTACTGGTGCACGGCCGCCTCCGGGGAGCCGCTGGCCACCGTCGTCGAGGTGCACAACACCTACGGCGACCGGCACGCGTACCTCGTCCACCCCGACGACCAGCATCGGGCACAGGTCGCGAAGGCGATGTACGTCTCGCCGTTCCACGGCGTGGACGGCCACTACGAGCTGACCGTGCCGCCACCCGACGGGCGCCTCCGGGTCGCCGTCCGGCTGACCACCGAGGACGGGACCGTCTTCGACGCCTCCGTCCGCGGCTCCCGGGTCGAAGGGCGGTTCGGGGACACGCTCCGATCCGCTCCCGCCGCGATCCTCGGCGCGGCCTGGATCCGCATCCACGGCGTAGCGCTGTGGCTACGACGCCTGCCGGTCCACAGACGGCCGTTGCACCACCAAGAAGGAGTCCGATGAAGACCATCGAAGCCCCCACCGCCCAGCCCCTGGTGGGTGAGCGTTGGCCGATGCTGCAGGAAGCACCCAGCGGCCTGGTCGCCCGGGGCACCGCGGCTGCCGCGGCGGCCGTGTTCCGGGCCGCCACGAAGCGGCTCGGCATCAGCGTGAGCGAGGACGGCAGCCCTGCCGACATCGTGCTGCACAGGCCCGAGGAGTTCTACGCCAGGCTCAGCCGGCACGGGCTGATCGGCTTCGGCGAGGCGTACCTGACCGGTGCCTGGGACGCGCCGGAGCTCGGGGAGACGCTGACCGTGCTGTGCCGGGACCTCGACGATTTGCTGCCCGGGTGGGCGCAGCGGCTGCGCGGCGTCTACGAGCGGCGCCGCGGTGCGAAGGACCTGAACACCCCCGAGAACGCGCGCGAGCACATCGGCCACCACTACGACCTGTCCAACGACTTCTTCGCCCTCTTCCTGGACCCGACGATGAGCTACTCGGCGGGCCTCTTCTCCTCGCTGCCCTCGACCGAGGACCTGGCGCTCGCCCAGCACCGCAAGATCGACCGGATCCTCGACGAGGCGGGAGTCGGGGCGGGCACCCGTCTGCTCGAGATCGGGACCGGCTGGGGAGAGCTGGCCCTGCGGGCCGCCGCCCGGGGCGCCCAGGTCACCTCGGTGACCCTCTCCGTCGAGCAGGCCGAGCTGGCCCGGCGCCGGATCGGCGCGGCCGGTCTCGACCATCGGGTGGACATCGAGCTGTGCGACTACCGGGCCGTGGAGGGGACGTACGACGCGGTGGTCTCGGTCGAGATGATCGAGGCGGTCGGGGAGCGGTTCTGGCCGGTCTACTTCGCGAAGATCGACGAGGTCCTGGCCCCGGGCGGCACCGCAGTGATCCAGGCGATCACCATGCCGCACGACCGGATGCTCGCGACCCGCAACACCGAGACCTGGATCACCAAGTACATCTTCCCCGGCGGCCTGCTCCCTTCGACCGAGGCGATCACCGGTGTCACCGAGGAGCACACCCGGCTCCGGCTGCGGAGCCGGCTCTCGTTCGGGGCCCATTACGCGGAGACCCTGCGGCGGTGGGACCACGCGCTGTGGGAGCACGCCCCCGAGGTCCGGGCGCTCGGGTTCGACGAGACGTTCCTGCGGATGTGGCACTTCTACCTGGAGTACACCCGCGCCGGATTCGCCGCCGACTACATCGATGTCCAGCAGCTCACGTTCACCCGGGACGAGGCCCCGACCGGCGGCTGATCAGTGGGGTGTTCGCGAGTGCTCAGACGGTCGGGACGGTGCCGCCGTCGATCACGTACTCGGCGCCGACGATCGCCGAGGCGCGGTCCGAGACGAGGAATCCGACCAGGTCCGCGATCTCCTCGGTGCTCGCGAACCGTCCCAGGGGTACTCCGCCGAGGGAGTCGTAGATCGTCTGCTTGGCGGCTTCACGGGTGAGTCCGTTGCCCTCGGCGATCCGGTCCACGAACCGTTCGTAGGCTTCGGTCTCGATTCCGCCGGGGCTGATCGCGTTGACCCGTACGCCGCGTGGCGCGAGCTCGTTGGCGAGTCCCTTGCTGTACGTGCGCAGCGCGGCCTTCGCTGCCGCATAGGCCAAGGACGCGTCGTACAGGGGCAGCTCACGCTGGATCGAGGTGACGTGCAGGACCACGCCCGACCCGGACTCGATCATCGCCGGTAGAAGGGCTCGATCCAGCCGTACTGCTCCCAGGAAGTTGAGGTTCAGCTCGGTGAGCCACTGGTCGTCGGTGATGACCGCGAATCCACCGGACGGCGTCGACCCCCCTCCGGCGACGTGCACCAGGATGTCGAGTGCGCCGGCCTCTGCGATGCGAGCGGCCACGGCGTCGGTTCCTGCTGCCGTCAGGATGTCTGCTTCGATGAACCGGTCAGGGTGCTCGTACCCGTCGGGCATGGTGCGCGCCGTCACGTACACGTCGGCACCCATCTCTCGCAGTCTCTCCACGACGGCCTTGCCCGAGCCCTTCGAGCCGCCCGTGACCAGGGCCCGGCGACCATCGAGACGGTCGCGATCTGAGATGGACATTTCTCTCCTTGTCGAAGATCGAGGTGGTGTGGGTTCGGTCAGGCTGGGTGGTTGGCGATGACGAGTTCGGCGACGAGGCCATCCCGCAGCGCGAACCGGTAGTCGAGCTCGGCGACGCCTCCCGGGAAGGTGCCCTCGAGCCGCACGGTGACCACCCAGTGGGTGTCATCGACGCGGCGAGCGCCGATCTGGTCGGTCGTGTACTCGAACTCGGACCCGGCGTCCCGCAGGAACGCGTGGGCGCCCTCCCGGCCGCGGAAGGTCTCGTCCTGGTCGACGACCACCGCATCCTCGACGAAGTAGGACGAGGCGGTGTCTGCGTCGCGGGCGATGTGGGCGGCGAGGAACTCGCGCACGATGGTCGGGAGCAGGTCGGACGGTAGATCGGTGTGCTGTGTCATGAGCCCACCATCTGGCCTCTCGGCGTGGGAGGGTCAAGCGGTGGACTCTCCCCCAGGGGGAGCGTTCACAATGAGGGGGTGCTGACCATCGGGGAGTTCTCGCGGTTGACCCACTTGAGTGTGCGGACCCTACGTCGGTATCACGAGGCCGCCTTACTGGATCCGGCTGTGGTGGACGAGACCACCGGTTACCGCTACTACAGCGTCGACCAGATCCCGACCGCGCAGGTCATCCACCGGCTTCGCGAGCTCGACGTCCCCTTGGGCGATGTGCAGCGGATCCTGCGGACCCCCGATCCGGGTGTCCGGGCGGCCCTGATCGCGGACCACCTGCAACGCCTCGAGGACGAGCTCGACCGCACGCGGGCCGCGGTCGTGTCGCTGCGCCGCCTGCTCCGGCCCGATCCCGCGCCGATCGACGTCGAGCTGCGCGCGGAACCCGCCCGGACCGTCGCGGCGGTGGAGGCCGTCGTCGAGCATCGCGACGTCGAGGCCTGGTACGCAGGCGCGATGGCCGAACTGGAGGCGGCCGTCGGCGCCGACGTGACCGGTCCGCCGGGCGGTGCCTACGACAACGCACTGTTCGAGCAGGAGCGCGGGCACGTGCTCGTCTACCTGCCTACCGCCGCGCCCCCTCGCACCGGACGCGTGCACCCCGCGACGCTTCCGGCCGCGGAGCTGGCCGTCACCACCCACGTCGGCGAGCACGACGGCATCGAGGTCGCGTACGGCGAGCTCGGGACCTGGGTGGTGGAGAACGCGATGTCGGTGGCTGGGCCGGTGCGGGAGGTCTACGTCGTCGGCCCTCGTGACACGAGCGATCCCGCTGCGTGGCGCACCGAGATCGGCTGGCCGGTCTTTCGTGTCACCTGAGACGAACGGGACGAACGAGGCCCCGACCGGCGGGGGAACCGGTCAGGGCCTCGGGCTCTGAGGCGGCGGCCGATCAGCCGCGGTGCTGCTCGTTGCTGTGCTGCTCGATGATCCGAGCGATCTCGGTGAAGCCGCGGTTGCGGGCGTGCTCGAGCGGGGTCACGCCGTCACGGTCGGCGATGCTCGGGTCGGCGCCGTTCTCGAGCAGGCTGCGGACGACCCGCTGCCAGCGGTCGGACCCCTCGCCGAGGATCACGGCCTCGAGGAGGGCGGTCCAGCCGAGGTCGTTGACGTGGTCGAGGTCGATCGCGGTCTTCGCGACGCGTTCGACGTAGTCCGCGTGGCCGCGCTCGCTGGCCGGGATGATCGAGACGCCTCCGTAGCGGTTGCGTACGGTCAGGTCCGGATCGACGCTGAGCAGCAGCTCGGCCATCGGGACGCTCCCGGTGACGCCGGTGACCAGCCAGGGCGTGTCGTGCTGGCCGTCGAGGGCGTCCGGGTCGGCACCCAGGTGCACGAGCAGACGGGCCGTCTCGAGGTGGTCGTCGGTGACCGCGAGCAGGAGAGGCGTACGCCTGTTGCCGTCCCTGGTCTCCAGATCGGCGCCGCCCCGGAGGGCCGCCGCGGCCGAGTCGGTGTCGCCCGACGCCGCCGCCCGCAGGAGCTGCTGGTCGCCGTCGGCGACCTCGGCAGATGCCGTACGCAGCGTCGACGCGATCGCGTCGAATCCACGCTCCTCGGCGTGCTCCAGGGCGGTCTTCCCGTCCCGGCCCGCCTCGATCGAGATGTCCACGCCGGCCGCGACGAGCACCCGTACGGTGTCGGCCGCGTCCGGGCCGTCGTCACCCAGGACGACCGCCTCGTGCAGCGCGGTCCAGCCCAGGTTGTTGACGTGGTCGAGGTCGATCCCGGCCTGCACCAGACGCCCCACGATGTCGGCGTGGCCGCGCTCGGCGGCCCGGATGAGCGCGGTCCCG
This sequence comes from Nocardioides sp. NPDC000445, assembly GCF_040300245.1. NCBI lineage: Bacteria > Bacillati > Actinomycetota > Actinomycetes > Propionibacteriales > Nocardioidaceae > Nocardioides > Nocardioides sp. NPDC000445. Next base: position 266,214 of record NZ_JBEPDH010000002.1, on the reverse strand, counting down.
TTGTAGGAGTCCTTGGCGTTGATCTCGGCGCCGTTGCGGAGAGTCAGGTCGAGCAGGTCCACGTAGCCCTCGCTCGCGGCGATGAGGTAGGCGCTCTGCTGGGTCTCGTCCTGGTAGTTGACGTCGGCCCCGGCCTGGATCAGCTGACGGGCACGGGCCACGTCGTTGTCCCAGGCGGCCTTGATCAGCTCCTCGTTCATGCGCTGTCGCTCCTCGGGCTCCAGGGTCTTACGCGCCGGCGCGGAGGTCGCGGCGGACGCGGCGGACGCGGACGGGGTGGGGGAGGCCGGCTCGGCGGCCTCCTCCGGCGCCGAGGCGCAGCCTGCCAGAAGCAGGGCCAGCACCGCGGACGCCGTGACGGAGGCTGCCGCCGACCGCCGCAGGCGCGGACCGGTCATCGGGGCATCCTGGCGGTGACGATCTCGTACGGTCCCTGCGCGGTCTGCTCGTCGAAGTGGCTGTCGACCAGCAGCAGCCTGCCGTCGAGCAGCTTGCCGGTCGTGAAGACGCGGTCCGGGTCGGTGGCGCGCGACGAGACGAGCTCGGCGGAGGTCGCCGACGGGTTCAGCTCGAGGTGCACGAGCTGCTTGTCGAAGTTGCGGACCACGGCGAGGTCGCGGCCCTGCGCGATCAGGCCGTCGGCGTTGCGCAGGTTCGCGCCGTCGGTGTCGATCTCGCTGACCTCGCCGGTCGCGACGGAGAAGCGCCACAGCTGCCCGGTGGTGCCCTGCGCGACCACGAAGGCGGAGCGGTCCTGGCTGAGCACGATGCCGCCGAGGTTGAAGCCCTCCTGGCGGGTGATCAGCGAGCCGCCGTCGGCCCACTCGTTCGCCTCCCAGCCGGAGGCACCCTCGGCGACCCGGATGATCGTCGGGTCGTTGGAGTTGGTGAAGTACGCAGCGCCATCCGGTCCGATCGCGACATCGTTGAGGAACGCGTTGTTGTCGGGGACGCGGAGGGCGGCGAGCAGCTCGCCCTCGGGGCTGTAGACCCACAGGTCGGGGCGGTCGTTGCCGGTGCCGTTCGGGCCACCGGCGATGTAGATGCGGCCCTCGTCGTCGACGGTGATGCCGCGAGCGGTGTAGCGGCCGTCGGTGCCGTCACCGGCCAGCCACTCCTCGGCCTGGGCACGGTCGGCGGAGCCGCGCTGGATCTCGCCGCCGGTGACCTCGCTGACGTAGAACCTCCCGGACTCCGGGTCGACGCCGATGCCCTCGAACTTCGAGCCGCCCTGGGCGGACGGGTCGCCCTCGAGCAGGTAGCTCGCCGGGCGGCCGTCGCCCTCGGCGGCGCTGGCCGCGGTGCCCATGCCGAGGGCGGTGAAGGACAGGGTGGCCGAGGCGGCGATGCCGGCCAGGCCGGCGAGGGCGGCGATTCGGGACGTACGCATGGTGGTGCTCCTCCGGTGTTCGGTGCTGTTGGTCGAGCTGATGCATCAACCATCGCCGTCGGGGAGGGGTCGAGACATCGGGTGACCGGCGACGTCTGGATAGCCGTTCGGCGACACCCCGGATAGCCGATCGGATGATGCCGGAGCCGCGCGACCGGCCTAGCCTGGAACGACCATGTCGACCGAAACCGTGCCAACCTCGGGGCTCAGCCCGCGCACCGGTGGGATCCTGGCCGGCCAGACGCTGCTCGACCGCTGGCTCCACATCTCGCTGGTGGTGCTCGTCATCGCCTCGGTCGCCCGCTATCTGCAGGGACACGGCCTCGGCGACCAGGCCGAGGTGGTCCTGCCCGGCGCCGCCGTCCTCCTGATCGCGTACGCCGCGGGCCGCCGCCTCGCCGGCACCGCCGCGGTCGTCTGGCTGGCCGCGGTGGTCGCCTGCTGGACGGTGCTGGCGCTGATCGCGCCGTCGTTCTCGTGGGCGGCGGTGCCGCTGGTCTTCCTGGCCCTGCGGGTGCTGCCGTTCCGCTGGGCCGTGGCCGTCACGGTGTTCCTCGTCGCGGTCGTCGCGGTCGCCTGGAGCCGGATGACCGGCCTGGCCGACCCGACCGTCCTTCTCGGACCGGTCTGTGTCGCCGTGCTCGCCGTGACCGCCTACCGCGCCCTCGAGCGCGACGCGGCGACCCGTCGCCAACTCCTCAACGAGCTCGAGGCGGCCCAGGACGAGGTCGCCGACGCCGAGCGCCGCGCTGGTGTCGTGGCCGAGCGGGCGCGGCTGAGCCGGGAGATCCACGACAGCGTCGCCCAGGGCCTGACCAGCATCAACCTGCTGCTCCAGGCCGCCGACCAGGAGTGGGAGTCGCGCCCGGCCGACGCCCGGGGCCACGTCGACCAGGCGGCCACGATGGCCCGTTCCTCGCTCGACGAGGCGCGACGGGTCGTCCGCGATCTCGCCCCCACCGAGCTGACCGGCGGATCGGCGCTGGCCACCGCCGTACGCCAGGTCGCCGACGACGTCGCCGCCACCACCGGGCTCAGCGTTCCGGTCCACGTCCACGGCGACCCGCACGAGGTCGGTGGCCGGGTGGCGACGGCCGTCGTACGCACCCTGCGGGGTGCGCTCGCCAACGTCGCCGAGCACGCCGGCGCGACCACGGCGGTCGTCTCCCTCACCTTCCACGAGGGCGGGGTCGCCCTGGACGTACGTGACGACGGCTGCGGCTTCGACCCGGCCGCGCTCCGGGAGACGGACGGGCTGCGCGGACACGGCCTGGCCGGAATGCGGGCTCGCGCCCGCCTGCTGGGTGGAGACTTGGTCATCGAGAGCGCCCCGGGCGAGGGCACGGTGGTCGCGGCCTCGTTCGCGGCCGGACAGGCAGCATCTCAGGGGGAGGAACGTCGTGGCTGAGCAACGCATCCGGGTGGTGCTGGTGGACGACCATCCGGTCGTCCGGGCAGGCGTACGCGCCCTGGTGGACGCCCAGGACGACCTGGACGTCGTCGGCGAGGCCGCCGACTCGGCCCAGGCCGTCGCGGTCGTCGGCGAGACCAGGCCGGACGTGGTGCTGATGGACCTCAGCCTCGGCGACGGGCCGGGCGGCGCGGAGACCACCCGGCTGGTCCGCGACCTGCCGGAGCCGCCGCACGTGCTGGTGCTGACCACCTACGACACCGAGGCCGACGTCCTCGAGGCAGTCGACGCCGGTGCGGCGGGCTACCTGTTGAAGGACGCGCCGCCCGACGAGCTGTTCCGCGCCATCCGCGGCACCGCACGAGGAGAGACCGTGCTGGCGCCCTCGGTCGCGACCCGGCTGCTGCAGCGGGCCGCCTCGCCGGCGCCGAAGGTGAGCCCGCGCGAGGTCGAGATCCTGCGGCTGCTCGCCCGAGGGCTGGGCAACAAGGAGATGGCTCGCGAGCTCCTGGTCAGCGAGGCGACGGTCAAGTCGCACCTCTCCCACATCTACACCAAGCTCGGCGTCGACACCCGAGCCGGTGCCGTCGCCACGGCGATCGAGCGTCGCATCCTGCGACCCTGACCTGGCCGGCGCGACACCCTGGGAGCGCCAGGCGCACCACGTACGCCTGGCGCTCCCAGGGTTCGAAGGACTCAGCAGGTCGCGAGCAGCATCGGCTCCAGCAGGAGGCCGAGGTCGTAGGGCGGCTCGGTGGCACCGGTGTAGTCGCGGCCGGTCCAGGCGAGAGTGACCTGACGCTCGCCGTCGCGCGAGCTCCAGTTGATCGACTGGGTGCCGAAGTGGGCGCCGTCGTGGCCGTAGAGGTATTCACCCTCCGTGCACGGGTCGGCGACGCGATAGATGCCCAGCCCGTATTCGGGGTCGGCGCTGCCCGCGCGCGGCGGGAGCATGGCGTCGACCGAGGCCGGTGAGACCAGCTCACCGGTCAGCAGCGCCTCGTTGAGCGAGGCCAGGTCGCGGGTGGTGCTGGTCGCGGCGCCGGAGGCGTGGAAGACGCTCGGGTCCAGGTCGGTCAGGGACCGCCATCCGGTCTGGTCGATCTTGGCCGCACCCTCGAGGAACGGTCCGCGGTTGTGCGAGGTCTTCGGGTAGTCGGTGCGGAGCATGCCGGCCGACCGGAAGATGCGCCGGTGGAGCAGGTCGTCGAGATCTTGGCCGGTCTCCTTCTCGAGCATGACGCCGAGGGCGACGTAGCCGTAGTTGGAGTAGGAGAAGTCGGTGCCGGGCTCGAAGAGCCAGGGGACCGAGCGCATCGCGGCCAGGTGCTCGGCCTCGGAGTAGTGCTGACCGACGGCGTCGATGAGCTGCTCCAACGAGTCGGGGTCCTCGACGCGAGTCTGCAGCAACTCCTCGGGGCCGCGCGGGGCCCCGGAGCGGTGGCTGAGCAGGTGCTCGATCGTGACGCCGGCAGGAAAGATCCCGGGCAGTACGTCCTCCGCCGGGGTGTCCAGACTCCACGTGCCGCGCTCGACCTCCTGCATGACCAGGGTCGCGATCATCGTCTTGGTGTTGCTGGCGACGTGGAACCTGTCGAAGGCCCGGACGTTGCGCTCGGTGCCCGCCTCGCGTACGCCGCCTGCCCCCGTCCACGTCAGACCCGGAGCCTCGACCCGGGCGGTGACGCCGAGGGCGCCGTCGGCTATGAGCGCGTCGACGGCTCGGTCGAGGCCGGCGGCGGTGGGAGTCGCCGACCGGGCCTTGAACCCCCGATGCTTGGCCGCCGCCCGTTCGGCGATCGCAGTCGCCTCCCGGGTCAGTGTCGTCGGGTCCGGCGCGAAGGCCGCAGGCCCGCGATCAGGATCGGGATCAGGCTGGGCGTACGCGGCCGGTACGGCCGTCAGGGGAAGGAGCACCGCGGCGATCGCTGCGGTGCCCGTGCGGACGAGGGTCCGAGACATGGCTGCTCCTGTCGTCGTCGACGTGTCACAGCCATCGTTCCGGGCCCGGACGTACGCCCACATCAGCCTCGAGTCGGAGATCGAGGCCGTCCTTGGTCAGTCTCGAAGCTGACGCCGCAGGGCGCGAGCGGCCTTGCCCTTGCGGGAGAAGAGGTCGCGGCGCTCGGCGACGGTCATCGCGGCCAGCTTCTCGACGACCGAGAAGGGGAAGCCGGCGACCTCGGGGGACTCGCTGGTGGGCACGGTGGTGTGCACGACCGGGGCGCCGGGCACGCCACCGACGCCTTCGTCGTAGAGGTGGACCAGTGAGATCGCCTGGTGGCCGGCGACGGCTGAGGAGAACCGGTCGGCGGTCGCGGGGGCGGCGGCGAAGCAGCTCGCGGAGGCGACCGAGACCGGGATACCGGCGAAGGTGGTGTTGGTCGAGTAGTGCAGGTGACCGGCCAAGATGGAGCGTACGTCGCTGCCCGCCAACACCGGAGCGAGCCGGTCGTGGCCGTCGAGCTCGATGATCACGCTGGCGTCGTTGAGGGGGAGCGGCACCGGTGGATGGTGCATCGTCAGCAGCGTGCCGTGAGGCGCCGGCTCCTTCAGCACCTCGGCCAGCCACTCGAGCTGCGAGTCATCGATGTCGCCGTGGTGCCAGCCGGGCACGGTGGTGTCCAGGGCGATGATCCGCAGGCCCGCGACCTCGTGGACGCGGTCCTGCGGGGCGTCGGAGGCCTCGCCGAAGAGCACCTCGGAGTAGACCTCGCGTTCGTCGTGGTTGCCCATCACCCAGACGATCTCCGCGCCGAACTCGGCCGCGACCGGCTCCACCTGCTCGCGAAGACGCACGTAGGCGCCACGCTCGCCCAGGTCGGCGAGGTCGCCGGTGAAGACGATCGCCTGCGGCGGGGTGGGCATCCCGCGCAGCCGCGCCAAAGCCCGCTCGAACCCGGGCGCGGGGTCCACCTTGCCGTAGATGCGCCGCTCGTCACCGGCGTAGAGATGGGTGTCGGAGAGGTGAGCGATCGTGTGGCGTGGAGCGGGATACTGGCCGAACTGCACGGAGCCAGACTAGCGGCGAAGCCGCACGCTCAAGGTGACCCCGACCAGCGCGGCGGCGGCTCCGCAAGCGACCGCGAACCACGGCAGGCTCGTCGGGATACCGAGGTGCACGGTGATGCCCAGGATGCGCGAGAGTCCCCAGGGGATGAGCGCCATCTGGTCGTTCCAGACCGTCAGGGCGCGTTCGGTGCCCAACATCGCGACACCCGCGCCGCCGAGGACGACCGGGACCCCGGCTGCGATCAGGACCCGTCCCACGGCTCCGCGACGGGTGAACCCGTAGGCGCTTCGCAGGGCCAGGGCCGTGGCGACGAACAACAGCCCGAAACCGGCGAACGCGACGGTGATGTAGAACGTCCGAGGGCCCGGATCGGTCCAGAAGAGGAACCAGTAGCGCCCCGGTCCGCGGTTGGCGAGTGCCGCCATCAGGATCACCGACCGGACCAGCACGACCGCGCCGAGAACCGTCCAGAGCGCGAAGGGGTCGCGTCGGCCGATCAGGAGTCGTAGCGCCAGCGCGAACAACACCCAGGCGCCCACGGTCAGAGCCACATGCGAGGGCGCCGCGAACCACGTCAGGGTCAACCGGCCGAGCACCAGCACCAGCAGCGGCAGGACCAGCACAACCACCCGCTCCCACCGACGTACCGGTCTCTCCCGCAGGAGACGGCCCAGCCGCCACGGTCGCGTCAGCGCGGTCCGCAACGGCCTGACCAGGATCAGCCCGGCCATGGAGAGCACGAGCAGCCCACGAGCGATCCAGGCCATCGCCGGATCCCGGTCGGCCCGCCTCGCACCGATGTCGGCGGCGGTGAACTGGAAGGCGGGGTGGGCCTGGTCGTCGCCGTAGGTCGACACGTGCGAGGCACGCGACCTCTCGAACGCCGCCCGCGCCGACTGCCATCGATCGCGTGCCCCGGATGATCCCGTGTCGAGCCATTCGGCGTGATACATCGTCATCGCGCGGTAGTCGCTGAGGACCCGGAACAGGTTGATCTCGTAGTCGATCGACGCCAGGAGGTCCGTACGCAGCGCCGGATCGCGCCAGGTCGAGGGATCGGTCGCGGCGATGATCCGCCGCATCGACTCGGCCGTCTCGATCGCGTCCCGGCCGCCCTCGGCCGCCTCGTCCAGGCGGTCCTCGCTGATCGCGTAGATGCTGCTGAGGACGGCCGTGTCTCCGGTGACGATGTCCCACTCGAACAGCCAGGTCTGGGGCGGGATCTCGAGCCCGAGCGCGCGCACCTGGTTCTCGGCGAACGGCGCGATGTAGAGCCCGTCGAGCACCGCTTCGCGCGAGAGCGCCATCGCCTCCCCGACCGCCCGCACCGTGGCCGGGTCCGAGCTGAACGCCTCGCGCGCCCAGTCCGCGGTGAGCTCGCCCGGCTCGGCCGAGGTGTCCCAGGCGAGCCGCGAGGCCGCGTACGAGTTCAGGTCCCACAGCTGCCAGAAGCCCTCGCGGAGGTAGAGCGTCCGCGGGCCGGCGTGGATCGGGCCGCCGTCCTGGCTCCAGGACCACACTCCCTCGATGTTCGGGTTGGCGTCGACCAGGTGGGTCAGGGCCGCCGAGTAGGCAGCGGTGAGGTCGTTCGGGAGCGCCCCGAACCCCTCGAACTCGCGCCGGCTCTGCATCTCGACGAGGCGCCGATGGCCGCCTACCTCCAGGGTCGGGTTGAGCGGGAGGAAGGAGTAGAAGTCGCCGGCGACGTGCTTCGTCGAGACGATCAGCGCATCGCTGTGCACGTCACCGAGCACCTTCTCGTACGAGACGGGGTTGGTGTGCAGGTCGCCGACCGCACCGACGCCGACGCTCCAGGTTCGGAAGATGATCTCTCGATCCTGGTGCTCGGCGACGGTCGTGAACGCGTCGAGCATCGCCTTGACCGCCGTCGGCGTCGTGACCGCGATCTCCGACCAGTAGTCCCAGCCGGGCAGCTGGTAGATCCGGCCGCCCTCGCCGATGCGGATCATCAACCCGTCGACGTACGGCATCTCGGCGAGAAGCTCCTCGAGCCCCGCGGCGTAGATGCTCCAGGTCTCCGGGTCCTCGGCGTCGAGACCGTGCTCGTCGAGGTAGCGCTGGAGCGGCGTGGACAGGGCGAGCATGTCGGTGCCGAGGTAGACCCTCATCCCGGCATCGTGGGCGTACCGCCACATCGAGCCGAAGTGCTCGCGCATCGCGAGCGCTCGGGCGATGTGCGGGTCCTCGGCGGTCGGATAGATCTCGTCGCCGTCGCCGAAGCGGTCGAAGGTGACGTACTCGAGGAATCCGGGCATGACGATGCCGTTGTAGCCCCGGCCGAGCTGATGATCGACGTACGTCCGGAACTCCTCGGCGTCCTCGGCGAGCGCCTCGGTGTCGACGAACGGCGCGTCCGAGAGGATCGCGTCGGCGAACTGGCCGCTGTTGTGCGAGTACTCCTCGCCCGTACGCCAGTCGGCGGCCGTCCCGGGAACGCCGGCCGCGCCCTTGTCGACGAGACGCAGCGGGAGGTCCGGCTGCTGCACCTCGCCGTCCTCGCCGGGGGTGAGGAGCGGACGGGCCGTGCGCACGCGGTCGGCCAGCTGGTAGAGCCCGGCCGCGGCCCCCGCCGCGTCGGCGGCCTCCAGGTGGATGTCGGTGCCGTCGCTCGTCGCCCGGTACGCCTCGGCCCCGGCGCCTTCGCCGAGGCCGGTCCCGGTCGTCACGGTCAGCGTGCCGCCGGCTCGGGCTCCGGAGTCGTCGACCGCCTTCTGGAATGCCGCGGCCGCGAGTCGGACCCGGGGGCCCGCCTCGTCCTCGGCCAGCCGCACACGGCCGACGGTGGGTGCGGTCGCCGTCCGTGCCGCCGCGACGCTCGCCGTCTCGGGTGCTGCCGCGACCGGCTCGGCGCTGATCCCGAGGAAGCCGGAGACCTGCGTGGCGAGCACGAACCCGACCGCCAGCAGGAGGACGAGCGAGGCGATCAGGATCGCCGGTGCCCGCCGAGCACGCGTTGTCACGCGTGGATCGTAGGGGACGGTTGGATGTTGGCGGGCAGCTTCCAAGAGCCGCTTGGAAGTTCCCGTCAACTTCCAACTCAAATGACCTCGGAGTGGTAAGTTGACCGGTCATGGATCCGGAGAGGTACGACGCTCCGCAGTTCGGCCGGGCGACCCGCGAGCCGGGGAACAAGTGGGCCTACTGGTACTACAAGCCCGCCCACATCCCGCGTGACCTGCCGTTACAGCCGCTCACCGTGAAGGCGCTCTCGGATGCCGACGCCGCGCTGGGGCGCCTCCAGGGAGTGAGCGCGCTGATCCAGGATCCCGAGCTGCTGATCGGGCCCTACCTGACCCAGGAGGCGGTCGCCTCCTCCCGGATCGAGGGCACTCAGACCTCCCTCGAGGAGGTCCTCCAGGACGAGGTCAGCGGTCAGGCGACCAGGAGCGAGGACGTGGCCGAGGTCAAGGCCTACCTCGCCGCGACCCGTCAGGGCTTCGAGCTCATCAGGAGCTGGCCGCTCAGCCAGCGGCTCGTCCTCGAGCTCCACAAGACCCTGCTCACCGGCGTGCGGGGTCACGAGCGCCACCCCGGCGAGTTCCGGCGGAGCCCGGTCTGGGTCGGCTCGCCGACCGACAACCCCACCACCGCCGCGTACGTCCCACCCCTCCCGCCCGACCTGCCCGAGCTGATCGCCGACTGGGAGGCGTACGTCAACGTCCCCGACCTCAGCCCGACGCTGGTGCGGTGCGCTCTGATGCACTACCAGTTCGAGACGATCCACCCGTTCCTGGACGGCAACGGGCGTATCGGGCGGCTGCTGATCAACCTGATGCTGATGGAGGAGGGGCGGATGACCACGCCTCTGCTCTATCTCTCGGGCTACATCGAGGCTCACCGCCAGACCTACTACCAGCGGCTGCAGAGCGTCCGAGAACGTGGCGAGATGCAGGAGTGGCTGCAGTTCTTCCTCACCGCGGTGCGACGTTCGGCCGAGGACGCCACGACCAGGTCCGAGCGGCTGGTCGCGCTCCGGGAGGGCTATCTCGACGAGGCCGCCACCTCGCGCGCCAACCTGTCCGGGCTGGTCACGCTGTTGTTCGCCAACCCCTACCTGACCGTCAAGCGCGTCGAGGACGCGACCGGTCTGACCAACCAGGGTTCCCGCAACCTGATCCAGGACGCCGAGCGCCGCGGGTGGATCGAGGCCGCCGGCCGGTCGGGCCGCGGCGGCCGGCACTACTGGATCGCCAGAGCGGTGATGGACGTGATCGAGGAGCCACTGGCGTACGACTGAACGTGCCTGAGCACGGTGGAAAACGTGCAGGTGGCCCCGGCTGTGCACGTGTGCACGCCCAGGGCCACCTGTGTGACGTGGCCGAGCAGTCGGTAGGGGGTGATCACCCGGCCATGGTCATGTTCCTCAGAAGGTGCCGAGCGGACCCAGCGGGTTCGGGACCTGGTCGACGGGGAGGCCGTCGAGAGCCGGGTTGTCCATCGGGAGCAGGAACGAGACCTGCTCCATCTCGCTGTCGGACAGCTCGGACGGCATCGCGCCGCCCATGATCTTGTCCATCACGATGCCGGGCGCACCGACGTAGGCGCCGGAGACGACCATGGCGGCACCGTTGCCGACCTGGTGCGAGCCACCGTCCCAGTTCACCCAGGCCTTCTTCTGCGCCGGGCTCAGCTCGCCGCCGGTGGCACCCATCAGGATGAGGCCCGGAGCGCCGACCCAGGCGCCGGAGACCATGCGGGCCGCGCCGCCGGTCGCCTGACCGGCGCCACAGATGAAGCCGGCCCAGGCCTTCTGGCTCGAGGGCGAGAGGTCGGAGGCACCGGCGGAGTTCTCCTTGATGCACTCGGCCTCGGTGCGGTTGTGGTGGGTGCCATCGGCTGCGGAGGCGGTACCCGTGGTCAGTGCGACTGCGACACCCGAGAAGGCGGCGACGGCCGCGACGCGGCGGAGCAGCCCTGTCTTCATGTTCATTTCGTACCTTTCATCGATCAATTCGAATTGAAACATCACGCACGGACGCGACCCCCGGACCGATAACAGACGCATCGATACGTTCGCATCCGGGAAATGATGCTAGGAGCATCGGGGGTCATCAGTGCAAGCGACACGGCGGTTTTCGGGTCAACTAAGTGCCGAACGAAATGTAATGACGTAATTTCCATCAAACTGCAACGTCGTTGTCTGGTCGCGCGTAAATGCGCAGATGGCCCGGCCATGCACGAGTGCACGCCTAGGCCATCTGGGGACGGCGCCGATCGGATCGTGGTGGGAGCTACGACCGGTCAGCAGCTGTCATGTCGCCGCTCAGAAGGATCCGAGGGGAGCCATCGGGTTCGGGATCTGCTCGGTGGGAACACCGTCGAGCGCCGGGCTGTCCTGCGGGATGAGGAACGTGACCTGCTCGAGCTCGCTCGGCGACAGGTCGCTCGGGGTCGCCCCGCCCGCGATCTGGTCGAGGATGATGCCGGGGGCACCGACGTAGGCGCCGGCGACCATCATGGCGGCACCCTCACCGATCTTGTGGCCGCCCTCGTCCCAATTCTCCCAGGCAGCCAGCTGCTCCGGGGTGATCGGGGAGCCGGTGGCGCCGGCGAGGATCAGGCCCGGGGCGCCGACCCAGGCGCCGCTGACCATCTGGGAAGCACCGCCGGCGACGTAGGAGCCGCCGAGGATGAAGTCCTCCCACGCCTTCTGCGAGGAGGGCGAGAGGTCGGAGGAGGAGACGCTGGCGGTGGTCGGCGCCGGAGCGGCGATGGCCGTGCCGGTGGTCAGTGCGAAGGCGACACCCGAGAAGGCGGCGACGGCCGCGGCGCGGCGGAACAGCCCTGTCTTCTTGCTCATTTCATACCTTTCATCGTCAAATCGAATCGATCGCAGCGCGGCCGCCGAGCTGATAACACTCGCTTCGATACGTCCGCGTGCGGTTCATGACGCTAGGGATGCTCACCGTGCGATGTTCCGTCCGACACGGCTTCACAATTACCAAGTGGACGTAAACGTTCCATACCGCCGGGTAATACCATGCCCGGTCGGGTTAATGGGTTCCTGGAATTCGCCGAGCGCGCTAGATTGCCGCGTCCACTTCTCGGGACCCCCCACCTAGAAGGCCGCGATGAGCTCGGCAACGTACGCACCTGTGATGGCTGATCCCGGTCGGCCGAGGAAGGGCGGCAGGATCGTCCTGTCGGTGCTCCTCGGACTGCTCGGCGCCCCACTCCTTCTCGTCGGGGCGGGTCTGGCCATCGCGGCTGGGCCCGACGACGTCCTGATGGGCAAGGAGACCCCGATCGCTCAGGGCGCGGCGTACTCCACGCCGGAGGCGTTCGCCTTCGACCGGCTTCCGGTCACGGTTCGTGTGGAGGCGATGGGGGAGGCGTACGTCGGTGTCGGCAACCCGGTCGACGTGCTCGACGTCGTCAAGGGCACCAGGGCCGTCGAGATCGCCAAGACCCCGCTGACCAGGGTCAGCGGTGCCGCGGGCTCGGGGGAGAGCGTGCCGGATGCCTCCGAGGCACCGTGGTGGGACGAGTCGGTCTCGGGCTCGGGGACCCAGGAGCTCAACGTGACGCTGACCGGTGAGCCGGTCTCGTTCCTGGCCGCGAGCCGGGACGGTGCGCCGATCAAGCTCGCCTTCGGCTATCGGCTCGATGGGATCTTCCTGGTCGCGCTGGGCCTCGCGGGCCTCGGTGCCCTGCTGCTGGTCGGCGCGGTCCTCCTGCTGCTGACCAGCAGACGTGAACGCCAGGACCAGTGGCAGCCGCCCCGGCCGCCGGTTTCGTACGCCCAGCCGCCCCACCCCGCCCAGCCGAGCTACCCGACCCAGCCGGCCCGCCCGGTCCTGACGGGGCCGGCGGGACCGATGGGGCCGACGGGGCCGGCGCCGACTCGCCCGGCCATGCCGCGCCCGCCGGCCGGCGGGCTCTACCGCCGCCTGGGCATGGCGGCCGGGATCGGCGTCGTGGCGTTCTCGCTGACCGGGTGCTCGATGCCCGCATCCGTCGAGCTCGACGAGCCCAGCAAGGTCTCGCTGCGGAAGGACGACGTAGCCGGCCTCCTGAAGGACTGGAACAAGCGCAACAACAAGGCGATCAAGGCCAACCAGCCCGGGAAGTGGAAGGCCGAGGCATGGGCAGAGGCCGACAGCGGCCCGGTCCTGGCCAAGGACCGGCTCACCTCCGCGGTGAACGAGGGCTTCGACGTCCGGGACCGGCCGTCCACCTGGACGGCGGTGCCGGGGCGGGTGTGGTCGGTGCAGCTCAGCGAGTACCCGATGTGGGCGGTCGTGGAGATCGGCGTCAAGGGCGCGAAGAAGCCGAAGCTGACCCGGTTGGCCGTCTATGAGCAGCAGGACGCCCTCTCTCCCTGGAAGGTACGCAGCAGCCTCGGCGTCAAGAAGAAGGCCGTTCCGCCCGAGGTGGAGGGCGCGGACCCGGTGCCGGCAGCGGCGACGAAGCAGGTCGAGGAGGTCGCGGCCGAGATCGACGCCTACCTGGAGAAGCCGAAGAAGATCGACGGTCTCGACGGGTTCAAGAAGCTCGCCGAACCCGGCGACGAGATCGCCGCGTACGCCTCGGACATGGGCGTCGACATGGTCAAGACGACCGCCGAGCCCTTCGACGAGACGAGCATCCGCGCGGTTCAGACGTCCGAGGGCGTGCTGGCGATGCTGGACTTCACGACCAACTCGATCGTCGGTGGCCAAGGCACCGAGTGGGAGTGGAACCCGCCCTATGACGAGTTCCGCAGCCGGGCGGGCAAGAACCTGTCGATCCGGACCGCGGTCACGGTCGCGGTGCTGGTGCCGAAGGACGGCGACCCCTCGGTCCTCGGGGTCGAGTACGGCGAGATCCTGGGCGCGAAGGTGAAGAGCTGACCCTCAGGGTTCATCCGCTGATCGCACGATGCTCGCGTGAGCGGCGGATGGGCTTTCCTCGCGGGGTCTAGCGTCGAAGCATGGATCATGCTGCGGCCGTGAGCCTGGCCATCGGCGCATGCGTCCTGTTCTCGCTCTCCGCCGCCGTCCAGCAGCGCGCCAGCGCGCTCGCGCCCGGTCGCAGCGGCGGGATGGCCGGCGTCGAGCAGCTGATGCTGGCGCTGGTGCGCAACCCGCTGTGGGTCACCGGCGCGGTGATCAACGCGATCGGCTTCGCGGTGCAGGCGGTCGCGCTCCACCTGGGATCGGTCTCCGTCGTGCAGTCGGTGATGCCGACGCAGCTGCTCTTCGCGCTCGTCCTCGCCTCGATCGCGGCCCGCCACTGGCCGACGGTCTCCGACTGGGTCAGCGGAGCCGCGATCTGTGGCGGCGTGATCCTGCTGGTCACCGACGACCATCGCGGCGGCACCTACGCCGACGTCGGCCGCGTCGCGCTCTTCGCCGGGTGCGTGGCGGTCGTGATCTGCGTACTCCTGCTGGTGGCCCACCGGTTCCCGCCACCGGTCGCGGCCGCGACCACGGCGGTCGCGGCCGGCTGCTCGTTCGCGACGACCTCGGTGCTGCTGAAGATCACCGCCGACCGGGCCGCCGCCGACGGATTCCCCGGGCTGCTCACGCTGCCGGCGTTCTACGGGCTGCTCTGCACCTGTGGCCTCGGGATCGTGCTCACCCAGGCGGCCCTCGCCGCCGGCCCGCTGCCCTGGGCGATGGCGGCGATGACGATCACCAACCCCACCGTCTCGTACGTCGCCGCGGTGGTCGCCTTCGGCGCCTCGGCCCCCACGCTGTGGGTCGCAGTGAGCGCGGCCGCGCTGCTGGTCACCGGGATCGTCGGGCTCGCCCGGTCACGGTCGGCGGGCAGGTGGACGCCGGTGCAGCACGAGCGGACCGAGATCCGGGTGTCCTAGCGGTCCTGCATCGACCGCGGCCACGAGCGCCGCCTGGTCGACCTGGGCTTGAGGTGCTCGGGCAGCGCGCTGATGTAGGGCGCGGCATGCCGACACTCGCCACAGGTGACGTCTCGATAGTCGTAGGAGGTCAGCGGATCTTCTCCGTACGCGCGACACACCGGACCGAAGGAGTCGGCGAAGTGGGTCTGCTCCGGCGTCACCGGCTTCACCGCAGCCTGGGTGGTCAACTCGCTCATATGCCCCTCATATGGTCATTGGCATGAAATACCAGGATGGCGACGAGACCTAGGTCTTCGTGTTCTGAACGTGGCCAAAGAAGCGGCCCCGGACGGATAACGACCACGGCTGAGTAACGTTATCCCCACAAAGAAAACGCGGCTCCGACACTCTGACGACCTCGCTCGGCGAGGGTCTACGCGTAGCGCCGAGCCCGACGGGACGCCTGCCGCTGCCGCGAGCGCGCGAGGAGATAGGTCGGCGCGGTCTCCTGCGCGAGGCTCTCGTGAAGCTCCAGCATGTCCTCGATCGTGCGCGACCAGGGGAACTGCTCGGCCCGCTCGCGCGCCGCGTGCCGGGTCGCCACCACCGGCCGCTCGGCGACGTCGATCACCGCGTCGGCCAGCGCCACAGGATGCGCCGATGCCCAGGCTCCGCAGCGGGAGTCGATGAGCTCACGGGCGCCGCCGCGGTCGGCGGTCACCACCGGCGTACCGCTGGCGAGGGCTTCCAGGACGGCCAGTCCGAAGGTCTCGCGGGGGCAGACGGAGAGAGCCACATCGGCCTCGGCCAGCGCCCGGGCGATCCGCCGGCGGTCGGAGACGTGCCCGTGGAAGACGACCGGCGCCCCGGCGGCGAGGGCCTCGATCTCGGGACGGTGTGGCCCGTCGCCGTAGACGTCCATGCGTACGTCGAACCCGCGGCGATGCAGCTCGACGGCGGTGGCGACGGCGAGGTCGGGAGACTTCTCCCGGGAGAGGCGGCCGACGTGGATGAGCCTCAGGGTGTCGTCGCGGTGCCCGAGCGAGGGGTGGAAGAAGTCGAGGTCGACGCCCAGCGGCACCTGCGCGATCGGGCAGCCGACGGTCGCGGCCAGCGGCTCGAACTCGTGCCGGGCGTAGTCGGAGGTCACCAGCACCTGGTCGAAGGAGCGCACCAGCATCCGGTTGAGCAGCGCGGTGGAGACCTTCGAGGTGGTGTCCATGCCGGTGTAGGTGGGCATGTACTCGTCGAGCCGCTCGTGGGAGAAGAGCACCGTCCCGATGCCCTGGCGCCGGGCCCAGCGGGAGACCGGCAGCATCGTGAACTTGTCGCTGACCTCGAGGCTCGTCGGGTTGAAACGGGTCAGCACGTCGGTCACCCGCCACGGCTCGATGATCAGCCGGTAGCCTCCGCCCACGCGTGGCGCTCTCAGCTGCACCACCTCGCCGAGGTCGGTCGAGGTGACCGAGTCGTACGGGCCGGGGACGACCAGGAGCCGGTCGTGGCCCGCCTCGAGATAGCCACGGGCGAGGGCCTCCAGAGCCGTCTTCATGCCGCCGGAGGTGGGGCCGACGAAGTTCGCGAGCTGAGCGATGAGCACGGCCACATCGTGTGGCATCGAGGTAGCCCTTCGGCGACCTCGATGTGACGTCGGCATGGCGAGGCGGCGTATTGGTTCAGGGGCGCGTCGGCCGGAGTAGCGTTGGGGCATGACAAACCTGGACGCGCACCCCACCCCCGTCGAGTGCGTCGGTGGAAACGGGGACGAAGGCGTCGAGATCCAGATCATCACCCCGCGAGACGTCCCGCTGGGTGGCCCGCGAGCGATGAACGTACGCCGCACCCTGCCCGCCCGCTCGCGCTCGCTGATCGGCGCGTGGTGCTTCCTGGACCACTACGGTCCCGACGACGTCGTCGTCTCCGGCGGGATGGAGGTGCCGCCCCACCCGCACACCGGGCTGGAGACGGTCTCCTGGCTGTTCACCGGGGAGATCGAGCACCGCGACTCGGTCGGCACGGTCGCGATGGTGCGCCCGGGCGAGGTCAACCTGATGACCGCCGGGCGCGGGATCTCCCACTCGGAGAACTCCACGCCCGAGACCACCGTGCTGCACGGGGCGCAGCTGTGGGTCGCGCTGCCGGACGAGTTCCGCGACGTCGAGCCGGCGTTCCAGAACCACGTGCCCACGCCGATCGAGCGCGACGGGGCGACCGTGCGGGTCTTCATGGGGTCGCTCCTCGGCGTCACCTCGCCGGTGCGGACCCACTCCGAGATCCTCGGCGCCGAGATCCTGCTCGAGCCCGGCACCCGGCTCGAGATCCCGGTCGACGAGCGGTTCGAGCACGGCGTACTCGTGGACACCGGCGAGGTGTCGATGACCGGCCTCGGCGCGTCCGGCCCGACGTCGGCCGACGTGGAGAAGGACTCGCTCGCCTACGCCCCTCCGGGCGCCACCACGCTGATCCTGCAGGCCGGTGAGGCGTGGACCCGGCTGCTCCTCCTCGGCGGTACGCCGTTCGGCGAGTCGATCATCATGTGGTGGAACTTCGTCGGGCGCACCCACGAGGAGGTCGTCGGCTACCGCGAGGAGTGGCAGGGCCAGATCACCCGCGGTGGCGGCGAGCTGGTCGAGGACTCCCAGGACCTGACCGAGGGCCGCTTCGGTGTGGTCGAGGGCAACCACCAGCGGCCGATCCCGGCACCGCCGCTTCCCAACGCCCGGCTCCGCTCGCGGTCTTAGGTCCGTGCTTAGACTGCAGTCGTGAGTGACGAATCCTCAGACCCAGGGGTCGTGCTGGCCGTGGCGGTGGGCCGCAGCCGCAGCCAGGCGGCGGTCTTCGACCTCGCCGGACGCGAGCTGGCCGGCGACACCCGTGACCACGAGGTCGGCATCTCCGCCGAGGTGTTGATGCCCGAGGTCGTCGAGCGGATGACCAAGATGGTGACCTCGATCGACCTGCCGGTGCTGGCGATAGGGATGAGCCTGCCCGGGGTGGTCAATCCTGACCTCGGGATGAGCATCGACACCCCGGCGATGGGCGGCTGGGACGGAGTCCAGCTGGCCCCCTACTTCACCGCTCTGACCGACGCGCCGCTGATCCTCGCCCACGACGCCCATGCGCTGGCGCGCTCGGAGCTCTTCAACTCCGACCATCCCGTACGCAACGCCCTGGTCGTCAAGGCCTCGACCGGTCTCGGCATGGGCATCATCGTCGACGGCAAGGTCGTCACCGGCGCGCTCGGGGCGGCCGGCGAGATCGGCCACACCCGCATCGACGCGGCCGGGGACCGGCCCTGCCGCTGCGGCTCGACCGGCTGCCTGGAGACCGTCGCCTCCGGCTGGGCGCTCGCCCAGCGGCTGACCGACTCCGGGGTCCCCGCAGGCCACGTACGCGACCTGGTGGCCGCCGCGCTCGCCGGTGACGCCGTCGCGCGCGGGCTGCTGCGCGAGGGCGGACGACAGCTCGGCGAGGTCGTGGCCACGGCCGTCAACCTGCTCAACCCGGAGGTCGTCGTCATCGGCGGCGACATGGCCGGCGCCTTCGACCTATACACCGCCGGGGTGCGCGAGAGCGTCTACGCCCGCTCCAACCCGATCGCCACCCGCGAGCTCACCTTCATGGCCCAGCTCCACGGCGACTCCTCGGGCCTGGTGGGCTGCGCCGCGATGGCGATCGAGTCCCTCTCCGACCCGCAGTGATCGTCGGCCTGCTCTGGCTGCTCGGGTGCCAGCTGGCCGGAACCGCGATCGTCGAGCTGACCGGGATCCCGCTGCCGGGTCCCGTCGTCGGGATGCTGCTGCTCTTCGTCGTCCTCGTCCTGCGGCGCCGTGACGGTGAGGACGATCCGGTCATCCAGGTCGGCGACTACTTCCTCTCCCACCTGCAGCTCTTCTTCATCCCGGCCGGAGTCGGCGTGATCGCCTACCTCGCGGTCATCCGCGACGAGGCGCTGCCGATCGTCGTCGCGCTGCTCGGCTCCTGGCTCCTCGGGCTGGCCGTCGTCGGCTGGGTGCTCACCCTGTTCCTGCGCCGGGTGCCGTCGGTGGCCGGCACGGAAGGTGCTCCGGGGGAGGAGATCGAATGAGCGTCATCCTGTGGCTGTTCGTGACGGTGGCGGCGTACGAGTTCGGGCGGTGGCTGCGCGCGCGGACCCGTTCGCCGCTGGCCCAGCCGGTGGCGGTGGCGATCGTGATCGTCGGCACCCTGCTGACGGTCAGCGGCACGACCTACGACGACTATGCCGACGCCACCACGCTGATCAGCTTTCTGCTCGGACCGGCGACGGTCGCCCTGGCGATCCCGCTCTACCACCAGGTCGCCCGGCTGAAGGGGATGGTGGCGCCTGTCCTGGTCGCGCTGACCGCCGGCGCGGTCGTGTCGATGGTCAGCGGCATCCTGCTGGTGCGCTGGCTCGGTGGCGGCGATGTGCTGGAGCGGACGATGGCTCCGAAGGCCGTGACGACGCCGGTGACGATCGAGCTGACGGAGCGCCTCGGCGGCTATCCGGAGCTGTCGGCGGCCTTCGCCATCGTGATCGGAATCGTCGCCGCGATGGTCGCACCGCGGGTGCTGACCCTGCTTCGGATCCGCGACCCGCGCGCACGCGGCGTCGCCGTCGGTGCGGTCTCCCACGGGATCGGCACCGCGCGGATGCTGGAGGAGAGCCAGGTGGAGGGTGCCTTCTCCGGACTGGCGATGGGGCTCACCGCAGTGGTGACCTGTCTCATGATTCCGCTGGTGGCGTACTTCCTCCTCTGACCTTGCTCACGCCTTAACGTTGGTTTCATGGCTCGAGTGCACGCCTTCTCCGACGATGTCCTCGGCACTCTCGACGCGGTCGGGGTCGCCGAGGCCCTGCGGCGCGGTGACTTCAGCACTCTCGAGGCGGTCGAGGCGTCCATCGCCCGGATCGAGGCGGTCGACGCCGCGCTCGGAGCGATGGCCTACCGCACCTTCGACCGGGCCCGGATCCAGGCGCGTGCTCCGCGGGCCGGCTTCTTCGCCGGCGTCCCGACGTTGATCAAGGACAACACCGACGTCGCCGGTGTGCCCACCAGGAACGGCACGGACTCGTACGTCATGCCGCCGGCCTCACGCAACGGCGAGATGACCAAGCTGCTCTTCAAGCTCGGGCTGCTGTCGCTGGGGAAGACTCAGCTCTCTGAGTTCGGGTTCTCGGGCACGGCCGAGCATGCGCGGCTCGGCGCGGTGCGCAACCCGTGGGACACCGGCCGGGTGGCCGGGGCGTCCTCGGCGGGTTCGGGTGCGCTGGTGGCCGCCGGGGCCGTACCGATCGCCCACGGCAACGACGGCGGTGGCTCGATCCGGATACCGGCGGCTGCGTGCGGTTTGGTCGGGCTCAAGCCGACCCGCGACCGGCTGCCCCAGGACCCGCTCTACGGTCTGCTGCCGCTCAAGATCGTCACCGACGGTGTGCTGACCCGCTCGGTACGCGACACCGCCGCCTTCTTCCGGGAGGCCGAGAAGGCGCACCACACCTCCCTGCCGCCGATCGGGGACGTCACCGGCCCCGGGTCGAAGCGGCTGCGCTGCGCCATCTTCACGGGTGCGCTCGGGCGCGACGCCAGTCCCGAGGTCGCCGAGCTGACGCTGAAGACGGCGGCGGTGCTGGAGGAGCTCGGTCACACCGTCGAGGCGGTGCCTCCGCCGGTGCCCGAGACCTTCGCCGACGACTTCGTCCTCTACTGGGGGACCCTGGCGGTCGCCCTGGTCAACGCCGGCCCGCTCCGCGGCAAGACCTGGGACCGCACCCGGCTCGACAACCTCACGGTCGGCCTCGCCCAGCACACGCTCAAGAACGCCAAGTACGTCCCCGCCGCCATCGTCCGGCTGCGCAAGGCGCAGGCGATCGCGGAGGGGTTCCACGCGGCGTACGACGTCGTCCTGACGCCCACGGTCGCGCACGAGACCCCGGAGATCGGGCGGCTGGCGCCGAGCCAGGTCTACGAGCTGGTCATGAAGGGGCTGATGGACTGGGTCGCGTTCACGCCGTGGCAGAACGTCACCGGTGGGCCGGCGGTGTCACTGCCCATTCAACAGACCATCGCCGGGCTGCCCCAGGGGATGATGTTCGGGGCGGCGCCGGGACGCGAGCGAATGCTGCTCGAGCTGTCCTACGAGCTCGAGGAAGCGATGGGTTTCGCGCGCATCTGGGAGCCCGATCGAGGCGCCGAGGGCCCGTCTGACCTGCGATGATGCGGTCGGCGGCGGGAAGGGCCCTGTCGATTTGTTGAGCACGCCGCCCCTACCGTAATGTTCTCTTTCGCAACGCCCCTTTAGCTCAGTCGGCAGAGCGTCTCCATGGTAAGGAGAAGGTCTACGGTTCGATTCCGTAAAGGGGCTCTGGGTCCATTAGGATTCTTGGGTTGAGGTCCCGCAGTAGGAATACTGCGGGCCTGATTCCTGTTGAGGCGGGGTAGCTCAGGCGGTTAGAGCGCACGACTCATAATCGTGAGGTCGCGGGTTCGATCCCCGCCCCCGCTACCGCCAAAGACCGCATCACCTCGATTCAGCACCGTAAGGAAACTCCTGTGGCCAGCAAGAGCAGCGACGTTCGCCCGAAGATCACCCTCGCTTGCACCGAGTGCAAGGAGCGGAACTACATCTCGAAGAAGAACCGTCGGAACGACCCCGACCGTATCGAGCTCAACAAGTACTGCCCGCGTTGCCGCAAGCACACCGCGCACCGCGAGACCCGCTGAAGCCTGTCTTCTAGGTAGAGCGCGACACTGATCGGCGCTCCGAACGCCCCGCCCCGAGTTCCGGGAGGCGGGGCGTTCGTCATTTCCCGAGACGTCACCCCCGTCGGCCGAGACGTCACCCCGGTCGGTCGAGTTGGCACGGCTCTGCCAACTCGGCCGACCTACGTGACGCTTCGGCCGACGCGGGCGACTTCTCGGCGGGCCACTAGAGTTGTCCGCATGGCAGTTGATGGGTCGCTCGTAGGGCGCGCGTTTCCTCCGACCAGGCCCTATCGGGTCACCGATGAGAAGGTGCGGGAGTTCGCTGCCGCCACCGGTGTGAGCTGGGAGAGCGGGGACCCGGTTCCGGCGACGTTCCCGATCGTGCTCGCCTTCGACGCGATGAACGCCTTCCTGGACGACGTCCAGGTCGAGCTGTCGCGGATCGTGCACGGCGAGCAGAAGTTCGCGTACGCCCGGCCGATCGCGCCGGGGGACGTGCTGGTCGCGACCCTGAGCGTCGCCTCGCTGCGGCAGATCGGCGGCAACGACATCATTGGCACGGTCTCGGAGATCACCGACGAGTCCGGGGCGGTCGTGTGCACCACCTCGGCCACCCTGGTCCACCGAGCGGCGGAGGTCGCGTGATGGCACTCGAAGCAGGCGCCGAGCTGGCCCCGAAGACCTACCCCGTCACCCGGGCGTCGCTGGTGCGCTACGCCGGCGCGAGCGGCGACTTCAACCCGATCCACTGGTCCGACCGGATCGCCACCGCCGTCGGCCTCCCCGGCGTGATCGCCCACGGCATGTTCACCATGGCTCTGGTCGCCCGGGCGGTCTCGGAGTGGACCGACGGTGCCGAGGTCGTCGACTTCGGCGCCAAGTTCACCAACCCGGTCGTCGTGCCCGATGACGACGAGGGCACCTCGGTGACGGTCAGCGGCACCGTGAAGTCGGTCGAGGACGGGCTGGCGACGATCGCCCTGACCGTCGTCTCCGGCGACCAGAAGGTCCTCGGCATGCCGAAGGTCTCCGTACGTGTCTGAACTTCTCGCGAAGCACACCACCTTCCATCTCGGCGGCCCGGCGGCGGAGTTCGTCACCGCGACCACCGAGGCGGAGATCATCGAGGCCGTGACCGCGGCCGACGCGGCCGGGAAGGACGTGCTCGTCCTCGGCGGCGGCAGCAACCTGGTCGTCGCCGATGCCGGCTTCCCGGGCACCGTCGTCAAGCTGGCGACCACGGGCGTTGCGGCGGAGCCGTTCGAGGGCGGCGTACGCGTCACGGTGGCTGCCGGCGAGACCTGGGACGACTTCGTGACGACCGCGGTCGACAAGGGCTGGAGTGGCGTCGAGGCGCTCTCCGGCATCCCCGGCAGCGTGGGCGCGACCCCGATCCAGAACGTGGGGGCGTACGGCCAGGACGTCTCCCAGACCATCACCTCGGTCAAGGTGTTCGACCGCGAGCTCCGCGAGGTGCGGAGCTTCACCGCCGGGGAGTGCGCGTTCGGCTACCGCTGGTCGCGGTTCAAGGAACGACCCGGCCGCTACGTGGTCCTCGAGGTCACCTTCCGGCTCGGCACCGACGGCGAGACCGGCTCTCCGATCGCGTACGCCCAGCTCGCCGGCGCCCTCGGCGTCGAGCAGGGCACCCGGGTGCCGTCCAAGCAGATCCGCGAGGCGGTCCTGGCGCTACGTCGCAGCAAGGGCATGGTCATCGACGAGGCCGACCACGACACCTGGTCGGCGGGCTCGTTCTTCACCAACCCCGTGGTCGCCCCCGAGGACGTGCCTGCGGGCGCTCCGGCGTACCCCCAGCCCGACGGCACGGTGAAGACCTCCGCCGCCTGGCTCATCGACCACGCCGGCTTCAAGAAGGGCCACGGCAACCCGAGGGTGTCGCTCTCCACGAAGCACACCCTCGCCCTCACCAACCGCGGCCAGGGCACGACCGAGGACCTGCTCGCCCTGGCGAGAGAGGTACGCGACGAGGTCGAGGCGGCGTACGGGATCGTGCTCGTCAACGAGCCCGTCATGCTCGGCGTGGAGCTCTAGGAGCGACCAGCCCCGACTCGTAGGCGAACACCACGAGCTGGGCGCGGTCGCGCGCGTGCAGCTTGGTCATCGCCCGGTTGATGTGGGTCTTGGCGGTCAGCACGCTGATCACCATGGCCTCGGCGACCTGGTCGTTGGTCATGCCCCGGGCGACCAGGGCGACCGCCTCGCGCTCCCGGTTGGTCAGCTCGGCCAGCCCGGGGGGAGCGTCGGCAGGGGAGGGCTGGCTGACGTAGTGGTCGATCAGCGCACGGGTGACCGAGGGCGCGAGCAGGGCGTCGCCGCGTGCGGCGACCCGGACCGCGTGCACGAAGTCCTCAGGCTGGATGTCCTTGACGAGGAACCCGGTGGCGCCGGCACGCAGGGCCTCGAGGACGTACTCGTCCATCCCGTAGTTGGTCAGGATCACGACGCGGACCTCGCTCAGAGCGGGGTCGGCGACGATCCGCCGGGTCGCCTCGAGACCGTCGGCCACCGGCATCTGGATGTCGACCAGGGCCACGTCCGGCAGGTGCTCCCGGGCGAGTGCCACCGCCTCGACGCCGTCCGCCGCCTCGGCGACCACCTCGATGTCGTCCTCGATGTTGAGAAAGGCCCGGAACCCGCTGCGGATGAGCGGCTGGTCGTCGACCAGGAGAACCCGGATCACGACGTACGCTCCACCGGCAGCCGTGCCTCGACCATGAAACCGCCCTCCTCGCGGGGCTGAGCCCGCAGCTGACCTCCGAGGGCGGAGACCCGCTCCCGCATCCCGAGCAGCCCGATGCCGGGCACGGTCGTCGCCGGGGCGCCGGTGCCGTTGTCCTCGACCCGGATCCCGAGGGAGTCAGGTCGGTGGTCGATGTGGACCGACGCGGTGGTGGCCGCGGCGTGGCGGGTCACGTTGGTCAGCGCCTCCTGGACGATCCGGTAGGCCGTCCGGCCCACCGCGACCGGCACCGCGCCGGGTTGCCCGTCGACGGTCAGCGTGACGTCCAGCCCGGTGGATCCGGCGGACCCGACCAGGTCGCGTACGTCCTCGAGCCCCCGCGGCGGGTTCGGATCGTCGTCGCGCAGCGCCGTCAGCGTGGCCCGCAGCTCGCGGGCCGCCTCGCGTCCGGCCTCCCGGATCGCCAGCAGCGACTCGGGGACCTCCTCGCCACGCCGCTGCGCCACGTGGACTGCGGCCTCGGACTGGACCTTGATCACCGAGATCTGGTGGGTGAGCGAGTCGTGGAGCTCGCGGGCGATGTGCAGCCGCTCGTCGTCGGCCCGCCGCTGCGCCGCCGCCTCCCGGGTGCGCTCGGCCTCGTCGGCACGCCGCTCGGCCTGCCGGAGGGCCTCGCCGGCGGCGCCTGCCGCGATCAGCCAGGCGATCTCCAGGGCTCCACGCGCCTGCTCGGAGGCGGCGCCGAGGTCGCCCACGGAGGCGTACGCCACCAGGAAGAGCCCGCACTGCATCGCCACCGCGGCGAGCACCGTGACCAGCCGATGCCCCTCCCGCACGGCTGCGTAGACCGCGACCAGGAACGCGATCACCGCGACGTCGATCCCGAGTGCCTGGAAGGCCAGCCCGCACGCGCCGCTGGCGACCAGCACGGCGACCGGTGCTCGACGCCGGAAGACCAGGACCAGGCCGCTCGCGACCAGCGCGGCGTAGCCGAGAAGCTCGTTGCCGGAGTCGGGCTGACCGCCGCTCAGCGCAGCCGCCAGCTGGGCCACGGCCACACCCGCGGCGATGACCCAGTCTCCGACCGTGATCCGCTGCCTGGCCATGCGAGCAGGATATGCCCGCGCCCGCCACCTGCGAGTCCCTCTGACGCAGGAGATCCGGCTACCACGTACGCAGTAGCGACGGCTCCGAAGAGTCCACGCAGGCAGGACGACTCCGGCGTGCGTCGACGGGACGATCGAGTCATCCGATCGAACTCGATGAAGGAGCCTCCATGTCCCTGAACGACGTACTCATCAGCGCCGCCGACCCTGACGTCGGCGCCTACACACTGACCACCGCCCGGCTGTGGGCGACGGTCGCCGCGTTCGTCGGCCTGGCCGGCGCGGTCGCCGGCGCGGTCGCGCTGGCCCGTGCCGTACGCGGCGTCGGCAACCGTGGCCGCAACGGCGCCGTCGTGGCTCTCGGCTGCGGCACGATCGCCCTGGTCGTCGGCGTCGTCAACCTGCTCGTGGCCGACGGCGGGCCCGGCACCGGCAACGGTGTGGTCGGCGGCGGCATGGCGATCGTCCTCGGCCTCACCGGCCTCGTCCTCGGCGCGCTGACGCTGGCCAGAGCGCGCCGAGTCGGCGCGAACTGACGTGATCCTCGTCGAGTCGGCTCGTCAGAACGAGCCGACTCGGCATCAGGCTCGTTCGAGGAGCATGAGCACTTCGTGGTGGTCGGTGTTGGGGAACATGTCGAGCAGCCGCGCCGAGGCGGGGCGGAGCGACGGCATGTCACGCAGGTCGCGGGCCAGGGTGTCGACGTTGCACGAGGAGTAGACGACGTGCTCGACCCCCGACTGCTCCAGCCACCCGGCGAGCGACGAGCCGATCCCGCGCCGCGGCGGGTTGACGATGACCAGGTCGGGCGCGGAGCCGGCCGAGAGTGCGTACGCCGCCGCATCCCCGGCCACCCAGCTGGTGCCCGGCAGGCCCAGGTCCGCGGCGGTCGAGGCGGCCGCTTCGACCGCCTGCTCGCTGGACTCGACACCGAGCACCTGCCGCCCCGGAGCGGCGACGTGCAGCCCGAATCCGCCGACGCCGCAGTAGAGGTCCCACACGGAGGCCGGCGCTGCCGAGGAGACCAGGTCGCGGGCATGGCGGTAGAGCGCGGCCGCGACATCGGTGTTGGTCTGGAAGAACGAGTGGGGCCGCAGCCGCAGACCGATCCCGTTGACCTCCATCGTGAGCGCCTCGCGGGCGGTCAGGAAGATCTCCTCGGGCCCCTCGATGACGGCCTTGTGCTCCGGCTGGATGTTGACCGAGGCGACGCCGATCGGGAGCTCGTCCAGCAGAGCCGGAAGGTGCTTGCGCAGCCGGGCCAGCGCCTCGGCGGACCGCAGCACCCAGCGCACCATCAGCTCCCCGCCGGGCGCCTCGGTGACGATCACGTGCTTGAGCTCCCCGCGCCGCTCCGGCACGGAGTAAGGAGTCAGCCGCGCGGTCGTGACGAACCGGGAGAGGACCGGCAGCGCGGCCTGCAGGCCCGGGGTGTGCAGCCCGCACGCGAGCAGGTCCACCCCGAGACCGTCGTGCGACAGGATCCCCAGCGTCGGCGCCTCCACCGAGCCGGCGACGACCATCTTCGCCTTGTTGCGGAAACCGGCCTCCGGGCTGGAGACCGGTTCCTCCCAACGTACGTCACCGAGAGCCTCGGCGACCCGCCGCTGTTTCTGCGCGAGCTGGTCTGCGTACGCCATCTCCAGCCAGCGGCAGGAGCGGCAGGCGCCGGAGGTGAAGTAGCCGCAGTCCATCCGTCAGATTCGGCTGCTCAGCATCGCGTTGATGCTGTCGAACGTCGTGCTGTCGGTCTCGTTGGAGGCGACGACGATCATCACGATGATGAAGATGATGTAGGCGATCCAGAAGAGCATGTAGAGCGCCCCGAAGATCGTCCCGATGAGGCCGGTGATGAAACCGGCCTGAGCGTTGCCGCGCCCGCTGTAGGCAGCCGGGTTGGCGTCGATCTCGGCCATCACCCGCTTGCCCTTGACCCATCCGAACGGTGCGACGAAGACGCCGATCCCGCCGCACATGACCGACAGGCACAGCCCGACGATCCCGAGGACCATCGCCGAGTTGGCCTCGGGATGCGGAGGGGGCTGCGGGAAGCCGTAGGGCGCTGGTGCGGGCTGATAGCTGGGCGGGGGCGTGTCCGTCATCTCAGAACTCGCTGCCGTAGGTCTCGTAGCCGCTGTCGTAGCCCGGGTCGTCGAACCCGCCGCTGACGCCGATGATGACGATGATGACGATGGCGAGGATGCTCAGCACCAGCAGGATGGTGCCGATGAGGCCGAGGATGAAGCCCGCCTGCGCGTTGCCGCGGCCGGTCAGAGCACCGGCCGACGCGTCGATCCGCTTCTTGGCCGAGAGGCCCATGAACAGGGCGAACGGCGAGAGGACGATGGGGAGGCCACAGAGGAACGACCCCACGAACCCGACGATGCCGAGGACCATCGCCGTGGTCGCCCCCGAGTCCGGGGTGCCGACCGGACCGGCGTACGCAGCCGGAGCGCCGTAGGGCGCCTGACCGTAGCCTGGCTGAGCACCATAGCCCGGCTGACCACCGTAGTTCGGCTGACCGCCGTAGGCGGGCGGCGGAGGCGTCTGTCCGTATCCGGCTGTCGGCGGGACCGGCGGCTTCTGGTCGAACGTCGCGCCACCGTAGGGGTTGGACGGCTGCTCACCGTAGGTCTGGCCGTACATCGGCTGGGTCGGCGCAGGCGGCGTCGACGCAGGCGGAGTCGCCACCTGCGTCTCGTCGCCCTGGGTCGCCTCGTCGGGGGTCGGCTCGGACGGGGTCGGCGGAGGCGGGGTGGAGGCGTCGGCCGGCTTGTTGGGATCGGGCTGATCGTCGGACGGGTTCGTCATGGCCGACATTCTGTCTTAACTTGCCGGATCCGTGGGTTGCGAGGGCGCGCTGATCCAGTCGTCGATCTCGGCGAGCAGACCTTTCTTGGTCGACTCGGGCGCGGTCGAGGCCGTGATCGACATCCGCGCCAGGTCGGCGAGGGTCTCGTCGGTGAGCTCGTGAGCGGCCCGCATGGTGGCGTACTGCGCCGCCAGTCGGGACCCGAACAGCAGCGGGTCATCGGCCCCCAGCGCCACCGTCGCACCCGCGTCGAGCAGCTGCGGCAGCGGCACCGAGGTCAGGTCGGAGTAGACACCGAGCGACACGTTGGAGGTCGGGCAGACCTCCAGTGCGACGCCCGCGCGCACGATCTCGTCGAGCAGCGCCGGATCCTCGGCAGCGCGTACGCCATGACCCAGCCGGGTCGCATGCAGCGACCGCAGCACGGTGCGGATGTGCTCGGGCCCACGCAGCTCACCGCCGTGCGGCATCAGCCGCAGACCGGCCTTCTCGGCGATCTGGAAGGCGTGGTCGAACTCCTCGGTACGCCCGCGCCGCTCGTCGTTGGAGAGCCCGAAGCCGACCACACCGTGGTCGACGTACTGCGCGGCCAGGCGCGCCAGCGTGCGCGCGTCCATCGGGTGCCGGGTGCGGTTGGAGGCGATGATCACCGCGATCCCGAGCCCGGTCGCCCGCTCCGCGTCGCGAACTGCGTCGAGGACCAGATCCGTGAAGGCCGTGATCCCGCCGAACTTCGCCGCATAGCCCGACGGGTCGACCTGGATCTCGAGCCACCTGCCGCCGTCGCGTACGTCGTCCTCGGCGACCTCCATGACCAACCGCCGGATGTCCGCCTCGGTGCGCAGCACCGAGCGCGCCACGTCATAGAGACGCTGGAACCTGAACCAGCCCTTCTCGTCGGCCGCACTCAGCGCCGGCGGCCACTCCGAGACCAGCTGGTCGGGCAGCCGGATCCCGTCGCGGGTGGCCAGCTCGAGCAGGGTCTCGTGGCGCATCGCACCGGTGAAGTGCAGGTGCAGATGCGCCTTGGGCAGCGTACGCAGGTCGCGTCGGTCGGCATGTGTCGGTGCGACAGTCACGCGAGCAGCTTCTCCGCCGCGGCCAGCTTCACGCATACCGTGACGACCTCCATGGCCCCGCTGACCTGCTCCAACGGCGGGAAGGACGGTGCCAGCCGGATGTTGGTGTCCTCCGGGTCGTGCTTCCCGGGGAAGGCCGATCCTGCCGGGGTCAGCGCGACGCCGGCACCCTTGGCCAGCTCGATCACCCGGGTAGCGGTGCCCGGGAGCACGTCGAGGCTGACGAAGTAGCCACCGGCGGGCTTGGTCCAGGTCGCCACGCCGAGCGCGCCGAGCTCGTCGGTGAGCGCATCCTCGACGGCCGCGAACCGCGGCGCGAGCAGGTCGCGGTGCTTGGCCATGTGCTCGCGTACGCCGGCGGCGGAGCCGAAGAACTCCGCATGCCGCAGGTGGTTGACCTTGTCAGGGCCGATCGCGCCGTGGCTGAGGTGGTCCAGCCACCAGGCGACGTTCTCCTTCGAGCCGCCGAAGAAGCCCACGCCGGCGCCGGCGTAGGTGACCTTGGAGGTCGAGGCGAAGACCAGCGGGCGGTGGGGGTTGCCGGCCGCGTTGGCCAGCGAGACGACGTCGGCGGTCTTGGTCTCGGCCGGGGTCAGGTGGTGCAGCGCGTAGGCGTTGTCCCAGAAGATCTTGAAGTCGGGGGCCGCGGTCGGCATTGAGGCGAGCCGCTCGGCGATCTCCTGCGAGGTGGTGTCACCGGTCGGGTTGGCGTAGGTCGGGACCAGCCACATGCCCTTGATCGTGGGGTCGTCCTTGACCAGCGCGGCGACGGCGTCGGCATCGGGGCCGTCGGCGTGCATCGGCACGGTCACCATCTCGATCCCGAACCACTCCAGGAGCGTGAAGTGGCGGTCGTAGCCCGGCACCGGGCAGACGAATCTGACCGTCTCCTCCCGGCCCCACGGCCGCTCGCTGTCGACGCCACCGTGAAGCCACAGGTACATCAGCGTGTCGCGCATCATCGTGAGGCTCGAGTTGCCGCCGGCGATGAGCTGGTCGGTGTCCAGGCCGAGAAGCTCGGCGTAGATCTCGCGGATCTCGATGCCGCCCGCCAGGCCGCCGTAGTTGCGCGTGTCGGTGCCGTCCGGGGCGGTCGTCGACTTGGGGAGATGGAGCAGGCCGTCGGAGAGGTTGAGCTGGTCCGCGGAGGGCTTCCCCCGGGTCAGGTCCAGCTTCAGGCCCTTGGCCACCAAGTTGTCGTACGCCGTGCGCTGCTCCGTTGCGAACGCTTCGAGTTCCTCGCGCGAGAGCTCGGCGAGGGGACGGGGATCTGAGGTCATGCCCGCAATCCTATGGGTCATGAGGGCCCAGTTTGGAACGCGTCAACCCGAGTGCGTAGACTCACCGTTGGTGGTCTTCCCACATGGTTAGCCGCGCCCTCAACCGCGCGTCTGATGCAGGCCTCCGTAGGGCACTAGCTCAACTGGCAGAGCATCGGTCTCCAAAACCGAAGGTTGGGGGTTCAAGTCCCTCGTGCCCTGCAAAGCCGGACCAGCGATGGAAACGTTTTCGAGAGAAGGTGGCGGCGTGACGGACAGCAAGGCAGTCCCGACTCCGAACGACAAGAAGACGGAGAAGCGCACCAGTCTCCCGACGTTCTACCGCCAGGTCGTGGCCGAGCTCCGCAAGGTCGTCTGGCCGACGCAGCAGCAGCTCACGACGTACTTCATCGTGGTTCTGGTCTTCGTCCTGGTCATGATGGCGATCGTCGCGGGCCTTGACCTCGGGTTCGGCAAGTTGATGTTCTGGGTGTTCGGCGGCCGCGACGCGTGATCGCGTGGGCCCCGGCCCGCGGAACACACCCGATACACACAATCAACGGTTTGGAGCAGGACGTGTCTGAGCAGGACTACACCGAGGAGACCGAGGTCCTCGAGACGGCCGAGGCCGCCTCCGACGTGCCTGCAGAGGCTGAGTTCGACGAGGCCGACGAGTCCGCTGACGCCGTCGAGGCCGAGGATTCCTTCGACGAGATCGTCGAGGGCGAGGCCCCCGAGGCCGCTGACGACGACCCGCTCGAGGCGTTCCGCCGTGAGCTGTGGGCGAAGCCGGGCGACTGGTTCGTGATCCACACCTACTCCGGCATGGAGAACCGGGTGAAGTCCAACCTGGAGAACCGCATCGTCTCCCTCAACATGGAGGACTACATCCACGAGATCGTGGTCCCCACCGAGGAGGTCCCGGAGATCAAGAACGGCCAGCGCAAGATGGTCAAGCGCACCGTTCTTCCGGGTTACGTGCTGGTCCGGATGGACCTCACCGACGAGTCGTGGGCGGCCGTACGCCACACCCCGTCGGTCACCGGCTTCGTCGGCCACAGCCACCAGCCGGTGCCGCTGTCGATGACCGAGGTCGAGAACATGCTCGCTCCCGCCGTCGTCGCCCAGGCCGAGGCCGAGGCTGCCGCCGCCGGTGAGGCCGCGACCGCCTCCTCCGGTGCCACCGGCACCGCCAAGAAGCCCGTCGAGGTCGTCGACTTCGCCGAGGGCGACTCGGTCACCGTCGTCGACGGCCCCTTCGCCACCCTCCACGCGACCATCACCGAGCTCAACGCCGAGTCCCAGCGCGTCAAGGCGCTCGTCGAGATCTTCGGCCGCGAGACCCCCGTCGAGCTCTCGTTCAACCAGATCGAGAAGGTCTGAGCGAGCTCAGATACGAACGAATGCCCGGGCCGAGGCCCGGGCATTCGGCATTTGATGCCCGTCGGATGGCGTAGGAGTCGACCGCGGGGAACGTCTGGTTTTGCCGATGCGGCGCAGATGGAGGCCGATTAGCATGCCCGTTGCCTGGGACGCTGCGGGTCGGCGTCGTCTCGGTAAGTCCCGCAGGCGGCGAATGGTCGCCGATCGACGCCGTCGCCGAACTGAAAGAGAGCCACGATGAACGTACCCATCAGGACTCGGATCGCGATGTCGCTCGCCGCTGTCATCATGCCTCTCCTTGCCGCGTGCGGTGCCGGATCGGAGCCGGGCGCAGCCTCATGCCTCGAGGAGGAGGCGGCGGTCACGACCGCAGAGGCGGCAGTCGTGCCGCTGCGGGCCGAGGTCAAGACCCTGGAAGGTGTGCTCACCAAGGCGTCCGCCGCAGCTGAGAAGGCGGGAGCGGAAGCCGACAAGGTCGGCGAAGCGGCTGACGCCGCGAGTATGGGCACCAGCGCTGAGGATGCTGCTGCGTTCGCCGACATCATGGCGAAGTCTGCGGAGGCCACCGCGAAGGCTGCCGACCTCACCGCCAAGGCGGCCAAGGCCGAGGAGGCTGTGGCGGCTGCGGAGGAGAAGCTCGACGCGGCCGAGGGTGCGGTGACGAAGGCCGAGGACGCGTTGGCTGCTTGCAAGGGAGACTGATCGCCGGCCGACCTGTGGCGGCCAGGGGTGGCCACCTCCGTTCATGTGCGTGGAAATTGCGGCCCCGACCCGCGGAGACGATGCGACAAACGTGCACATGCAGGGAAATTGCAGGCGGGGCCGGCGCTCGACCGACGGTCTGATCAGGGCAGCGTCTTGATCAGCCACTCCACGTACCCGGTGATGTCGGTGACGACTCCCGGGACGGCGGCGTTGGCCTGGGTGACGGTCTTGCCGAGCAGGCGGATGCTGCAGGAGTCGACAGCGCGGTTGGTGTCCCAGCCGTCGGCGAGGTCGGGGAAGCGGGAGGAGAGCTCGGCGGCACAGATGCCGCGGCGCTCGGAGATCGAGGCCCAGCTGCCGTCGTCGGTCGGGGTGGGGCTGGGGCTCGGGGCCGTCGAGGGGGTCGGGCTCGGCTCGTTCGAGGGCCGGGCGCCCGAGCTCGGCTTCGGTGTGACGGCGGGGGGCTTCTTCTTCCCGGGCTTCTTGTCGGCCTTCTTCGCCGCATTCTGCCCCGGGCGGCCGGGTTTCGGCTCGGCGTGCGCGGGCGCGGCGGCGAGCTCGATGTCGTCGCCGC
Source organism: Nocardioides sp. NPDC000445 (assembly GCF_040300245.1). NCBI lineage: Bacteria > Bacillati > Actinomycetota > Actinomycetes > Propionibacteriales > Nocardioidaceae > Nocardioides > Nocardioides sp. NPDC000445. Next base: position 233,271 of record NZ_JBEPDH010000002.1, on the reverse strand, counting down.
CGTAGGGGCTGTCGGTGTAGCCCTTGGCGATCTTCAGGACGGTGGAGACGTACGCCTCGCTGCGGTTGTAGCGGGTGAGCGAGGCCCGCTTCCCCGCATCGGTGGAGACGTCCTCGTCGCCGGAGCAGAGGTAGACGGCGGCGGCGAGGGCGGCATCGTCGATGTCCTGCGGGTCGCGTACGCCGTCGCCGTCTCCGTCGACGGCCACCAACGGCCAGGTCGAGGGGATGAACTGCATCGGCCCGACGGCCCGGTCGCCGCTGGTGAGCTTGTCGACGGCGCCGGCGTCGGTGTCGGGTGCGGGGTCGCCGGCGGGAGCGGTCAGTGCGGGACCGTAGATCGGAGGCGTGGCCTTGCCCGAGTCGTCGAGTCGGCTGCTCTTCAGGCGCCCGTGGTCGGACTCGACCATCCCGACGGCGGCGAGCAGCGTCCAGTCGAGGGCACAGGCCCGGTCGGCGGTGGTGACGACGGCGGCGGCTCGCTGGTAGGCGGCCAATGCCGGCATCGGGATGTCGCTTCCCTGCGCCATCGCGACGGCGATCGTGCCGGTTCGGGCGCCCTTGCGGGCGCCTTGCGCGGGCGCGGGCTTGGTGACGCTCGCGGGCTGGTCGATCGCCGACGTCACCAGGGTCTCGCCGCCGGGCAGCGTGACGGGTTCGACCGGATCGAACCCGGTACCGGTCGCGGCGGCGGTCCACCCCGCCGAGAGCGCGGCGAGCGGCACGAGCGCGGCGAACATGGACAGACGTCGGTTGAACAATTCAGCTCCCTTTGTAAATCCCCGGGGGAGTATGCCAAGGGGAGTGGTGGCCGTCACCCAGGGGGTCCCACTGAGTGGGCCGCCTCCGCTGATTTCGTGAACCCGGACGGATCACGGACAATTGACCAGTTGCGAGAGCAACACAGCAGGTGGCAGAGGCCGCAACGTACAAGCGGCTTCGTCATGACCACGAGAAGGAAGAGATCTCAAGAATGCCTCCGAAGAAGAAGATCGCAGCGCTCGTCAAGGTGCAGCTGCAGGCCGGCTCCGCGACCCCGGCCCCGCCGGTCGGTACCGCGCTCGGTCCGCACGGCGTCAACATCATGGAGTTCTGCAAGGCGTACAACGCCCAGACCGAGTCCATGCGCGGCAACGTCGTCCCCGTCGAGATCACCATCTACGAGGACCGCTCGTTCACCTTCATCACCAAGACCCCGCCGGCCGCTGAGCTGATCAAGAAGGCCGCCGGCCTCAAGAAGGGCTCGTCCGTCCCGCACAAGGACAAGGTCGGCAAGCTGACCAAGGACCAGGTGCGCGAGATCGCGACCACCAAGCTGCCCGACCTCAACGCGGAGGACATCGACGCCGCGATGAAGATCGTCGAGGGCACCGCCCGCTCCATGGGCGTCACCACCGACTGACCGTGGGAGAGCCGCGCTGGCTCGCTAACCACATCTCCTCTTAACTACCGAAGGAATCACCATGCAGCGCAGCAAGACCTACCGCGCGGCGTCGGAGACGTTCGACAAGAACGAGCTGTACGCCCCGCTGGCCGCGATCAAGATCGCCAAGTCCTCCAGCAAGAAGAAGTTCGACGAGACCGTTGACGTCGTCATGCGTCTCGGCGTCGACCCCCGCAAGGCCGACCAGATGGTGCGCGGCACCGTCAGCCTGCCCCACGGCACCGGTAAGACGATGCGCGTCATCGTCTTCGCCGCTGCTCCGGACAAGGCCGAGGCCGCTCGCGAGGCCGGCGCGGACGTCGTCGGTGGCGACGACCTCATCGAGAAGGTCTCCGGTGGCTGGCTCGACTTCGACGCCGTCGTCGCGACCCCCGACATGATGGGCAAGGTCGGTCGCCTCGGCCGCGTGCTCGGCCCCCGTGGCCTCATGCCGAACCCGAAGACCGGCACCGTCACCCCGGACCCGGCCAAGGCCGTGACCGACATCAAGGGCGGCAAGATCGACTTCCGGGTCGACCGTCACGCCAACCTTCACTTCATCATCGGCAAGGCCTCCTTCTCCGAGGCCCAGCTCGCTGAGAACTACGCCGCTGCTCTCGAGGAGGTGCTTCGTCTGAAGCCGTCCTCCTCCAAGGGCCGCTACCTGAAGAAGGTCACCCTCTCGACCACCATGGGCCCCGGTGTCCAGGTCGACCCCAACCGCATCAAGAACGTCGCGGGTGAGGACGAGGCCTGAGCCTCGACTGACCACACGAGCGCCGCTGCCCGGTTTCGGGCAGCGGCGCTCGTCGCATTTGGGCGCTGCGTACGGCTTGTTTCGGTCCTTCCGTCACTGCCCGTGGACCGCACCGGGGCCCTAGGTTCGGACGGTCGACGAAAGGAACATCGGTGCTCAGACTTCGTGCTCTCGTCCCGGTCCTCGCCGTAGCCCTGGTCACGACGGCGGGCGTCACCGCCGCCGCGGCCGACCCGCCCGAACCGGTGGTCCGGACCGACAAGGGAGCGGTCCGCGGCGTTGCCCACGACGGCTTCCGAACCTTCCAGGGGATCCCGTACGCCGCCCCGCCGGTCGGCGGGCTCCGCTGGCGCGCCCCGGCGCCGGCCGATTCGTGGACGGGTGTGCGGGATGCCACCGAACCGGGCAGCCAGTGCGCGCAGCCGGCTCCGGCGTACGGAGGTGCGACGACCTACGACGAGGACTGCCTGTTCCTCAACGTGTTCGCCCCGAACCGGCCGGCCAAGCGGAAGCTGCCGGTGATGGTGTGGTTCCACGGCGGCGGGAACACCACCGGCTCCAGCTCGGGCTACGACGCGAGCAAGCTCGCCGTCGAGGGTGACGTGGTGGTCGTGACGGTCAACTACCGCCTCGGCGCGATCGGCTGGCTGGCGCATCCCGAGCTGGACGGGGCGTACGAGTCCGGCAACTACGGCTTGCTCGATCAGCAGGCTGCGCTGCGCTGGGTGCATCGCAACATCGCTGCCTTCGGTGGCAACCGGCGCAACGTGACGATCTTCGGTGAGTCGGCCGGGTCGATCGACACCTGCGCCCAGATCGCCTCGCCGGCCGCCGCCGGGCTGTTCCACAAGGCGATCCCGCAGAGCGGGAGCTGTGCGGCCGGCGCCCGCAGCGACGCGGGCTCCGAGGCGGAGGGTCAACGGCTCGCCGCCGCGGTGGGCTGCGGCGAGGCGGATGATGTGGCCGCCTGCCTGCGGGCCACCCCTGTCAAGGAGCTGATCGAGGCCTTCGGCGCGGCCGGGCTCAACGCCGGACCTGTCGTCGGCGACCCGAGGGTGCTGCCGCGGACCTACCCCGATGCCATCGACTCCGGACGGTTCAACCGGGTGCCGGTGATGCACGGCTCGACCCTGGACGAGATGCGGCTCTACGTCGGGCTCGAGTACCCGCAGCCGATCACAACGGCGAAGTACGAGCAGATCGTACGCAGCAGCTACGGCCCCGCCGCCGATGCCGTCCTCGGGCTCTACCCGGCGAGCGCTTACGACGAGCCGCGGCACGCCCTGGCAGCGATCCGTACCGACTCGGCCGGAGCACTGTCCACCTGCGCCCATCAGGACGCGTTCGCGAAGCTCGAGGCCGCCGGGGTGCCGGTCTTCGCCTATCAGTTCGCCGACCGGGGCGCACCGCCACTGATCGACATGCCCGGCTACGAGGAGGGCGCCGAGCACGCCACCGAGCTGACGTTCCTGTTCCCGGGGCTCCTCGGTGAGCTGGACGAAGAACAACAGGAGCTGTCCGACACGATGGTCGGCTACTGGACCTCGTTCGCCCATCACGGTCGCCCGGTCGCGCCTGGAGCACCTCGTTGGCCGGCCTTCCGGGACTCCGGCGACGTACTCCAGCTGGCTTCTGGCAAGGCCGGGATTCGCCCGGTGGACACGGCCGCGGCGAGCCACTGTGAGTTCTGGGCCACCGTTCTCGGTTGATGCACGATCTCATCACGATGGCCCGCGACCCCCAGGGGTAGCGGGCCATCGGTGTCCAAAGACACGTAGAGTGCCCCGCATGAATCTGCGGAAGCTCGCTGCTGCCCTGACCGTTCCCGTCCTCGGCCTGGCGCTCGCCGCCTGCGGTGGCGGCGACGAGGGTGGCACCTCCCCGTCAGGTGCGAAGCTGGTCAAGGCCGACACCCTGACCATCTGCACGCACCTTCCCTACAAGCCGTTCGAGTTCAACGAGGGCGGCGAGGTCGTCGGCTTCGACATCGACGTGCTCAAGATCGCGGCCGACGCCGAGAAGCTCGAGACCGAGGTCGTCAACATCGGCTGGGAGACCATCGTCTCCGGCGAGGCCCTCAACTCCGGCAAGTGTGACGTCGCCGCCGGCGCGATGACGATCAACGAGGAGCGCGAGAAGGTCATGGACTTCACCGAGCCCTACTTCGAGGCGACCCAGGCCCTGATGACCAAGAAGGGTGCGGGCTACACCGCTCTCGAGGACCTCGGTGGCAAGACCATCGCCGTCCAGGAGGCCACCACGGGCGCCGACTACGTCAAGGAGAACGCCCCGGAGGACGCCAAGATCATCACCCTCGAGGACTCCGCGCTGATGATGCAGGCGGTCAAGTCCGGCAAGGCCGACGCGGGCGTCAACGACAACGGTCTGCTCTACGACTTCGTCAAGGACAACACCGACATGGAGATCACCAGCGAGTTCCAGACTGGTGAGGCGTACGGCTTCTCGGTGAAGAAGAACGGCAACGACAAGCTGCTCGACGTGCTCAACAAGGGCATCAACGACAAGGCCGCCTACGACGAGGTCTACAAGAAGTGGTTCGGGGAGGCTGCCGCGCAGTGACCAGCGCGGCAGTGGTTCCCAAGAAGCGGATGTCGCCGCGCAAGCGCGCGGCGCTCGCCCGCTACATCCAGTACGCCATCCTGGTGCTGTTGGTCGTCGTCGTCGCGCTGATCGCCGACTGGGGTGAGATCCGGCGGGCGTTCCTCGACCTCGACATCGCCTCTCAGCTGTTCCCCGATGTCATCGTGATCGCGCTCAAGAACACGATCATCTACACCGCCTGCGGGTTCGCCTTCGGGCTGGCGCTCGGACTGGTGCTGGCGCTGATGCGGCTCTCGAGCGTCGGTCCGTACCGGTGGATCTCGACCGGCATCATCGAGCTTTTCCGCGGGCTGCCGGCGCTGGTCGTCTTCCTCGTGCTCGGGCTCGGGCTCTCGTTGGCCTTCGGGGTCCAGCTGTCCAACCTCACCACCGTCACACTGGCGCTCGGTCTGGTCGGCGGCGCCTACATGGCCGAGACGATCCGAGCAGGCATCCAGGCGGTGCCGAAGGGTCAGTACGAAGCGGCACGCACGCTGGGTATGACCCACACTCGCGCGATGGTCACCATCGTGATCCCGCAGGCGTTCCGCATCATCCTGCCGCCGCTGACCAACGAGCTGATCCTGCTCACCAAGGACTCCTCGCTGGTCTACATCCTGGGGCTCACCCTGGACGAGTACGAGCTGACCGCCTTCGGCCGCGAGAACATGAACGCCAACGCCAACCTGACGCCGATGGTCACGATCGCGCTGTGCTACCTGCTGATCACGGTGCCGCTCTCGATCGTCGTACGCCGCATGGAAGCCAAGTCCGGGAAGGCCCGCTGATGACCCAGACCGAGACCGCATCGGACGCCGGCCGCGGCACGGCCGTGATCGACGTACAGAACCTGCACAAGTACTTCGGCGACAACGAGGTCCTCAAGGGCATCGACTTCCACATCGGCAGGGGCGAGGTCGTCTGTGTGATCGGGCCGTCCGGTTCGGGGAAGTCGACGCTGCTGCGGTGCGTGAACCTGCTCGAGGAGCCCACGAGCGGCACGATCCTGGTGGATGGTGACGAGATCACCGACCCGGACGCCGACGTCGACGCGCTGCGCGCCCGGATCGGGATGGTCTTCCAGCAGTTCAACCTGTTCCCGCACATGACCGTGCTGCGCAACCTGACCGTGGCGCAGGAGAAGGTCCTCAAGCGCGGCCGGGCCGAGGCCACCGAGATCGCCCGGGCCAACCTGGAGAAGGTCGGGCTCTCGGAGAAGGCCGACGCCTACCCGGCTCACCTCTCCGGTGGCCAGCAGCAGCGCGTGGCCATCGCCCGGGCGCTGTCGATGAACCCCGACATGATGCTCTTCGACGAGCCGACCTCCGCGCTGGACCCCGAGCTCGTCGGGGATGTTCTGGCGGTCATGAAGGACCTGGCTGCTGAGGGCATGACCATGATGGTGGTGACCCACGAGATGAGCTTCGCCCGCGAGGTCGCCGACAAGGTCGTCTTCATGGACGGCGGCGTGATCGTCGAGGAGGGCCTTCCGGCCGACGTCCTCGGCAACCCCCAGCACGAGCGCACCCAGGCGTTCTTGTCGCGCGTGCTCTGACCTTTCCGATCGATAGTCCAGGGAGTTTCCGTCGGTTACCAGCGGGTAGACCGACGGGAACTCCCTGGACTATCTCGTCTCGGCGGCGTGCGCAGCCGCCAGAGGCGTGGCTGTAGTCAGTGCCAGACACAGGCCGGCTCCTGCCAGCCAGGCCGTCGGCACGGCGTGTGACATCAGGCTGGTCGTCAGTAACGGTCCGATCGTCTGCGCGATCCCCCAGCAGGTGCCGTACGCCGCCAGATAGCCCGCCCGCGAGGCGTCGGTGGCGGCCAGGCCGGCCACGAGCGCGATCGGCGGGCCGAGGAGAAGTACCTCACCCAGGGCGACGATCGCGGAGCCGAGTGCGAGGAGCGGCAGCGGTGCTGCGTACGCGATCACGGCGAAGCCGGCGGCCATCAGGACCAGTCCCGCGCGGATGAGCGTGAAGGGCCGGGCGGCGGCGCCACGGAGCAGGCGCTGGCCGGCGATCGTGACCAGTGCGGCGACCACCAGCAGCCAGCCGGTGGCCGCGGCGTCGTGCCCGCGGGCGGAGACGGTGAGGGGAAGAGCGATCGTGCTCAGGATCCATGCGGTGGCGAACCCGGTGCCGAGCGCGAGCATCGTCAGGAGCCGGCGATCACGCCACGGACTCGGCCCGGACCGCTGCCGGCGCACACCTCGAGCCGTGGTGTCACGCACGAGTGCGAGGACGAGAACCGCGGCACACAGACAGGTGAGCGCATCGGCGACGAAGAGCAGGCGCAGGTCGATACCGCCCACGAGGGCGGCCAGCGCTCCTGCCGCCACACCGGCGACCGCCATCGCAGCGCCATAGAGTCCGTACGCCTGCGGCCGCCGCTCGACCTCCACCGATTCCGCGATCAGCGCCTGGGAGGCGGGCTCGTAGATCTCGTACGCCAGCCCGAGCAGCGTCGCGCCGATCAGCGCGCCGGCGATCCCCGGAGACGCGGCGATGACCAGCTGGGCCACCGCGCAGGCGACGAGTCCCGCGACGATGGTCGCCCGGCGGCCCACCGTGTCGGCCATCCACCCGCCGAGGAGCCGCGACGGGATGGTGGCGACACCGAAGGCCGTCACGACCGCACCGGCCGTGGCGAGGGAGGCCCCGTGCACCTCCACCAGGGCGACCGCCATGAAGGCCATGGCGAAGGAACCCAGCCGGTTCACCGCCCTGGCGATGACCAACACGACGAGGGATCGCGGCCACCGTGCGCCCCAGTGACTGGTCAATGGTTGAATGACGGTCATGGCTGAGACGGTAGGACCCGAGTTCGTGACTGGTCAAATACATTTCGACAGTCACGTACACACGGTGACCGAGCAGGCCTGCAAGCTCGTCAACGCGCTGACCCCGGGGCATGACGGCACCCGTCCGGTGCAGCCGCCTCCCGGCGGCCGGCGGGCGCAGGTCGTCAGCGACCTGCTGGCCCGTTCCGACTACCAGCCCACGGTCGAGGAACCAGAAGCCGACGGGATGGTCGCGCTCGCCGAGTCTCTACGTGTCGTTTTCGAGGCAGCGGCCGAAGGTGACCTCGACACCGCCGCCATCGCGGTCAACGCGCTGATGCGCGAGATGGGCTCGGTCCCACAGCTCGACCGGGCCCGCGGGGGAGGCTGGGCGTTGCACTTCCACGGCCGCGACCCCGGCCTCGTCATCGGCTGGGGCGCGGGGATCGCCGCCGGCCTCGCCCTGGCGATCGGCTCCGACCTGGCCGGCCGCCTCGGCGTCTGCCAGGCCGACCCGTGCGACCGCGTCTTCGTCGACACCTCCAAGAACGCCGGCCGCCGCTTCTGCTCCACCCGCTGCCAGAGCCGGGTGAAGGCGGCCGCCCACCGCGCCCGCCAGAAGTAGTGCGGCCAAACGAGATACTGCTGAGGGCGACCCTCGCGGTCGATAGGGTCTGCGACGTGCCTACGCCTGATGACTACTTCGTGACTCTCGCTGAGCTGCAGGCCGAGTTCGCCGCCGCGCTCGAGCAGGCCGACCCGGACGTGCCGGTTCCGTCCTGCGACGACTGGTCCATCGGCGACCTGGCCGATCACCTGTCAGGGGTGCACCACTGGGCGGCGGCGATGGCGCGCGACGAGGACGAGGAGCCGCTGCCGGTGCCGTTGGACCTGGTCGGGGCCTACGAGGCGCAGGCGGCCGAGCTGCGCGAGACGCTCTCGGCGCTGGGGCCGGAGGCGACCGGCCGGATCCTCAACGGGCTGACCGAGGACGGCCGTGGGCCGGTCTCGTTCTGGTTCCGGCGTCAGGTGCACGAGACCCTCGTTCACCTCTGGGACATCCGCTCTGCGCTCGGGCTCCCCGCACCCGAGGCGACGCCTGAGCTCTGGGCCGACACGGTCGACGAGGTGTTGACCGTGATGTACCCGCGGCAGATCGCCCTCAAGCGCACCCGAAAGGTCGTGACCCGCATCGAGCTGACCGCGACCGACATCGACCAGACCTGGGCGATCGGGGCGCCGAACGCGGTGCAGAAGGTGTCCGTCACCGGATCCGCGCGCGACCTGGCGCTGCTGCTCTGGGGTCGTACGTCGCCTCGGGCCGCCGAGCTGACCGTCACCGGTGACGAGGCTGCTCTCGCCGAAGCGCTATCCCGTGCGCTCGTCCCGTAGCCGGACACGGTCGGCGCGGCCGGTCCAGTAGCCGACCCAGACCGCCCCGACGAGCGAGAAGACTCCGAGGGCGACCGGCGCTGCGGCGATCGTGAAGACCGCGGCCAGCCCGGAGACCAGGAGCGGTCCGCCGGTGCCGCCGAGGTCGCCGCACAGCCGCCAGCCGCCGAGGAACTGGGCGCGTCCGTCGGCCGGTGCGGCATCGGCGCCGAGCGTCATCACGATCCCCGAGCCGAGGCCGTTGCCGATGGCGATCAGCGCCATCACCGCGCCCAGGCTGAGCGCGTCGTGGGTGAGGGGGAGCAGCAGGCAGCCGAGGCCGACGGCTAGCACCACCGGGATCGCCACGACCTGCCGCCCGCGGTGGTCGAGCAGCCAGCCGCCGGGGAGGGTGAGGGCGATGTCGACCAGGGCCGCCCCGGCGAAGAGCAGCGAGACAACCGAGGCCTCGAGGTGGATGTGGTCGGCCCAGAGCGGGAGCAGGCCGGTGCGTACGGACCGCGAGATCCCGATGATCACCACGGCCACCCCGAGCGTGGCGAAGGTCCGGCGGTGGGTCCACAGCACGCTGCGTACGCTCAGATGCTCCTGCTTGCGCGAGCGGGTGCGACCGAGCTCGGGCATCCAGCCACCGATCACCGCCGAGCACAGCGACATCGCGGCCGCGAACAGGAAGACCACGGGGAGCCCGAAGGCGTGGATGAGCCCGGCGCCGAGCAGCGGTCCGACGAAGACCCCGAGCCGGAACGACCCGCCCAGCAGCGACATCGCCCGCGCCCGGTGGGAGAGCGGGGTGGCGTCGATGAGGAAGCCCTGCCGCGCGATCAGGAACGCCGTCCAGCTCATTCCGCTCACGAACACGGCGACGGCGAGCACGGCGACCGAGCTGCTGAGGAACGCCACCGTCATCGCGACCGCGTCGAGCGCCCCGGCGCCCATCAGCGTCCGCCGCTCGCCGATCCGCGCCACCAGCGACCCTGCGGGCAACGAGGTGGCCAGCGACCCGATCCCGAGCAGTGCGACCACGAACGCGGCCGTCGACGCGTCCGCGCCCAGGTCGGAGGCCCGAAGCGCCAGCACCGGCATCACCGCGCCGTGCCCCATGGAGCTGACGATCGATGGCGCGTACGCCACCAGCGCGATGTCTCGGAACCGGAACTCCGTCGTCGTCTCCGTCGTCACCCCTTTACTCTGCCCGATTCATTACCAAGGCTCACTATTTGTACGCCGGCCGAGACGTCACCTCCGCCGGTCGAAGCGTCACTCAGGTCGGCCGAGACGGCAGCGCGGTGCCCACTCGGCCGACGCGCGTGACGCCTCGGCCGACGGGAACGACGCCTCGGCGGGGGAGGTCACCAGCGGGAGTGGATGGCCTCGCGGAAGTGGGTGTCGTAGATCTGGTGTACGCCGGAGAGCAGCTCGTCGGAGAGTGCAGGCAGCGAGCCGGCGGCGGCGTTGGCGTGGGCCTGGGAGGTGTTGCGGGCGCCGGGGATGACGGTGGTGACGCCCGGCTGCTGAGCGACCCAGGCGAGGGCGACCTGCGCGGGCGTCGCGCCCTCGGGGCCGTGCTCGGCGACCAGGGCGGCGAACTCCTGGGCGGCCTCGACCCCGGTGGCGTAGTCGACGCCGGAGAAGGTCTCGCCGACGTCGAAGGCCTCGCCGTGGCGGTTGTAGGTGCGGTGGTCGTCGGCGGCGAACGTCGTCGACTCCGAGTAGCGCCCGGACAGCAGCCCGGAGGCCAGCGGCACCCGCGCGATGATCCCGACACCTGCGTCCGCGGCCGCCGGAACCACGAGCTCCAGCGGCTTGAGCCGGAACGCGTTCAGGATGATCTGGACGGAGGCCACGTGGGGCCTCGCGATCGCGGCCAGGGCCTGGTCGCAGGTCTCCACACTGACGCCGTACGCAGCGATCACCCCTTCCGAGACCAGGGTGTCCAGCGCGTCATAGGTCGCAGCGGACTCGATCGTCTCCGTCGGCGGGCAGTGCAGTTGCACCAGGTCGATCGTGTCGACCCCGAGGTTGGTGCGCGAGCGGTCCAGCCACTCGCGGAAGGCGGTGAGCGTGTAGTTCGCGGGGACCTGGTCCACCCGACGCCCCATCTTCGTGGCCACGAAGATCCCGTCGTGCGACCGCAGGAACCGCCCGATCACCTGCTCGCTCCGGCCGTCCCCGTAGACGTCGGCGGTGTCGAGGAAGGTGACCCCGTCACCCACCGCGGCCTCGAGCACCGCGAGCGCATCCGACTCGCTGACCTCGCCCCAGTCGGCGCCGAGCTGCCAGGTGCCGAGACCGATGACCGACGCCGAGCGACCGATCCTTCCGAAGGTGTGGCTCTCCATGCCGCAAACGTACTGCCCGCCGATTTGGCGGCACCCCGCGGCGTACGCATAATTGTTGTCTGAAACCAGAGACCGCCGGTTGTCAGGTGCGCATGCACTCGATCGAAGGTTCCGCAGGATGCGGACGGCCAGCGTAGGTGAAGAGCAAGACGAGATCGTACGTCACGCCCTGAGCCTGCGCTCGGGGCGTTTGTCATGCAGGGCCCTCACCGACGGAATCGATTCCCGGAAGAAGGAGACCCATGGCGCGGGCTGACAAGCAGGCTGCCGTTGCCGAGATCGCTGACGAGTTCAGCGCCTCGACCGGTGCCGTGCTGACCGAGTACCGCGGTCTCACCGTGGGCGAGCTGAAGACTCTTCGTCGCTCGCTCGGTGAGCACGCAAACTACGCCGTGGTCAAGAACACGCTGGCCAAGATCGCTGCCTCTCAGAGCGGCATCGAAGGCTTCGATGACCTGCTGACCGGCCCGACCGCGATCGCCTTCATCAAGGGTGACGTCGTCGAGGCGGCCAAGGGTCTGCGTGACTTTGCCAAGGCCAACCCCAACCTTGTCATCAAGGGCGGGTACCTCGACGGCAAGGCCATCGACGCTGCTGAGGTTGGCAAGCTTGCCGACCTCGAGTCGCGCGAGGTCCTGCTCGCCAAGCTTGCGGGCGCGTTCACCGCGTCGCTGTCGCAGGCTCTGTACGCCTTCAACGCTCTGCCCTCGAAGACCGCGCAGCTCGCTGCCGCTCTCGAGGCCAAGGCCGCGGAGGACCCCTCGATCCTCGCAGGTGGTGCCGCTGAGCCGGCTGCCGCCGAGGAGGCTCCGGCCGAGGCCTGATGGCCCCGGTCGTAACTAACCACCACCTGTAACCCGGCCCCGCTGCGTACTCACAGAAAAACGCACAGGGCCACCACGAAAGGAAATGCCATCATGGCGAAGCTCTCCACCGACGAGCTGCTCGACGCTTTCAAGGAGCTCACCCTCATCGAGCTCTCCGAGTTCGTCAAGGCCTTCGAGGACACCTTCGGTGTCACCGCTGCCGCTCCGGTCGCCGTTGCCGCTGCCGGCGCCCCGGGCGCCCCGGCCGCCGCCGCTGAGGAGGCCAAGGACGAGTTCGACGTCATCCTCGAGGCCGCTGGTGACAAGAAGATCAACGTCATCAAGGAGGTGCGCGCTCTGACCTCCCTCGGTCTGAAGGAGGCCAAGGAGCTCGTCGAGGGTGCCCCCAAGGCTGTCCTCGAGGCCGCCAACAAGGAGACCGCTGACAAGGCGAAGGAGGCCCTCGAGGCCGCCGGCGCCACGGTCACCGTCAAGTGATCTGAGGGCTTCGGCCCTTGAGCCCGGGTTCGGCGATTCCGCCGGACCCGGGCTTTCTACATCGCGGAAACAGTTCCGCAACAGATCGGTCAGATTGCAGCGCAGCGCTGCGATCGTTCAAACCGCGGGTTGCTACTCCTGAGTAGCCTCCCGCGGTTTGTTTCGTTATCTTGAACACACACCGGGCGTGAAAGGTCGCAATCCGACCGTCGACGTGTTGGCTGGGGGAGTTCGTCTCGGGTGGTGATCACCGTCATCGTTCGCAGGCCACTATGGTTTACAAAAGTGTGACGCGTGTCGCAGGAAGTGCGTAACCCCCGTCACACTCCGCCGTTAGTCGGGCAGTGGGGGCTTGAGGGAGACCCCCACGCGAACAGGAAGGGAGCCGGCCCGGATGGGTGTAGACGTAAAGATCGAAGGGCTGACCAAGAGCTTTGGTAAGCAGCTCATCTGGAAAGATGTCTCGTTGACCCTGCCCGCGGGCGAGATCAGCGTGATGCTGGGTCCGTCCGGCACGGGCAAGTCGGTGCTCCTCAAGACCCTGATCGGTCTGATCAAGCCCGACCAGGGCTCGGTGGTCATCGAGGGTGTCGACATCGCCAGCTGCTCGGAGCGGGACCTCTACGAGGTCCGCAAGCTGTTCGGCGTGCTGTTCCAGGACGGCGCCATGTTCGGTTCCATGGACCTCTTCGACAACGTCGCGTTCCCGCTTCGTGAGCACACGAAGAAGAGCGAGTCCGAGATCCGCAACATCGTCATGGAGAAGATGGACCTGGTCGGTCTCATCGGTGCGGAGAACAAGCTTCCCGGCGAGATCTCCGGTGGTATGCGCAAGCGTGCCGGTCTGGCGCGTGCGCTGGTCCTCGACCCCGAGATCTTGCTGATCGACGAGCCCGACTCGGGTCTGGACCCGGTGCGTACGGCGTTCATCAACCAGCTCTTCATCGACCTGAACGCGCAGATCGACGCGACCTTCCTGATCGTGACCCACGACATCAACTCGACGCGGACGGTGCCGGACAACATCGGCCTGCTCTACCACAAGCATCTGGCGATGTACGGGCCCCGCGAGATGCTGCTGAGCTCCGAGGAGCCGGTGGTGCGGCAGTTCCTCAACGCCCAGACGATCGGCCCGATCGGTATGTCGGAGGAGAAGGACGCCGACGAGCTGGCCGCTGAGAAGGACATGGGCCTGCCGCCGCTGCCGCCGATCCCGATGCAGCTCGAGCCCTCCAACGGCATTCCGCGCAAGTACCAGCGTCCGCCGGGCGCCTGGTGCCGAGAGAACGGTGTCACCCCGCCGCCGGGATCGTTCCGAGCAGACGCGGCCATGGCCCCCGGCGGCGTGAAAGCAGCAGACCCCACAGAGGCTCCTCACTGATGTCATCTCTGACCGCCGCCAGGGTCCTGAAACCGATCGGGACCGCTGGCTCGCTCTTCGCATTCGGTCTGGACGTGGGCCGAGCCGTTTTCCGGCGCCCCTTCCAGTTCCGGGAGTTCATCCAGCAGGCGTGGTTCATCGCGTCGGTGACGATCGTCCCGACCGCGCTGGTCGCGATCCCCTTCGGCGCGGTCATCGCGCTGCAGGTCGGTGGCCTCGTGGCCCAGTTCGGTGCGCAGTCCTTCGTCGGGTCGGCCGCGGTGCTCGCGGTCGTCCAGCAGGCTGCCCCGATCGCGACCGCACTGCTGGTCGCGGGTGCCGGTGGGTCGGCGATCGCCGCCGACCTCGGTGCTCGGAAGATCCGTGAAGAGCTCGACGCCATGATGGTTCTGGGCATCGACCCGATCCAGCGGCTGGTGGTCCCCCGTGTTCTCGCCTGCATGATGATCGCGGTCTTCCTCAACGGCCTGGTCTCGATCGTCGGCGTCATGGGCGGGTACGTCTTCAACGTCATCATCCAGGGCGGCACCCCGGGTGCCTACCTGGCCAGCTTCACCGCGCTCGCGCAGATGGCCGACCTGTGGCAGGGCCTGGCGAAGGCGCTCGTGTTCGGTCTGATCGCGGCGATCGTGGCTTCGTACATGGGCATGAACGCCGGCGGCGGCCCCAAGGGCGTCGGTGACGCCGTGAACCAGTCGGTTGTCATCACGTTCCTGTTGCTGTTCATCGTGAACTTCGTGATGTCTGCGATCTTCCTGCAGATCATCCCGAGCAAGTCCGGATAGGAGGCGAGACGGATGGCAAACCTCAAAGCGATCTACGAGAAGCCCGCCAAGAGCCTCGACCACCTCGGTGACGAGCTCGGCTTCTACCTGCGCGCGATCTCGTGGTTCCCGCGCACACTGAGGCGCTACAAGAAGGAGATCCTCCGGATCCTCGCCGAGGTCACCCTCGGGTCGGGGGCGCTGGCCGTCATCGGCGGCACCGTCGGCGTGATCCTGGCGATGACCTTCTTCACCGGAGCCCAGGTCGGCCTCTCGGGCTACACCGCGCTCGACCAGCTCGGCACCTCGGCGTTCTCCGGCTTCGTGTCGGCCTACTTCAACACCCGCGAGATCGCGCCGCTGGTCGCCGGCATCGCGCTCGCGGCGACGGTCGGCTGCGGCTTCACCGCCCAGCTGGGCGCGATGCGTATCTCCGAAGAGGTGGATGCCCTCGAGGTCATGGCGATCCCGTCGTTGCCGTTCCTGGTGACCACCCGGATGATCGGCGGCCTGATCGCGATCGTGCCGCTCTACGTGGTCGGCCTGCTCTCCTCGTACGTCGCCACCCGGTTCACGGTGATCCTCTTCTACGGCCAGAGCGCGGGCACCTACGACCACTACTTCAACACGTTCCTGCCGCCCGTCGATGTGCTGTGGTCCTTCGGCAAGGTGCTGATCTTCGCCGTCGTGGTGATCCTGATCCACTGCTACCACGGCTACAACGCCTCCGGCGGCCCCGCGGGGGTCGGTGTCGCGGTCGGTAAGGCGGTGCGTACGAGCATCGTCGCCGTCTCCGTGCTCGACCTGATGCTCTCGATGGCGATCTGGGGCAGCACGACGACAGTGAGGTTGGCGGGATGACTCAGACACTCGCTCGCGACGAGGTCCATCACGACCTCCCCGCGCCGCACAAGAGGAGCGCCGTGGCGCTCGCCTGGGGCCGGCAGAAGGGCAAGATCCTCGGGGTCGTCTTCCTCGCCCTGCTCCTCGCGGCTCTCGTCCTGACCTGGGCGCAGTTCACCAACAAGTTCGGCAACTTCGAGGAGATCACGCTCAAGGCCGACCGCATCGGTCTGCAGCTCCCCGAGCGCGCCGACGTGAAGGTCCGTGGCCTGATCGTCGGCGAGGTCCTCGAGATGAAGCCGACCGACGAGGGCGCCGAGCTGACCCTGGGGCTGTTCCCCGACGAGATCAGCAAGGTCCACCCGGACGTGACCGGAGCGATCCTCCCGAAGACCCTCTTCGGCCAGAAGTACGTCTCGCTGGTCCCGCCCGACACCGACTTCACCGAGCCGATCAAGGCCGGTGCCGTCATCGAGAAGACGAAGATGGCCACCGAGGTCCAGGCCGTGCTGCGCGACCTCTACCCGCTGCTGCGGACGATCCAGCCGGCCGACCTCAACAACACGCTCAACGCGCTCGCCACCGCGCTCGAGGGTCGCGGCGACAAGCTCGGTGAGTCGCTCGACACCCTCGACTCCTACCTGAAGCGGCTCAACCCCGAGATCCCCGCGCTGATCGAGGACCTCGAGCTCGCCACCGAGGTCTCCGGCACCTACCAGGCCGTGCTCCCGGAGATCGGTCAGATCCTGCGCAACACCATCGTCACCGCGACCACGCTCGAGGACCGCGAGGTGGAGCTCAAGAAGATGCTGACCGACGTCACCGCGTTCTCCAACACCGCCGACCGGTTCCTCGACGACAACGGCGACACGCTGATCCAGGTCGGCGAGGTCGGCCGGCCGGTCACCCAGACGCTGGCCCGATACGCCCCGATGTTCCCGTGCCTCATCGGTGGCATGGACATCCTGACCGACGAGTTCACCGAAGTGTTCCGCAACAACACCGTTCACATCACGCTGGAGACGCTGCCGCACCAGTCGCGTCCCTACTCGACCAAGGACAAGCCGCGCTACGGCGAGGACAGCGGGCCCTACTGCGGTGAGATGCCGAACGCGTCCTGGAGCCAGAAGAAGCCGTTCGCGCCGTTCCCGAACAAGGACGACGGCGTCGACGAGCCCACCGGGAAGGGTGTCATGCGCTCCGCCACCGGGGCGACCGGATACTCGGCCCTGTCCTACGTCGGTACGTCGGCCGAGACCGATGTCATCAACGAGCTGTTCGCCCCGGGCATGGGCATGACCGCCAGCGAGGTCCCGGACCTCGGCGGGCTGCTGCTCGGCCCGGCCGCACGTGGAGCTGAGGTGACGTACGAATGAGTGCAGTGAAGCTCTTCGACGCCAAGACCTTCCAGGACTTCTGGAAGCTGGTGATCTTCGTGATCGTCACGACCCTCGCCACCGGCCTGCTCGCGATCACCATCGGCAACGTCACCTTCGGCCAGAGCGATGAGTACAAGGCCGTCTTCACCGACGTCACCGGTGTGAACAAGGGCGACGACGTACGCATCTCCGGGGTCAAGGTCGGCTCGGTCAAGGACATCGAGATCTCCGACGATGCCCGCAGCGCGGTAGTCACCTTCACGGTCGACAGCGCGCAGCAGATCGCGACCACGACCGAGGCGACGATCAAGTACCGCAACCTGATCGGCCAGCGCTATCTCGCGCTGACCAACCAGCTGGTGGGCGACGCCTCCGCGATGCAGGAGGGCCAGACCATCCCGGTCGGGCAGACCCACCCGGCGCTCGACCTGACCGTGCTCTTCAACGGCTTCAAGCCGCTCTTCCAGGCGCTGTCGCCCAACGACGTCAACACCCTGTCGTACGAGATCGTCCAGGTCTTCCAGGGCGAGGGCGGCACGCTGGAGAGCCTGCTCTCCCACACGGCCTCGCTGACCTCGACGCTGGCCGAGAAGGACCAGATCATCAACGCCCTGATCGACAACCTCACCGAGGTGCTCGAGCACGTCGGCGATCGCGAGAAGGAGCTCTCCAGCCTGATCGTGACCTTCCGCGACTTCGTCGGCGGCCTCAACAACGACCGCGAGGCGATCCTCGGCTCCCTGGACCAGATCTCGGCGCTCTCCGTGGAGACCGCTGACCTGGTGCACGAGGCGAAGGACCCGCTGCTGGAGGACCTGCGGCAGGCCCGGAGGTTCTCCGACGAGGTCGCCAAGGACAAGCGCCAGCTCGACGACGCCCTCGAGCTCCAGCCGATCAAGCTGGACAAGATCGGCGCGACGGCCAGCTACGGCGGCTGGTTCAACTTCTACCTGTGCGGTCTGCGGGGCACGATCCGAGACCCTGAGGGCAAGGACCTCGAGATTCCGCTCTACGAGCCCGGTCAAGCGAGGTGCAACCTCGGATGATTCCCTTCCGCGAACGTAACCCAGTCAAGATCGGCGCCGTCTCGATCGCCGTCCTCGCCATGCTGATGGTGATGGCGTTCAAGGCCGACAGCCTGCCGCTGATCGGTGGTGGCACCACCTACTACGCCAACTTCTCCGAGGCCGGTGGCCTCAAGACCGGCGACGAGGTCCGGGTGGCCGGTGTCCGGGTCGGCAAGGTCGACTCGATCGAGCTGGACGGCAACCAGGTCAAGGTCGGCTTCAAGATCCGCGAGAAGGTCAACTTCGGTGAGAACTCCGGAGCGGGCGTACGCGTGAAGACGCTGCTCGGCGACATGTTCCTCGAGCTGCAGCCGGCCGGAGAGGGCCAGATGAAGGCGGGAGCCACCATCCCGGTGGACCGCACGGAGTCTCCCTACGACGTGGTCGAGGCCTTCGAGGGCCTGGCCGACACCTCCGCCAACATCGACAAGGACCAGCTCGCCGCAGCGCTCACCACGCTCGCCGACCTGACCCGGTCGACGCCGGAGGAGTTCCAGGCCGCTCTCACCGGCGTCTCCGACCTCTCCCGCAACCTGGCCGCGAAGGACGAGCGCATCGAGTCGCTGCTCACCCAGCTCGACCGGGTGACGAAGGTGCTCGACGAGCGCGACGAGGACCTGATCACGCTGATGAACGACGCCAATCAGCTCTTCGCTGCGTTGGTCGAGCGGCGCGAGGCGGTCCACAACCTGCTGATCTCGACCCAGCAGCTCTCGAAGGAGCTCTCCCAGCTGGTCGACGACAGCCGCGCCGACCTCAAGCCGGCGCTGGAGAGCCTCGACGTGATCCTCGACGTCTTCACGAAGAACGAGGAGAACCTCGAGAAGTCCCTGCGGCTGATGGCTCCGTTCTACAAGGTCTTCAACAACACCCTGGGCAACGGTCCCTGGTGGGACACATACATCCAGAACATGCCTCCCGTCCCGGCTCTCACTGGGGGGACCCCATGAACAAGGTCGTCATTCCGATCATCATCGGTGCTCTCGTCCTCGGGGTCGGGGCCTGGGCGCTGGTCCGCGACACCGGTGAGAAGACGCTCGTGGCGCACTTCCCGCGCACGGTCTCGCTCTACGAGGGCAGCGACCTGCGCGTGCTCGGCGTCGCCGTCGGCAAGGTGACGAAGGTCGAGCCGAACGGCACCGACGTCAAGGTCACCCTGGAATACAAGAGCGACGTCGACCTGCCCGCGGACGCGAAGGCCGTGATCATCTCGCCGTCGATCGTCGGTGACCGCTACGTCCAGGTCACGCCGGCCTACGACGGCGGCAAGAAGCTGGCCGACGGTGCGGTGCTGAGCACCGACAAGACCTCGGTCCCGGTCGAGCTCGACCAGATCTACTCCAGCGTCGACGACCTCGTGGTCGCGATCGGTCCCGACGGAGCCAACAAGAACGGCGCCCTCACCGACCTGCTGCAGCAGACCGCGAAGAACCTCGGCGGTCAGGGCGAGAAGATCAACTCGACTGTCGGCGACCTCGGCAAGCTGACCAAGGTGCTCGACAACCGTGACGAGCAGTTCTTCGACTCCGCCGAGCAGCTCGAAGGCTTCATCGGCACGCTCGCCGAGAACGACAAGACCGTACGCGACTTCGCCCAGGCCCTCGCCGAGGTCTCCTCGATGCTGGAGGGTGAGCGCGAAGAGCTCGCCGCGTCGATGAAGAACCTCTCGGTGGCGCTGAACAAGGTGACCCAGTTCGTCCGGGACAACAAGGCGATCCTGCGCGAGGACATCCAGAGCCTCAACCGGATCGGCAAGGTCCTGGTGCGGCAGCGCAAGGCGCTCGACGAGAGCCTCCGGACCGCACCGCTGGCGCTCAACAACCTGGGCCTGGCGTACAACCCGGAGACCGCCACGCTCGACACCAACGCCAACATCACGATGGTCCTCGACGAGATCATCGAGAACCCGGCCTCGTTCCTGTGCAGCCTCGTGGACCAGGCGACCGACGGCAGCAGCGCCGAGATCTGCTCGCAGATCCGGCAGATGCCGGGGCTGAACCGCTCCGCGGCGATCGGGCTCGGCACGGGTTCGTCCTACGGGGTGCCCTATGACATGTCGCTCGGCGGCCTCGTGGAGGTGAAATGATGACGACGATGAAGCGCGCCCTCCAGGCGTTCGCCGGTGTGGTCGCCGGCGCTCTGATGCTGACCGGCTGCGGCACCTTCTCCGTCTACGATCTGCCGCTCCCGGGCGGTGTGGACGCCGGTGACGACGCGATCTCGGTCACCGCGCAGTTCGAGGACACCCTCGACCTGGTGCCCCAGTCGACCGTCAAGCTCGAGGACATCGACGTCGGCAAGATCAACAAGATCTGGCTCGACGACGGCGTCGCCACCGTCGAGATGCTGCTGAAGAAGGACGTCAGCCTGCCGAGCAACGCGCGGGCATCGATCCAGCAGACCTCCCTGCTGGGCGAGAAGTTCGTCTCGCTGGAGCGGCCGGCCGAGCCCGATTCGACCAAGCTCGCCGACGGCTCGACCATCCCGCTGTCGCAGACCGGCCGCAACCCGGAGATCGAAGAGGTCTTCAGTGCGCTGAGCCTGCTGCTCAACGGTGGTGGTGTGGCCCAGCTGAAGACGATCTCGACCGAGCTCAACAAGGCGCTCGCCGGCCGTGAGGACTCCGCCCGCTCCGTACTCCACCAGGTGGAGAAGCTGGCACGCGACCTCGACAACAACAAGGAGAAGATCGTCGCGGCCATCGAGGCGCTCGATGCGCTGGCGAAGGCCACCAACGCGCAGATGGGCTCCATCGACGCCGCCCTCGACGAGCTGCCCTCGGCGATCTCCAGCATCGACAAGCAGCGCGCCGACCTGGTCAAGATGCTCAAGGCCCTGGAGCGGCTCGGAGACACCGGCGTACGCGTCATCCGGGCGTCCAAGGACAACACCATCGGCATCATCAAGGATCTCAGGCCGCTCCTGTCGAACCTGGCCGACTCCGGCGACGACTTCGTCCGGGCGATGAACACGATCCTCACCTATCCGTTCGTCGATGCGGCGGTCGGTGGATCGCCGCAGGCCGCGCGCAACCTGCACATGGGTGACTTCGTCAACCTCGACGTCACCGTCGACCTCAACCTCGACACGCTGCTCCAGAACGCGCCTCGGGTCGGCGACACCGTCTGCTGGGGTCTCGAGGAGATCAACCGGAAGCTCAAGACCTTCCCGGACGAGGAGACGGCTCTCGACTGGCTCAACAACCTCACGAACGTCTGCAAGGACGGCGGGCTGGCCAGCGCCATCGACACCTGCCAGGAGGTGCTGACGGGACAGTCCTCCTCGGCGCCCCAGGCATGCGTGACGGGCGTGCTGGGTTCGATCGGGAAGACCCTCGACGGCCTGCTCGGGCTCGGCGCTCCCTCCTCCAACGGCGGGAGCACCACCGACGACGGCTCCGGGTGCGTACTACTCCTGTTCTGCCGTGCCGGCGCGACGCCGGGAACGCATGCGGTGACGTACGACGAGCTGAGCAAGGAGCTCGACCCGGGGCTGACCTCGCTGATGATCCCCGCGCTGAGCACCTCGAGCAACACTCATCAGGAGGGCGTCTCATGATCACCCGCCGTACGAAGATGCAGTTGATGGTCTTCTTGCTGATCACCCTCGTCGGGGTCAGCTTCGTCGGTGCGCGCTACGCCCGCCTGGGCTCCCTGTTCGTCAAGGACCACTACGTCGTGATGGCCCACTTCGAGCAGTCCGGCGGCATCTACGAGGACGCCGAGGTCGACTACCGAGGCGTCAAGATCGGCCAGGTCGGCGAGCTGGTGCTCAACCGCAGCGGCGTCGACGTGACCCTGAAGATCGACAAGGGGTGGGAGGACAAGATCCCGGCCGACAGCCTCGCCGTGGTCGGCAACCGCTCCGCCGTCGGTGAGCAGTACGTCGAGCTGCAGCCGCAGTCGAAGGGCGGGCCCTACCTCGAGGACGGCTCCGAGATCGCCCGCGCCGCGACGACCACGCCGCTGCCGACCGAGAAGCTCCTCGAGGACGTCACCACGACGGTGAACTCGGTCGACCAGAAGGCGCTCACCACGACCATCGACGAGCTCGGCAAGGGGTTCGCCGGCACCGGTCAGGATCTGCAGACCATCATCGACACCGGCACCGCCTTCGTGGAGACCGCCGACCAGAACTTCGCCCTCACCACCCAGCTGATCCGGGACAGCAACACCGTCCTCCAGGGCCAGCTGGACAGCAGCTCGGCGATCAAGTCGTTCGCGACCGACCTGGAGCTGTTCACCGGCACCCTGGCCGGCTCCAACAAGGACCTGATCAGGCTGATCGAGAGCGGCTCGGCCAGCTCGATCGAGCTGCGGCAGTTCCTGGAGCAGAACGACGTGGAGATCAGCGAGCTCCTCAACGAGGTGCTGGTGACCGGCAAGGTCGTGCGGAAGAACCTGCCGGGCGTCAGGCACCTGCTCTCGATCTTCCCCGTCGTCGTCGAGGGCAGCTTCGCGGTCGTCGACGTCGGCCACCCCGGACTGGCGCAGGCCCACTTCGGGTTGGCGCTGACCAGCCAGGCGCCGTGCAAGCAGGGCTACGAGAGCACCAAGAAGCGCAGCCCGCTGGACCTGCAGAGCCGTCCGTTCAACACGGAGGTCTCCTGCACCGAGGCCCCGACCAAGTCGAACCCTCGTGGCTCCAGCCAGGTGCCGCGTGCGGCCGTCGGCGGCACCGACTCGATCGCCAGCTTCGACCCGGAGACCGGAGAGCTCACCTGGGGCGAGGCCGAGGAGACCACGGTGTCGACCGCGGCTCCCGCCTCCTACGGCGACGACGCCTGGAAGTGGCTCTACCTGCAGCCGATGGAGACCGAGTAGCCGCACCCTGACCACCACGCAGCCGACCGGGGTCGGGGCCCGAAGTGCTGCCGCATCGACCGACTCGCCCGCGGCGTACGGTGTTGATGCTTGGAAATGGCTCCTGGAGCCGCTGACCACAGAGAGTGATCCGTCTTGAGCACCACGACCGACCCCGGACCCGACACGGAGACCGGCGCAGAGACCGACCAGGCGACCGCGAACCGGGGCGCCCTGCTCCGCTGGGGCGTCCTGGCCCTGCTGATCGCCGTGATCCTGGCGGCCGTCGGCTACGTCGGCTGGCAGCTGACCCGCGGCGCCGACGAGTCGGTGGTGAGCCAGCGCGAGAAGGTCATGGCGGCGGCCGACAAGTTCGTCGGCCGGGTCAACACCTACGGTCCCGATGATGTCGGCAGCGACAAGAAGACGATGCCGAAGTATCGCGAGCGGGTGGGTGAGCTGCTGACCCCGAAGTTCGAGAAGAGCTTCCTGGGCAACGTCGCCTTCGCCGAGGCCACCGTCGTCCAGCAGGGCGTCGGTCGCACCACGAGCGTGCACAGCACGGGCGTCGCCGGCCTCGACGAGGACAGCGCGACCGTGCTCGTCGTCGCCGAGCTGGCGATCAGCTACCCGAAGTCCGAGGGCTCCGAGGAGCGCGTCGAGGCGGCGCGTCAGCTCGCCCGGACGGAGGTGGAGCTGGTGAAGCAGAACGGCAAGTGGCTGGTCGACGACTGGTACCCCGCCGAGGAAGCTCCTACTTCGGAAAGCAGCGAAGGGGTGACACCATGAGTTCCACGATGACTAGTCCGACCTGGTACGACCTGCTCGACGTCGAGCCCGATGCCGCCACCGACGACATCCGCGCGGCGTGGAAGTCCGCGATCGCCGACCTGGACCCCACCGACCGCCGCTTCCGCACCCTCAACGATGCCGCCGCGGTCCTGCTGGACGAGAAGAAGCGGGCTGCGTACGACGCGGAGCTGGCCGCTCTCGAGGAGGCTGCGGTCGAGGACGAGGACCGCGAGGCCGACGAGGAGACCGCCGACGTCGAGGTGGCGGCCGCCGCAGAGGACGACGAGCCTGCCGACGAGGAGCCCGCCGCCGAGGAGAGTGCGGCCACCGGACGTACGCTGCCGCTGCTCCCGACGTGGGGGCTGCTCGCCGCCGGCGCGCTCGCCCTCGCCTCGGTCGTCGCCGCCGGCGTGGTCTTCTTCGGGCAGGAGAAGGTCAGCACCGTCGCCAACAACAACGTCACGACCAGCACCGTCGAGGGTGCGGTGGGCAAGCAGATCACCCGCAACCACAAGCTCCTCGTCGAGGAGCAGGGCGGCGAGGCGCTCGAGGCGGCCAAGAAGGCCGTCGTCCCGCTGCTCTCCTACGACTACAGCAAGATGGACGAGTCGAAGAGCAAGGCTCACGACGTGATGACGAAGGACTACCGCGAGGACTACGACCGGCTCTTCGCCGTGCTCGTGGACAACGTCCCCGAGACGAAGACCGTGGTGAAGACGCTCGCCCCGGTCGACGCCGGCGTCATCCGGGTCTCCGAGGACACCGTGCAGATCCTCGTGCTGGTCGACCGTCAGGTCACCAACGCCCAGCGGAGCACCCCGATCGGCTACCAGGAGTACGCGATGCTCACGATGGCCAAGGTCGGCGACGAGTGGCTGGTGGACAAGGTCGAGACCCAGCCCAGCCAGGACTAGGCCGCGCTGTTGCCCGGCTCCAGGGCCTTTGCGCTACCTGTCAAGTGATTGGAATGACTTTCCCGTGGGTCGGACCGATTGGCGCGGGTGCTTGACCCAGGGTGCCGATGGGGCGCATGATCATCCGCGATGCTCGACAATGGCACTGCACCGACAACGCCGACGGTCGAGCGCCGCAGGTGTGAATGAAGGTACGCCGGACTTTTAATTGGGCCCGGTGTTGTGAAGTGCGCTTTTGTGCCGTACTATGGCGCTTTGCGCATGCCTTCATATGCCCCTCAGCCTGCCCGGTGGCTGTTCGGTGGTCGGCAGCGCGAATCCACCTGCGAACCTTGTCGAAGGATTCCTCTTGGCCGCGCGCACCTCGTCGGGTGACTCCACCCCTCGCCGCATCTCTTTCGCTAAGATCTCAGAGCCTCTCGAGCTTCCCAAGCTCCTCGCCCTCCAGACCGACAGCTTCGACTGGCTGATCGGTAACGAGCGCTGGCAGGAGCAGGTCGCCGCCCGCGAAGCAGCGGGGGAGGACGTGTCTCACAAGTCCGGTCTACAGGAGATCTTCGAGGAGATCTCCCCGATCGAGGACTTCTCGGAGACGATGTCCCTCTCGTTCGAGAGCCCTGTCTTCTACGACCCCAAGTACACCGTCGAGGAGTGCAAGGAGAAGGACTTCACCTACTCCGCGCCTCTCTATGTCTCGGCGGAGTTCACCAACAACGACACCGGTGAGATCAAGGGCCAGACGGTCTTCATGGGCGACTTCCCGCTCATGACCGAGCAGGGCACCTTCGTCATCAACGGCACCGAGCGTGTTGTCGTCTCGCAGCTCGTCCGGTCCCCGGGCGTCTACTTCGAGCGCACCGCCGACAAGACGTCCGACAAGGACATCTACACCGCCAAGCTGATCCCCAGCCGCGGCGCCTGGCTCGAGTTCGAGATCGACAAGCGCGACCTGGTCGGCGTCCGTCTCGACCGCAAGCGCAAGCAGAACGTCACGGTGCTGCTCAAGGCCCTCGGCTGGACCAACGAGCAGATCCGCGAGGAGTTCGGCGAGTACGAGTCGATGATGCTGACCCTCGAGAAGGACAGCACCACCGCTCAGGATGACGCGCTGCTCGACATCTACCGCAAGCTGCGCCCGGGCGAGCCCCCGACGCGTGAGGCCGCGCAGACGCTGCTGAACAACTACTACTTCAACCCGAAGCGCTACGACACCGCCAAGGTCGGTCGCTACAAGGTCAACAAGAAGCTCGGTCTGACCGAGGCCTTCGACCAGCAGACCCTGACCGTCGACGACATCGTCGCGACGATCAAGTACGTCGTGGCCCTCCACGACGGGCGTACGCAGCTCGACATGCCGCAGGGCACGATCGACATCGCAGCCGACGACATCGACCACTTCGGCAACCGCCGGATGCGGACGGTCGGCGAGCTGATCCAGAACCAGCTGCGTACGGGCCTGGCTCGTATGGAGCGCGTGGTGCGCGAGCGGATGACGACCCAGGACGTCGAGGCGATCACGCCGCAGTCCCTGATCAACATCCGTCCCGTGGTCGCTGCGCTGAAGGAGTTCTTCGGCACCTCGCAGCTGTCGCAGTTCATGGACCAGAACAACCCGCTCGCGGGCCTGACGCACAAGCGGCGTCTGTCGGCTCTCGGCCCGGGTGGTCTCTCCCGTGACCGCGCCGGCATGGAGGTCCGAGACGTCCACCCGTCGCACTACGGCCGGATGTGTCCGATCGAGACCCCTGAAGGTCCCAACATCGGTCTGATCGGTTCGCTGGCCTCCTTCGGCCGGATCAACCCGTTCGGCTTCGTCGAGACGCCCTACCGCAAGGTCGAGAACGGTGTCGTCACCGACAAGATCGACTACCTGACCGCCGACGACGAGGACCGCTACGTCATCGCGCAGGCCAACGCGGCCGTCGACGAGAACATGAAGTTCGCGACCGAGCGCGTGCTGGTCCGCCAGCGCGACGGTGAGGTCTCCGAGCTCCTGGCCGACGAGGTCGACTACATCGACGTCTCGCCGCGCCAGATGGTGTCGGTCGCGACCGCGCTGATCCCGTTCCTCGAGCACGACGACGCCAACCGTGCGCTCATGGGCGCCAACATGCAGCGTCAGGCGGTGCCGCTGGTCCGCAGCGACTCGCCGCTGGTCGGCACGGGCATCGAGTACCGCGCGGCTGTCGACGCCGGTGACGTGCTCGTCGCGAAGAAGGCCGGTGTGGTCAAGGAGGTCTCCTCCGACCTGATCGAGACCCTCAACGACGACGGCACCTACACCTCGTACAAGCTCGCGAAGTTCGAGCGCTCCAACCAGGGCAACTGCGTCAACCAGCAGCCGCTGGTCGACGAGGGCGCCCGGGTCGAGGTCGGCTCCCCGCTGGCCGACGGTCCGGCGACCCAGGGTGCCGAGATGGCGCTGGGTGCCAACCTCCTGGTCGCCTTCCAGTCGTGGCAGGGCCACAACTACGAGGACGCGATCATCCTCTCCCAGCGTCTGGTGCAGCAGGACTACCTCACCTCGATCCACATCGAGGAGCACGAGGTCGACGCTCGCGACACCAAGCTGGGTCCGGAGGAGATCACCCGGGACATCCCGAACGTCTCCGAGGAGATGCTGGCCGACCTCGACGAGCGCGGCATCATCCGCATCGGCGCCGAGGTCACCACCGGTGACATCCTGGTCGGCAAGGTCACCCCGAAGGGCGAGACCGAGCTGACCCCGGAGGAGCGCCTGCTCCGTGCGATCTTCGGTGAGAAGGCGCGCGAGGTCCGCGACACCTCGATGAAGGTTCCGCACGGCGAGGAGGGCACCGTCATCGGTGTCCGCGTCTTCGACCGTGAGGAGGGCGACGAGCTGCCCCCGGGCGTGAACCAGCTGGTTCGGGTCTACGTGGCGCAGAAGCGCAAGATCTCCGTGGGTGACAAGCTCGCCGGCCGTCACGGCAACAAGGGCGTCATCGCGAAGATCCTGCCGGTCGAGGACATGCCGTTCATGGAGGACGGCACCCCGGTCGACGTGCTGCTCAACCCGCTCGGTGTTCCGCGTCGTATGAACATCGGACAGGTCCTGGAGCTCCACCTCGGCTGGCTCGCCAAGCAGGGCTGGGACCTCAACCTCTCCGAGGACCCCGAGGACAGCGCCTGGAAGCAGCGCCTCATCAAGATCCACGCCGACAAGGCCGAGCCGGGCACCAAGGTGGCCACGCCGGTCTTCGACGGTGCGCGTGAGGACGAGATCACCGGTCTGCTCAGCGCGACCCTCCCCAACCGGGACGGTCGGCGTGTGGTCGGCACCGACGGCAAGGCCCGCCTCTTCGACGGTCGCTCCGGCGAGCCGTTCCCGGAGCCGGTGGCCGTGGGCTACATGTACATCCTGAAGCTGCACCACCTGGTCGACGACAAGATCCACGCGCGTTCGACCGGTCCGTACTCGATGATCACCCAGCAGCCGCTCGGCGGTAAGGCCCAGTTCGGTGGCCAGCGCTTCGGTGAGATGGAGGTCTGGGCGATGGAGGCGTACGGCGCTGCCTACGCCCTGCAGGAGCTCCTGACCATCAAGTCGGACGACGTGCCCGGCCGCGTGAAGGTGTACGAGGCGATCGTCAAGGGCGAGAACATCCCCGACTCGGGTATCCCGGAGTCGTTCAAGGTTCTCGTCAAGGAGATGCAGTCGCTGTGCCTGAACGTCGAGGTGCTGAGCCAGGACGGTTCGGCGATCGAGCTTCGTGACGCGGAGGAAGACGTCTTCCGCGCCGCCGAGGAGCTCGGCATCGACCTCTCCCGTCGCGAGCCCTCTTCCGTAGAGGAAGTCTGACGAGCGGGGAGGTGCGCCCCCGGCGTACCTCCCCTCCCTCAGTCCCCTTTGAATTTTTCAAGTACTAACGAAGGAACTGGAAGCCACCGTGCTCGACGTCAACTTCTTCGATCAGCTCAAGATCGGCCTGGCCACCGCGGACGAGATCCGCGCGTGGAGCCACGGCGAGGTCAAGAAGCCTGAGACCATCAACTACCGCACGCTCAAGCCCGAGCGTGACGGCCTCTTCTGCGAGAAGATCTTCGGTCCCACCCGGGACTGGGAGTGCTACTGCGGCAAGTACAAGCGCGTGCGCTTCAAGGGCATCATCTGTGAGCGCTGTGGCGTCGAGGTCACCCGCTCCAAGGTGCGCCGCGAGCGGATGGGCCACATCGAGCTCGCCGCCCCGGTGACCCACATCTGGTACTTCAAGGGCGTTCCGTCGCGGCTGGGCTACCTGCTCGACCTCGCTCCGAAGGACCTGGAGAAGGTCATCTACTTCGCTGCGTACATGATCACCTCGGTCGACGAGGACGCGCGTCACCGCGACCTGTCCTCGCTCGAGGCCAAGGTCGACCAGCAGCGCAAGATGCTGACCGGCCGGCTCGACGTGGCGATCAACGACCGCGCCAAGAAGCTCGAGACCGACCTGGCCGCGCTCGAGGCCGAGGGCGCCAAGTCCGACGCCAAGCGCAAGGTCAAGGACGGCGCCGAGCGCGAGATGAAGCAGCTGCGTGACCGCACCGAGCGTGAGGTCAACCGTCTCGACGAGGTCTGGGACACCTTCAAGAACCTGAAGGTCCAGGACCTCATGGGCGACGAGCTGCTCTACCGCGAGATGAAGACCTGGTTCGGGAAGTACTTCGAGGGCCACATGGGCGCCACGGCGATCCAGAAGCGCCTCGAGAACTTCGACATCGAGGCCGAGGTCGAGAACCTGCGCGAGACCATCGCCACCGGCAAGGGTCAGCGCAAGGTCCGCGCGCTCAAGCGCCTCAAGGTCGTCGACGCCTTCCGCAAGACCGGCAACCAGCCGACCGGCATGGTGCTCGACGCCGTCCCGGTCATCCCGCCGGACCTGCGCCCGATGGTGCAGCTCGACGGTGGCCGGTTCGCGACCTCCGACCTCAACGACCTCTACCGTCGTGTGATCAACCGCAACAACCGCCTCAAGCGTCTTCTCGACCTCGGTGCCCCCGAGATCATCGTGAACAACGAGAAGCGGATGCTGCAGGAGGCCGTCGACTCGCTGTTCGACAACGGTCGTCGTGGCCGTCCGGTCACCGGGCCGGGCAACCGCCCGCTGAAGTCGCTCTCCGACATGCTCAAGGGCAAGCAGGGTCGCTTCCGTCAGAACCTGCTCGGTAAGCGCGTCGACTACTCCGGTCGTTCGGTCATCGTGTCGGGTCCGCAGCTCAAGCTGCACCAGTGCGGTCTGCCGAAGCAGATGGCCCTGGAGCTGTTCAAGCCGTTCGTGATGAAGCGCCTGGTGGACCTGAGCCACGCTCAGAACATCAAGTCCGCCAAGCGGATGGTCGAGCGTGCTCGCCCGGTCGTGTGGGACGTCCTCGAAGAGGTCATCACCGAGCACCCGGTTCTGCTGAACCGTGCGCCCACCCTGCACCGCCTCGGCATCCAGGCCTTCGAGCCGCAGCTGATCGAGGGTAAGGCCATCCAGCTGCACCCGCTCGTCTGCACCGCGTTCAACGCGGACTTCGACGGTGACCAGATGGCTGTCCACTTGCCGCTGTCGGCGGAGGCCCAGGCCGAGGCTCGCATCCTGATGCTCTCGACCAACAACATCCTCAAGCCGTCCGACGGTCGTCCGGTCACCATGCCGACCCAGGACATGATCATCGGTCTGTACTTCATCACCTCCGACCGCGAGGGTGAGGTCGGCGAGGGTCGTGCCTTCTCGTCCCCGGCCGAGGCCATCATGGCCTTCGACCACCTCGAGATCACGCTCCAGTCGAAGATCAAGATCCGCCTCGACGACATCGTCCCGCCGATCGGCTACGACGTGCCCGAGGGCTGGACCGCGGGCGACCCGATCGTCCTCGAGACCACGCTGGGCCGGGTGATCTTCAACGACACCCTCCCCGCCGACTACCCCTTCGTGAACTACGAGGTCGGTAAGAAGCAGCTCGGCGCGATCATCAACGACCTGGCCGAGCGTTACACCAAGGTCGAGGTCGCGGCGTCGCTGGACGCGCTCAAGGACAACGGCTTCCACTGGGCCACCCGCTCGGGTGTCACGGTCTCCATCGACGACGTCACCACGCCGCCGAACAAGGCCGAGATCCTGGAGACGTTCGAGACGCAGGCTGCCAAGGTGCAGAAGCAGTTCGAGCGTGGTCTGGTCACCGACGAGGAGCGCCGTCAGGAGCTCGTCGAGATCTGGACCGAGGCCGCCAAGGTCGTCGGTGCTGCCATGGAGGCGGCGTTCGACCGCAAGAACCCGATCTTCATGCAGGTCACCTCGGGTGCTTCGGGTAACTTCAACCAGATCCGCCAGGTCGGCGCCATGCGAGGCCTGGTGGCCAACCCGAAGGGCGAGATCATCCCGCGGCCGATCAAGTCGAACTTCCGCGAGGGTCTCTCCGTCCTGGAGTACTTCATCTCCACCCACGGTGCTCGTAAGGGTCTGGCCGACACCGCGCTGCGTACCGCCGACTCGGGTTACCTGACCCGTCGTCTGGTGGACGTCTCGCAGGACGTCATCATCCGTGAGGACGACTGCGGCACCGAGCGCGGTCTGCCCAAGGTCATCGGTGTCGACCAGGGCGGCGTCGTCGTCAAGGACGACAACGCCGAGACCGCTGCGTACGCTCGCACGGCTGCCGTCGACATCGAGCACCCGTCGACCGGCGAGGTTCTGGCTGTCGCCGGCGAGGACCTGGGCGACGTCAAGATCGAGGAGCTGGTTCGCGCCGGCATCACCGAGGTCAAGGTCCGTTCGGTCCTCACCTGTGAGGCCCGCACGGGTACGTGTGCCAAGTGCTACGGCCGCTCGCTGGCCACCGGCAAGCTCGTCGACATCGGTGAGGCGGTCGGCATCATCGCGGCCCAGTCCATCGGTGAGCCCGGCACCCAGCTGACCATGCGTACGTTCCACACCGGTGGTGTGGCCTCGGCCGACGACATCACGCAGGGTCTGCCGCGTGTCGTCGAGCTCTTCGAGGCGCGTACGCCGAAGGGTGTCACGCCGATCTCCGAGGTCGCCGGACGCGTCGAGATCGAGGAGACCGACAAGGCCCGCAAGGTCCTGGTCACCCCGGACGACGGCTCCGAGGTCAAGGAGTACGTCGTGTCGCGCCGCTCGCGTCTGCGGGTTGGCGACGGCGACCACATCGAGGTCGGTGCTCCGCTGACCATCGGTACGCCGGACCCCAAGGAGGTCCTCCGGATCCTCGGTGTCCGCAAGACCCAGCAGCACCTCGTCGACGAGGTTCAGCAGGTCTACCGGTCGCAGGGTGTGTCCATCCACGACAAGCACATCGAGATCATCGTGCGGCAGATGCTGCGCCGGATCACGGTGCTCGAGTCCGGTGACACCAACCTGCTGCCGTCCGACCTGGCCGACCGCATCGACTTCGAGTCGGAGAACCGGCGCGTGGTCTCCGAGGGCGGCAAGCCGGCCTCGGGTCGTCCGGAGCTGATGGGCATCACCAAGGCCTCGCTGGCCACCGAGTCCTGGCTGTCGGCGGCCTCCTTCCAGGAGACCACCCGCGTCCTCACCGACGCTGCCATCAACGGCCGCTCCGACTCGCTGCGCGGTCTGAAGGAGAACGTCATCATCGGTAAGCTCATCCCGGCCGGCACCGGCCTGGAGCGCTACCGCAACATCAAGGTCGAGCCGACCGATGAGGCTCGTGCCGCGGCGTACTCCGTCACCGGTTACGACAACTACGACTACGAGTTCGGCAACACCGGCGGCCAGGCCGTCGCGCTGGACGACTTCGACTTCGGTTCATACCAGTCGTGATCCAGTAGTCAGATGAAGGCCCCGCCTCCCTCGGGAGGCGGGGCCTTCGTCCTTTTCAGGGTACGAGGAGCCAACGGCCGTCGGATCCCGGTGCCGCCTCCGCCTCCTGGTAGGCCTCGGCGGCCTTGCTCAGCGGTCGGGTCGCGGCGATCCGGGTCGGCACAGTGCCGTCTGCCGCCAGCCGGAGGAGGTCGGCGAGCACCGCCCCGTCGGGCTGGTTCAGCGCGGTCGAGACCTCGATACCGCGCTCAGGTGCCGGTGCCCGGCCGGGCTTGACGCTGACGTAGCGGCCGCCGTCGCGTACGCCTGCCAGAGCTGGCTCGTTGAGCGCCGCCAGGTCCAGGACGGCGTCGTGCGCGTGCGGCTCGATCTCGGTGACGGTGTGGTCGGCACCGGTGGCGAGGTGCTCGGTGCCGGGGCGTACCAGGGCGTCGACCGTCCAGCCGTCGGCCTTGGCCAGCCCCAGTGCCCACAGGCCGACGCCGCCAGCGGCCCCGGTGACGAGGAGGCTGCCGCGTTCGGTGCCGAGCAGGTCGAGTGCCTGGCGGGCGGTGAGCGCGTTGAGCGGAGCCGCGGCGGCCGCCTCGAGGGTGAGCCCCTCGGGCACGGCCGCTGCGGCGGAGGCGGGGAGCACGACCTCGGTCGCATGGGCGCGGGCGCCGGCGGCCGGGTTGCCGTGGAGACCGGCGACGCGGTCGCCGACCGCGAATCCAGAGACGGCCTCGCCGACCTCGGTGACCAGGCCGCTGAAGTCGAAGCCGAGGCCGATCACATCGGGAAGGCCGATGGCCGCGTGGTCGCCGGCGACGAAGGCGTCGAAGAGGGTGAAGCCGGCGGCGGCCACCTCGACCCGGATGTCGTCGGGGCCGATCGGCTGAGCCGGGAGCTCCTCGAGGCGCGGGGTCGGGTCGCCGGTGCGGGAGATGAGTGCGTACATGGTGTTCGTCCTTCGTGATGGTCGGCTGGTTGCACGTACTACTTTCGGTGCCCTACTCTCCTTTGGGAAGAAGGCACTTTGAAGTGGCGTACGCACCTGGAGGTCTGCCATGGGGACGACGACGGCCGAACGACCGAGTGGATTCGACGCGTTCTCGGCGCTGTGTCCGAGTCGGCGGCTGCTGGACACGATCGGTGACAAATGGGTGAGCCTGGCGATCGTGGCGCTGGGGCTCTACGGGCCGCTGAGGTATTCGGAGCTCGCCTCGCAGATCGAGGGCGTGAGCCAGAAGATGCTGACCCAGTCGCTGCGGAGGATGGAGCGCGACGGTCTGCTGACCCGCACGGTGACCCCGTCGGTGCCGGTGCGGACCGACTACGAGCTCACCCCGCTCGGGCAGACGCTGCTGCCGGTCATCGGTCACCTCAAGGCCTGGGCCGAGGAGCACATGGCGGAGGTGGACGCGGCCCGGACGGCGTACGACAGCAGGGACTGAAGAAATCTCGAAACGAGATGCAACGGACCGGGACGCCCGCACGTCTCAGGGGTGGGACGATGAGTTGTCTGCTACTCGAGGAGCGACGATGCGGCGCATGCGGCTGTTGATGGTCGGTCTCGGGATCCTCGGCGTGCTCGCGGCGGGAGGTTGCGCGTCGACGACGGACGGGGCGGTCGACGCGTCACCATCTGCCTCCGGGACCGCGGACCCCTCCCAAGCGAGCGGCACCCCATCGTCCCCGACTCAGTCCTCACCGGCGGCCACGGGGGGTTCGCCGGTGGGGACTGAGTCCTCTGCTTCTTCTGACCGCGCGTCGGCGGATCGGAAGACACCGAAGTGCACCAACGCCGACCTGAAGGCCGGCTACCGCGCGACCGATGCCGGCGCCGGATCGCGGTTCGGCGAGATCACGCTGACCAACGTCTCCGACCGTGCGTGTGCCCTCGGTGGTTTCGGCGGGCTGTCGTACGTCGGGGGTGGCGACGGCACCCAGGTCGGCGCGCCCGCGGCACGTGAGGGCAAGTGGCGCACGGTGATCATGAAGCCGGGTCAGGTGGCGGTCAGCGAGGTCTCCGAGTCGACGGCCGAGAACTATCCGGCCTCGGCCTGCAAGCCGACCGAGGTGGACGGGTTCCGGGTCTACGTGCCCGACTCCTACGACTCCCAGTTCGTCCGTCACGAGACGACGGGGTGTGCGGACAAGAACGTGTCGCTCCTGTCTCATCACGCGTTCCACTAGCGGCCATCCGGCTGCGGGATCCTGTCGGGCATGAGACGTGTCCGAGCAGGCCTCCTCGTGTCCGCGACGCTCCTGGCGAGCTCCGCCATCACCCCGGCGTACGCCGAGAACGATCCGCGTACCTTCGATCTCCAGGCGCACCGCGGCGGCATCGCGCTGACGGTCGAGAACACGCTGCCGGCCTTCGAGCGGGCGCTCCAGCTGGGCGTGAGCACGCTCGAGCTCGACGTGCAGATCACCGAGGACGGCCATGCCGTCGTGACCCACGACCGGGACCCGAACCCGGCCAAGTGTGTCGACACCGCGCCGGCGTTCCCGGGCGACCCGGAGTTCCCGTACGTGCCGAACCGGACCTACATCAAGGACCTGACGCTCGCGCAGGTGCGCACCATCGACTGCGGGTCGCTGCGGCAGCCGCAGTTCCCCGACCAGGTGCTCTCGCCCGGGGAGCGGATGCCGCTGCTGTCGGAGGTGTTCGCGCTGGTCAACAGCTACCACGCCGGCCAGGTCACGCTGAACGTCGAGACCAAGGTCGAGGCGGGGGCGCCGGAGCAGACGGCGCCGCGCGAGCAGTTCGTCCGCGTCGTCCTGGCCGAGATCCGTCGGGCGCACATTCGCAACCAGGTCACGATCCAGAGCTTCGACTGGGGTGCGCTGAAGCGGTTCCGCGAGGTCGAGCCGCGACTGCCGATCGTGGCGCTGACCAACGGTCAGCAGTTCCTCCAGCAGGGACGGCCGGGCGCCTCGCCGTGGCTGGGCGGGATCGACATCGACGACTTCGAGGGATCGCTGCAGGCCCGGTACGTCGCGGCCGCGGACTCGTTCGGGGCGGATGCGGTCTCGCCGGTCCACGGCGACCCGCAGGGCGGCTCGGTGTCGGACCCGGGCTACGTGCCGTTCACGACCCAGGAGCTGGTCGACGCGGCGCACGCGCGCGGCATCGCGGTCGTGCCGTGGACGGTGGACGACGTCGCCACGATGGAGCATCTGATCGGGCTCGGGGTCGACGGACTGATCACCGACAGGCCGGATGTGCTGCGCGAGGTGCTGGCCGAGCACGGCTACAAGCTGCCCCGCATATACCGAGGTCATCGCTGAGAAAGTCGTTTACCCTCTGGGGTATGGCAGCTGATCTGGACAGACACGTCCGCGGGATCGTCGACGGTGTCGCCTACCTGGTGCTGGCGACCTCGGACCCCGATGGCCGGCCGCGTACGTCGCCGGTCTACTTCTCCCACGACGGCTACCGAGACCTCTACTGGGTCTCGGCGCCGGATGCGCAGCACTCCCGCAACCTCATCCGTGACCCGCGTGTGGCCGGGGTCATCTTCGACTCCTCGGTGCTCCCGGGGCACGGGGCGAGCGCTGCGTACGTCACCGGGATGGCGCGCCAGGTGCCCGACTTCGAGCTCGAGAAGCGCTGCGCGGTGGCCTTCCACCGGCTGGTCGGCACGGCTCGGGCGTTCAAGCCCGAGCAGCTGCGCGGCGAGGCGCCGCTCCGGCTGTACGTGATGGATGTCGAGCTCTGGGAGGCGCACCTTCCCGGCGTGGACCCGGACGACGAGACCGTGCCCGAGACCAGGATCGAGGCCGCCCCGGAGATCTGAGGTCCGGTCAGGCCGACGTCAGGCCGACGGACGGAAGAGGAGGTGGATCTCCTCGCGCAGCTCGAGCCGCTCGATGCCGATGTCGTAGACCGGCTCCAGGATCTCGGGCCGGAGCACCTCGTCGACGGTGCCGCGGGCGGCGACGCCGCGCCGGTCGAGCAGCACGAGGTCGTCGCAGTAGCGCGCTGCCAGGTTGAGGTCGTGGAGCACGACGACGGCCGTCGTCCCGAGCTTCCGCACCAGGGACAGGATCTCGTGCTGGTAGCGGATGTCGAGGTGGTTGGTCGGCTCGTCGAGCAGCAGGTGGGTCGCCTCCTGTGCCAGCGCCCGGGCGATGAGCACCCGCTGCCGCTCGCCCCCGGAGAGAGCGGCGAACGAACGCGGACCGAGGTGGGTCCCGCCGACCCGCTCCAGGCACTCCGCCGCGATCGTCAGGTCGTGCTCGCCGGCCCTGGCGAAGGCGGACAGGTGCGGCGTACGTCCCAGCAGGACCATCTCGCCGGCGGTGAGCGTCGTGTCGGTGCCGGACTCCTGGACGACGACGGCGAGGCGCCGGGCGACCTGCTTGGCGGGGAGCCCGGCGAGGTCGTCGCCGTCGATCTCGACGGTGCCCGTGCCCTGGAGGGCGCCGTAGAGCAGCCGGAGCAGGGTCGTCTTGCCGCTCCCGTTCGGGCCGATCAGACCGAGCACCCGGCCCTCGTGGGAGGCGACATCGACGTCCTCGAGGATCGTCGTGGTGCCGTACGTCCAGGACAGGCCCGCTGCCTCGATCACCGGCCGAACCTGTCGATGATCCGCTCGAGGCCGTCGACGGAGAGGGCGGAGGGCGGCTCGGTGAAGTTGAACAGCTGCGCCATCACGTCGCCGTTCTTGACCGCGGTGAGGTCCTCGGCGCCGGCGAGCTGGGTGATCGACTCCTCGACCTGCTTCGGGTCGCCGGCGTTGTGGAGCAGGATGATCACGTCGGGGTCGCGCTCGAGGAGATCCTCGGTCGAGACCTCGAAGACGCGCTCGTCGACGTCGGCGAAGACGTCCTCGAACCCGGCCGCCTCCAGCTGCGGGTGGGCCATCGACCTGGTGCCGTAGGCATAGGTCACGCCGCCGCCGACGGTGGGGTAGAGCACCGCCGCCGTACGTCCCTCGCCGACCTTCTGCTTCTCCAGCTCCGTCACGCGTTTGCGCAGGTCAGCGACAGCCTTGGCGGCCTCGTCCTCGCGGTCGAAGACCTTGCCGTAGGCCTCCAGCTGGCTGTAGACGTCGTCGAAGCCGGGGTCGTCGACGCCCTCGGGGCACATCGCCGGCTCCTCGAGGAGGTCGATGTCCACGGCGTCGAGGGTGTCGCGGGAGAGGTTGTCGACCTCGCCGAGGACCAGGTCGGGCTCCTCGGCGATCACGACCTCCTTGGAGATCTGCAGGTGACCGCTGGTGTCCATCTCGTCGGTGAGCAGCGGGATGTCCTCGAGCTCGGCCTGGGTCTCGGCGTCGTAGTAGTCGGCGGGATAGTCGCCGGCCCTGGCCACGACCTGGTCCATCACGCCGAGCGCGTGCAGATAGGGCACCGCGGAGCTCTTCAGCATCACGACGCGCTCCGGCGGAGCGTCGAAGATGACCTCGGCGCCACAGTTCTCGAGGGTGACCGGGAAGCCATCGGCGGTGGCCTCGTCGCCGGCGGCGTCGGCGCCGCACGCGGTGGTCGTAGCCAGCACGAGGGCGGCGGTGGCGAGCATGGGGCGGATCATTTCGGCTCCTTGATGGTCAGACGTCGCGCGCCGAGAAGCGTCGGATGAGGACGATGAGGAACGGGGCGCCCAGGAGCGCGGTGACGATCCCGATCGGGATCTCCTGGGGCTGGAGGAGCACACGGGCGAGCACGTCGGCCCAGACCAGCAGGATCGCGCCCATGAGGGCGGCGGCCGGGATCGCCACCGAGTGTGCGGAGCCGACGGCACGCCGGGCGAGGTGGGGCACGACCAGGCCGACGAAGCCGATGCTGCCGGCGGCCGAGACGACCACGCCCACGGTCAACGCCACGAGGGCCAGCAGCAGGGTGCGGAAGCGGTCGGGAGAGATGCCCAGGGTGTGGGCGGTCTCGTCGCCGATCGCGAGCGCGTCGAGGCCGCGTCCGGACAGGGTCAGCAGGACGGTGGTGGTGAGCACCGCGGCGGCCACGACGGCCAGCAGGCCGTCCCATTGGGCCAGGCCGAGCGAGCCGAGCAACCAGAACATCACCGACCGAGCGCCCTCGGCCGAGCCCGAGGCGAAGATCAGGAAGCTGGTCAGGCCGTAGAGCAGATAGCCGACCGCGACGCCGGAGAGCAGCAGCCGCAGCGACGTGACCCTGCCGCCGCTGCGGGCGAGCGCGAACACCAGGAACGAGGCCGCCAGGGCGCCGAGGAAGGCCGAGCCGGGCAGGGCGTACGCCCCCAGGCCGGTGCCCGCGCCGAAGAGGATCGCTGCCGCGGCGCCGCTGGAGGCGCCGGAGTTGATTCCGAGCAGATAGGGGTCGGCGAGCATGTTGCGGACCATCGCCTGCAGCGCCATGCCGGTGACGGCCAGGCCCGCGCCGACGAGCGCGCCGAGGAGCACGCGGGGGAGGCGTACCTTCCACACGATCGCCTCCTCGGTGGCCTTCCAGCCGGCCTCGGGCAGGCCCAGGAGGTGGTGGCCGAGGATCTGGGCGACCGTCCCTGGAGTGACGTACGCAGCCCCCAGTCCGACCGCCACGACGACCGTCGCGGCGGCGGCTGCGAGGAGGCCCAGGAGCCAGATGACGGCGCGCCGGCGGCGGCGACGTACGCCGAGAGGGTCGTGCACGTGGGGGGCCTTCCGAGACTGCATCCGGGCTATTGCGAAGAACTTGCAATAACCTAGCAGAGGCCGGGGCTGGCCGGAGGTGAGGGTTCTTTCGCGGGCCGTTGGCCGGTTCTGGGAAGATATGCGCATGACGTCGTCCCTTCCGCAGTCAGCTGATGTGCTCGTCGTGGGGGCGGGGCCTGCGGGCTCGGCCGCGGCGGCCTGGCTGGCGCGCGCCGGGGTCGATGTCCTGTTGACCGACGCCGCCGTCTTCCCGCGTGACAAGACCTGCGGTGACGGGCTGACCCCGCGCGCGACCCACGAGCTGATCCGGCTCGGGCTGGAGGACTGGCTGCGCGCGCACCCGGTCTCGAAGGGCCTGCGGGCGCACGGCTTCGGGCAGACGCTGCACCTGCCCTGGCCCGGCGGGACCTTGCCGTCGTGGGGCTCCGCTGTGCCGCGGACCGAGCTGGACGATCATCTGCGCACCGTGGCGATCAAGTCCGGCGGGACGGCGGTCGACGGGGTGCGGGCGGTCGACGTGCGCTGGGATGGTGCCCGGATTGCTGCGGTGATCTTCGAGGGCGGTCACGAGGTGACTTGCCGGTCGGTCGTGGTGGCCGACGGCGTGCGCTCGTCGCTCGGCAAGGTGCTGGGCCGGGAGTGGCACCGCGACACCGTCTACGGCGTCGCCGGACGGGCCTACATCGCCTCCGACCAGGCCGATGACGAATGGATCTCCTCCCACCTGGAGCTGCGTGACGAGTCCGGTGAGGCGTTGCCGGGATACGGCTGGATCTTCCCGCTCGGGTCGGGCGAGGTGAACATCGGCGCGGGTGCGCTGGCCACGTCGAAGCGGCCCGCGGACGTCGCGATCAAGCCGCTGATGAGGCACTACACCGAGCAGTGCCGCGAGGAGTTCGGGCTCACGGGTGAGCTGCGGGCGGAGAAGTCCGCGCTGTTGCCGATGGGTGGTGCCGTCTCCGGTGTCGCCGGCGCCAACTGGGCGCTGATCGGTGACGCCGCCGGGTGCGTGAACCCGCTCAACGGCGAAGGGATCGACTACGGCCTGGAGACCGGACGGATGGTCGCCGACGCGCTGATCGCGGGCGAGGACCTGGCCACAGCCTGGCCGGCGACCCTGCGTGAGCACTACGGCGAGGCGTTCTCCGTCGCCCGCCGTCTGGCCGGGATCGCGACCCGTCCGCGCCTGGTATCCACCCTCGGACCTGCAGGAATGCGCTCCGACTGGCTGATGACGCTGGCCCTTCGGTGGATGGGCAACCTGGTCACCGACGAGGATCGCGACCGAGCCGCCAAGGTGTGGCGCTGGGCCGGTCGCCGGTCGTTGGCTCTCGACTCCCGACCCCCGTTCAGCTGATGGCGACGCGGAATCGGGGCCGCAGCGGGCGGCGACGGAAGCTTCCGAAGGTGCAGCGGGTGGGGGCGTACGCCGTCATCATCCGGGCAGGCGCGGCCGCTGAGCCGGAGATCCTGCTCAGCCGGCTCTCGGAGAAGGTGACGCCGGAGGAGCGCTGGACGCTGCCCGGCGGCGGGATCGACCACGGCGAGGACCCGCGCGACGCGGTCGTGCGCGAGGTCTACGAGGAGGCCGGGGTGCCGGTCGAGGTCGGCGTCGAGGCGCGGGTCTACTCGGTCCACCAGGCCAAGGCCTGGCGGCTGGGCCGGCGGGTCAACTCCCACGCGATCCGGATCGTCTACGACGGCTGGGTTCCTCACGACGCTCCCGAGCCGCAGACGATGGAGGTCGACGGGTCCACAGCGGAGGCGGCCTGGCTGCCCCTGGCAGCGGTGACGAGTGGCGAGATCCCGACGTCTCCGCTGGTCACCGACGCCCTCGAGGTGCACAAGCCGTCCCGGATGCAGCGGTTGGCCGCGTACGCCTTCATCACCCGTCCCTCCGACGACGCGATCCTGCTCACCCGGATCTCGCCGCTCGGCTACCACTCGGGCACGTGGACGCTGCCCGGTGGCGGGGTCGACTTCGGCGAGCAGCCGCGCGAGGCGCTGATGCGCGAGGTGGTCGAGGAGTGCGGGCTCACCTGCGAGGTCGGCGCTCTGCTCGACGTACACGACGTGAACATCACCGGCACCGCCCCCAGCGGTCGTCACGAGGAGTTCCACGGCGTCCACCTGATCTTCGCCGCGACGGTCGCCGACGGCGCTGAACCGCGGGTGGTCGAGCAGAACGGCACCACCGACGACGTACGTTGGGTGAGCCGTGAGGAGCTGGCGACGCTGCCGCTGCTCGACGTGGTGGAGGCCGCGTTGTCCGCCGAAGCAACGGCCTAGCTGCCGACTCGGCTCGTCCTGACCGAGATCACCGCCGAGTCGGCGCGTCATGACGCGCCGACTCGACATGGATCTTGGTCAGTTTGCGCCGACTCGGCAGGGACGCAGCGCGTGGCCACTAGTCGAGATCGGCGAGGATGCCGACGCCTCGCTCCTCGGCTGCGGTGAGGATCACTCCTGCCGCGGCCGCGTCCTGGATGCCGACGCCGACGGAGAGGTAGGTGACGGGGCCGCCTGATCGACGGTCGAGGGAGGCGCTGCCGGTCAGGAGCGAGCCCAGGTCGACGATCCGGTCCGCATCGACCGACCCTGAGGCGACGGCTTCGACGACGGGGCCGGAGTCGGTCAGTGCCGAGGGGCGGTAGTCGACCACGACCGTGGAGCGCGACAGCAGCGACGGCGGCAGCTCGACGCGGTCGGGGGCGAAGGAGCCGACGCTGGCCACGGTGGTGCCGTCGGCGACCCAGGCGTCCTCGATCACCGGGGTGAGGGACGAGGTGCAGAGGACGACGATGTCGGCGGTGCGTACGGCCTCTTCCAGGTCTGCCGTCGCGGTGGCGCCGTGCTCGGCGGCGAGCTCGCTGGCGGCGGCCGCGTTCCGGCCGAAGACCCGGCGGTCGGCGTCGGGGTGGGTCACGGCGAAGGCCGCGAGGTGGGCCCGGGCCTGGGCGCCGGTGCCGACGACGAGCACGCTGCGGGCGTCGGGGGCGACCTGCTGCATGGCAAGGGTGGTCGCGGCCGAGGTGCGCAGACCGGTGACGCTGTCGCCGTTGATGATCGCGCGCGGTGCGCCGGTCTCGGCGTCGAGGACCGTGATGACCGAGTGCACCGCGCCGAGGCCACGGGCCGCATTCGAAGGGTTGACGCTGCCGAACTTGCTCACCGCGGGGGCGTCGCGAGCGATCCGGGAGGAGTAGCAGAACGAGACCGATTCGTCCGGCCCGGGCACGAGGAGCCGGGGAGGCTGGACGGCCTCCCCGGCTCCCAGCCGGGTGAACGCCTCGCGCTGGGACTCCAGGGCGAGCTCGGGCGTGAAGATGCTGCGTACGTCGGTGGCGGAGAGGATCCTGACGGTCACCCCGCCCACCGTAGACCCGTCAGACGGAGGTCTTTTCCGGGGTCTCCTCGAGCGCCACGTCCTTGGTCTCCTTGCCGATCACCAGCGAGATCAGGGTGATCACGGCCATCACGGAGAGGTAGACGCCGACCAGGACCGGCGAGCCGTCGGCCTGCTTCCACAGCGCGACCGCGATGAACGGCGCGACCGCGGCGCCCAGGATCGAGGCGACGTTGTAGGAGATGCCGGAGCCGGTGTAGCGCACGCTGGTCGGGAACAGCTCCGGCAGCAGCGCGCCCATCGGGCCGAAGGTGAGGCCCATCAGGGAGAAGCCGAGGACGAGCCAGAGGAGCACGCCGACGGTGCCGGCGTTGACCAGCGGCACCCAGGCCAGGCCGAAGACGATGATCCCGAGGGTGACCGCGATCAGCAGCCGGCGGCGGCCGAAGCGCTCGGCCAGCGGCCCGGAGACGATGGTGAAGATGCCGAAGAAGATCACGCCGAAGATCAGCATCAGCACGAAGGTCGTGTAGCCGTAGCCCAGGCCGGGCACCGGGAGGTCCGTGCCGGTGGTGCCGAACGACAGCGAGAACGCGGTCATCAGGTAGAAGAGGACGTACGTCGCCAGCATGAAGAAGGTGCCGAGGACCAGCTGCTTGCCCTGGTTGCGCACGACCGAGGCGAGTGGGACCTTGCGGACCAGGCCGGCGTCCTGGCTCTTTGTGAACACGTCGCTCTCGACCAGGCGCAGCCGGACCCACAGACCGACGATGACCATGACCGCGGAGAAGAGGAACGGCACCCGCCAGCCCCACGCCAGGAAGGCGTCGGAGGGCTTGGTCGGGTCGGCACCCTCGGCGGAGAGCAGCGCCGCGATCGCCAGGAACAGGCCGTTGGAGAGGATGAAGCCCAGCGGCGCGCCGAGCTGCGGGAACGTGCCGAAGATCGCGCGCTTGCCCTCGGGGGCGTTCTCGGTCGCGACCAGGGCGGCACCGCTCCACTCGCCGCCGAGCGCGAAGCCCTGGGCCAGGCGCATCAGCACGAGCAGCGCGGTCGCGACCCAGCCGACCGTCTCGTACGTCGGGAGCGCACCGATCAGGAAGGTCGCGATGCCCATGGTGAGCAGCGAGATGACCAGGGTCGTCTTGCGGCCGAGCCGGTCGCCGAGGTGGCCGAAGAAGATCGCGCCCACCGGGCGGGCGACCATCGCCGCGCCGAAGACGGCGAAGCTCGCCAGGAGGGCCGTGGTCGGGTCGCCGGCCGGGAAGAAGAGGGCGGGGAAGACGAGGACGGCTGCGGTCGCGTACGCGTAGAAGTCGTAGAACTCGATCGTCGTGCCGACGAGGCTGGCGACGAGCACGCGCGAGCGCGGGTTGGCCGGTGCGGGGGTGGCGGACATGGTCTCTCTCCGAGGTCTGGAAGGGCCCGCGCTCTCGCGGGCCGTCCCATTATATGAGAGTCGAATATCGCTCAATGAGACGGGTTCGGGTTGTGGTCGCCGACGGTGGGCGCTGACCGGTGACCGTGCTGAGGTCTGTGACAATGAGCGGGTGAATGCGACTGCCTCGGATCTGGTGAATGAGCTGCGCAACCAGGGGATCAGCCGGGTCGACGACTCGCCGCTGGCCCGGGCGCTCTACTCCAGCGACGCGAGCCTCTACCGGGTCGTGCCCTCCGTCGTCGTACGGCCGCAGTCCCGCGACGAGCTGCTCGCGGTGCACGCGGTGTCCCGTGCGACCGGGGCGCCGGCGACGATGCGAGGTGCGGGCACCTCGATCGCCGGCAACGCCGTCGGGTCCGGGATCGTCGTGGACACCCGGGACCTGCGGACCATCTACGAGATCGACCCGGAGGCGCGGACCGCGCGGATCGACCCGGGCGTCGTGCACGCCGACCTGCAGCGGGCCGCTGCTCCCCACGGACTGCGCTTCGGACCCGACCCGTCCACCCACACTCGCTGCACCATCGGCGGGATGATCGGCAACAACGCCTGCGGCAACCGGGCGCTGGGCTACGGCCGCACCGTCGACAACATCGAGGCGCTGACCGTGCTCTTCGGCAACGGCGAGCAGGCGACCTATGCCGACGGCGTCTCGACGGGGGCGACGGCGGAGCGGCTCCAGGCGCTCGTCGGCGCCAACCTCGGTCACGTACGGACCGAGTTCGGCCGGTTCGGCCGCCAGGTCTCCGGCTACTCGCTCGAGCACCTGCTGCCCGAGAAGGGCGGCCGGGTCGACCGGTTCCTGGCCGGCACCGAGGGCACCCTGGCGACCATCCTGGAGACGACCGTGCGGCTCGTCGAGGACTCGCCCGGGCGGCTGCTGCTGGTGCTCGGCTACCCGACGATGGCGGAGGCCGCCGACGCGGTGCCTGCGCTCCTCCAGGTGGCGCCGGGGCGGCTGATCGCCTGCGAGGGGATGGACGCCCGGATCGCCGACCTGGTGCGCGCCAAGGGCCGCGCGGTGCCGGAGCTGCCCAAGGGGGCCGGGTGGCTGATGGTCGAGGTCGCCGGGCAGGATGCCCCTGACCTGGTGAAACGTATCGCCGCGGAGTCGGGCGCACTCGAGTCGCGAGTGGTCGTCGATCCGCTCGAGGCGGCCGCGCTGTGGCGGATCCGCGAGGACGGTGCCGGGCTGGCCGGGGTCTCGCTGCCCACGCCGGCCCACTCCGGCTGGGAGGACGCCGCGGTCCCGCCGGAGCATC
This sequence comes from Nocardioides sp. NPDC000445, assembly GCF_040300245.1. Classification (NCBI taxonomy): domain Bacteria; kingdom Bacillati; phylum Actinomycetota; class Actinomycetes; order Propionibacteriales; family Nocardioidaceae; genus Nocardioides; species Nocardioides sp. NPDC000445. The sequence goes on along the minus strand of NZ_JBEPDH010000002.1, from coordinate 188,297 downwards.
TCGGTGCCTGGCTGCGCGACTTCGAGGGGATCCTGGAGTCCTTCGGCCTGCACGGCTACCCCTACGGCCACTTCGGCGACGGCTGCATCCACTGCCGCATCGACTTCCCGTTCGCGCCGGACGCGCCGGAGTCGGCCCAGGTGTTCCGCGAGTTCATGACCGCGTGCGCCACGCAGCTGGTGACCTACGGCGGCTCGCTGTCGGGCGAGCACGGTGACGGGCGGGTGCGCTCGGAGCTGTTGCCGATCATGTACGACTCCACCTCCATCGATCTCTTCGAGCAGGTCAAGGGCATCTGTGACCCCTCGGAGCTGCTCAACCCGGGCAACATCGTGCGGCCCGCGTCGATCACCGACGACCTGCGTCCGGTGCGACCCCGCGCCCTTCCCCGGACCGGCCTGCGGCTCATCCACGACTCCGGTGACCTGGGTGCTGCGGTGCACCGCTGCACCGGCGTCGGCAAGTGCGTGGCCCCGAAGACCGCCGGCGTGATGTGCCCCTCCTACCTCGCGACCCGCGAGGAGAAGGACGCGACCCGTGGACGCGCGCGGGTGCTCCAGGAGGCGCTCGACGGGTCGCTCGTCGGTGGGCTCGGCGACCCCGCGGTGAGCGAGGCGCTCGACCTGTGCCTGGCCTGCAAGGGGTGTGCGTCCGACTGCCCCACGGGCATCGACATGGCGACGTACAAGTCCGAGGCGCTCTACCAGAAGCACGACGTACTCGGGGAGCGGCGGCCGCGATCGCACGCTCTTCTCGGGCAGCTGCCGAAGTGGGCGCGGCTCGCGGCGCCGTTCACCGGCATGGCCAACGCGTCGCTGAAGATCTCGCCGCTCGCCAAGATCGCCAAGAAGACCGCCGGCATCGACCAGCGGCGCTCGATCCCCGCGTTCGCACCGAAGACACTGAAGCGGTCGGCGCCGACCGCGAAGCTCCCGGAGACCCCGGACGTGTGGATCTGGGCCGACTCCTTCACCGACCACTTCTTCGCCCAGTCCGGCCATGGCGCGATCGCCTGGCTCGAGTCCCAGGGCCTGACCGTCCGCGTGATCGGCGAGAAGGCCTGCTGCGGGCTCACCTGGATCACCACCGGCCAGCTCGATGACGCGCGCAAGATCATGGAGAAGACCGTGCGTACGCTCGCCCCCTATGTCGCCTCCGGCGTCCCCGTCGTCGGCCTGGAGCCCTCGTGCACCGCGACGCTGCGGTCGGACTCGGTGGAGCTCTCGGCGCTGCCCGAGGCGGAGGTCGTACGCGACGGGATGCTCACCTTCGCCGAGCTGGTGAAGCGGCTGGTGGGCGAGGGGAGGGCGACACTGCCCGACCTGACCGGCGTCGAGGTCGTCGCCCAGCCGCACTGCCACCAGCACGCCGTCCTGGGCTGGGTCGACGACGAGGCGCTGCTGACCCAGGCCGGTGCGAAGGTCACCCGGGTCTCCGGCTGCTGCGGCCTGGCCGGCAACTTCGGGGTCGAGGAGGGGCACTACGAGGTGTCGGTCGCGGTCGCGGAGACCCACCTGCTCCCGGCTGTCCGGTCACACCCCGACGCCGTCATCCTGGCCGACGGGATGTCGTGCCGGGTCCAGCTCGACGACCTCGCCTCGGTCCCCACCATGCACCTCGCCGAGCTCTTCGCCTCACGCGTCTGACGCCCGGCTGGATCAGCCCAGCCAGAGCAGCGCCACCGCGACGAGCATCAGGGCCGCGGTGAGTCCGTGGACCCCGAACGCGCGCGCCTTGCTCCCTCGGTTGCCGAGGATCACGAGCATGTCGCCGACCGGGATCATGGCCTCGACGAGGACCACCCAGGGCACGGCGTCGGGCTCCACGAAGATCAGCGGGATCAGGACGAGGCCGCTGGCGATGTCGCGTACGCCCTTGAGTTGCCACCACGCGCGGGCCTCGGCGGCGGGAAGGACCGGCAGGCCGAAGCCGGCTGCATTGGCCTCGTTCCTCAGGAGGTACATCACGCCGATGTAGATGATCCCCAGGACGACGATCCAGATCAGGACCATTCCGATGGTGTACAGCATTTCCGCTCCCTAGATTGTCTATGCAAGATTTTCTAGCAATGCTAGATCACAGAGTCGGTTACGTCTAGCGTCGCTAGATCTTTGCGGCGGAGGCTCGGGCCGTCGCCCCGCTCGCCGCCTGAGACGGTTGCGGCGATGGGTGTTGGCACCCGGGCCGCGCCTAGACTGAAGCGGTGAACCCGCGTTACCGCCGAATGATCATTCCCGGCGCGCTGGTCGCCCTTCTGCTGGTAGTCGTCATTGCTGGGGTGCTGAGTTGAGCAGGGAGTCCGAACCGCTGCTGCGGGCGCTGAATCGGATGCGGTCGGTGATCCTCGATCCCGACCAGCTGGTCAAGGCGGTCGCGTCCGGCAAGCAACGTGGCAGCGCACCGAAGTGGCGTCGCGCCGAGATTCGCTACGTCGACCTGAAGGCCGGACGACACCTGCAGATCACGACGTACGACGCGACCCAGGCGTTCACCGCGAACCACCCGGTGGGCGACCCGACCGCGCTGGACGATCTGCTCGACGTACCGTTCGCCAACTGGGTCGTGACGACCGCGACCGAGCAGACCCAGATCCAGGCCAAGTCGCCGACGACGGCACTCGTCTCGACCACGGAGCTGACCGCTCCGGTCGAGGCCGAACGCGGCCATGACCAGGCAAAAGAGCGACTGCTGCCGGAGTCCGACCCGGTCTTCCGGGTGCTCGGGCTCTCGGACAAGGACGGCAGGCTGAAGCCGTCACGCCAGGCGAAGTACCGTCAGGTCGAGGAGTTCCTCCGCCAGCTCGACGCCGCCCTGACCGACGCGATGAAGTCCGGTAAGGTCCGCACGCCCACCGCCGAGGAGCCGCTGCGGATCATCGACCTCGGCGCCGGCAACGGCTACCTGACCTTCGCGGCCCAGCGCTACCTCACCGAGGTCCGCGAGCTGCCCGTCGTCGTCACCGGCGTCGACGTCAAAGAGCAGTCCCGGGAGCACAATTCGAAGATCGCGGCCGAGCTCGGGGTGCATGCCGAGTTCGTGGCCGGGACGATCGAGGGCGTACAGCTCGATGAGAAGCCCGACGTCGTGCTCGCTCTGCACGCCTGCGACACCGCCACCGACGACGCCCTCGCCCGGGCGATCGAGTGGGAGGCGCCGCTGGTGCTGGCCGCGCCGTGCTGCCACCACGACATCGCGGCCCAGCTGCGCAAGGCCCCGACTCCGGCGCCCTACTCCATGCTCACCCGCCACGGCATCCTCCGCGAGCGCTTCGCCGACACGCTGACCGACGCCCTGCGCGCGAGCCTGCTGCGCCTGTCCGGCTACCGCGTCGAGGTCGTGCAGTTCGTGGAGAGCCAGCACACCCCGCGCAACACCATGCTCCGCGCGATCCGCACCGGCTCGCCGGTCAAGGGCGGTTCGGTGAAGAAGGAGTACGACGAGCTCGTGGCCGAATGGGGCGTACGTCCGAAGCTCGGCGAGCTGCTCGCGGAGACGACCGGAGCGAGGTCGAGCGGCGAGCTTGCTCGTCCGCTCGCGCCGAGCGAGGGAGTAACGGCGCGAAGCGCCGAGCGATGAGATCCGGGCGATGAAGGCGGTCGTCGCCGCGGGCGCACTCGGGCTGGTGCTGATCTCGGCCGTGCCCGCGAGCGCCGCGGGCGACGACGTGCTCTTCGCCTTCTCCGACCCGACGATCAGCGAGGCCAGCGCGCTGACGCCGCTCGGCAAGGGTCTGTACGCCACCACCAACGACTCCGGGGACAGCGGGCGCGTCTTCACCGTCGACTCGAGCGGTGACACGGTCGGCGTGACCCACTGGGCGGCCGACCCGGTCGACGTCGAAGGTCTCGCTCCTGCCGGCGGCAACCACGTCTGGGTCGGCGACATCGGCGACAACAACAGCGTCTGGGACTCGATCAGGATCGCGAAGGTGCGGGTCGGGCGGGGCGAGCGCACGGTCTCCCCGACCGTCTACGAGCTCGTCTATCCCGACGGGCCGCACAACGCCGAGTCCCTGCTCGCCCACCCCGACGGCCGGGTCTTCGTCGCCACGAAGGACTGGGGAGGCGGGCGGCTCTACGCCGTGCCGAGGCGCCTCGACCCCGACGGTCCGAACCGGTTGAAGGAGGTCGCCCCGGTCATCCCGATGGCCACCGACGGCGCCTTCTTCCCCGACGGCAAGCACCTGGTCGTACGCGGCTACTACTCCGCCACGATCTATGCCTGGCCCTCGATGGACCGGGTGGGCTCGTTCCGGACCCCTGACCAGGAGCAGGGCGAGGCCATCGGCGTGACCTCGAAGGGCGAGGTGGTCGTGACCAGCGAGGGCATCCGCGCCGAGGTGATCCGGGTCGACCCCGAGCTGGTCGGTGAGGTGCTCGGCGACGAGCCGTCCGCGACCGCCGATCCGACCACCGACCCGACCCCGGACGAGGCTGAGCCGGAGAACAAGGGCGACGGCGGGGACGAGGGTGCGGATGACGGCGGTTCCGCCGGGCCGATCGCCCTGGTGGCGCTCGCTGTCGCTGCGTACTTCATCTTCCGCAAGCGCACCTGACGTCGAGCCGGCTCGTCATGACGAGCCGACTCGACGGATCAGAGGCGGTCGACGACCCAGTCGATGCAGGCGGTGAGGGCCTCGATGTCGGCGGCGTCGACGGAGGGGTACATCGCGATCCGGAGCTGGTTGCTGCCGACACCGCGGTAGGCGTCGAGGTCGACGACGCCGTTCTCAGCGAGCACGCGGCGCAGCTCGTCCTTGTCGATGCCGGCGTCGAGCTCGACGGTGCCGACGACGAGGGAGCGGTGGGTGGGGTCCACCACGAACGGGCGGACGTGCGGCGCCTTCTCGGCCCACGTGTAGAGCGCGTCGGAGGAGGCGGTGGTGCGGGCGACCATCGCGTCCAGCCCGCCGGAGGAGTTCATCCAGTCGAGCTGCTCGGCCATCAGGAAGAGCGTCGCGACCGCGGGGGTGTTGACGGTCTGCGCGCTGCGGGACTGCTTGATCGCCTCGGTCAGCGAGAAGAACGACGGGATGTGCCGGCCGCTCGCCGCGATCTCCTCGGCCCGCGCGATCGCGGCGGGGGAGAGCAGGGCCAGCCACAGACCGCCGTCGGAGGCGAACGACTTCTGCGGCGCGAAGTAGTAGACGTCGCTCTGGGTCACCTCGAGCGGCAGCCCGCCGGCGGCCGAGGTCGCGTCGACGACGGTGAGCTGGTCCGCGCCCGCGCCGGCCGGACGTACGACCGGAGCCATCACGCCCGTCGAGGTCTCGTTGTGTGTCCAGGCGTAGACATCGACGTCGTACTCGTACGCCGGCGCGGCCAGCGACCCCGGATCGGCCGAGATCACCGACGGGTCGGCCAGCCACGGCGCCGCCTTGGCCGCGGAGAGGAACTTCTTGCCGAACGCCCCGAAGACGGCGTGCTGGCTGCGCTCGCGCACCAGGGCGTACGTCACCAGGTCGAAGAACGCCACCGAGCCACCGTTGCCGATGACGACCTCGTAGCCCTCCGGCAGGGAGAACAGGTCGGCCAGCCCGGTCTGCACACGGCGGACGAGATCCTTCACCGGCTGCTGCCGGTGAGAGGTCCCCATCACCGACACCCCGGTCGCGGCGAGCGCCTCCAGGCGGCCGGCCGGCACCTTGGACGGCCCGGACCCGAAACGTCCGTCGGCGGGCAGGAGGTCGGCGGGGATCTGCAGCGTCATAAACCCATTCTCGCAAGTCGCGGGCATCGGCCAGAATACCGACGTGTCTGTTGAGATTCGCCGGGTCGCGTACGACCACCCTGATGCTCAGAAACTGGTCGACCGGGTCCAGGAGTTCTACGTCGAACGCTACGGCGAACCCGACCACGACCCGACCGTGCCGGAGATGTTCGAGCCGCCCGCGGGCGCGTACTTCCTGGGCTATCTCGACGACGTCCCGGTCGCCTCCGGCGCCTGGCGACGCTCCGGCGAGCCCGCCCTCGGGACCGTGGTGACCGCCGAGGTCAAGCGGATGTACGTCGTGCCCGAGGCCCAGGGCCAGGGGCTCGCCAAGCGGATGCTCGCCCACGTCGAGGCATCAGCCCGTAGCGACGGCTTCGAGGCCATGGTCCTCACCACCGGCGGCCTCCAGCACGAGGCCATCGGTCTCTACGCAGCCAAGGGCTATGTGGACGTCGAGCCCTTCGGCTTCTACAAGGACGACGACCTCGTGGTCTGCATGGCCAAGCGCCTCGACGGCTGACCCGCTACCGACCCCACAACGCAGGAACCGACCGGCTGGAGCCGGTCGGTTCCTCGAGTATCAGGCGTCTACTTCGCCCAGTCGGCGTTCCAGCCCTCGACTGCGTCGGCAGGGCGGGGGGAGGGGCCGGTGTAGATGGCGCTCGGGCGGATCAGGCGCCCGGTCTTCTTCTGCTCCAGGATGTGGGCGGACCAGCCACCGGTGCGGGCGCAGGTGAACATCGAGGTGAACATGTTGGCCGGGATCTGGGCGAAGTCGAGGACGATGGCGGCCCAGAACTCGACGTTGGTCTCCAGGACGCGGTCGGGGCGGCGGGCGCGGAGCTCCTCGAGCGCCGCCTTCTCCAGGGCCTCGGCGACCTCGTAGCGGGGCGCGTTGAGCTCGCGGGCGGTGCGGCGCAGGACGCGCGCACGTGGGTCCTCGGCGCGGTAGACGCGGTGGCCGAAGCCCATCAGCCGCTCGCCGGAGTCGAGGAGACCCTTGACGTACGCGGCCGCGTCGCCGGACTTCTCGACGTCCTCGATCATGCCGAGCACACGGGAGGGCGCGCCACCGTGCAGGGGCCCGCTCATCGCGCCGATCGCGCCGGAGAAGGCCGCGGCCACGTCGGCGCCGGTGGAGGTGATCACCCGGGCGGTGAAGGTGGAGGCGTTCATGCCGTGCTCGGCGGCCGAGGACCAGTAGGCGTCGATCGCGTGGGCGTGGGCGGGGTCGGCCTCGCCACGCCAGCGGATCAGGAAGCGCTCGGCCAGGGTCTTGCCCTTGTCGACCTCGCGCTGCGGCACGATCGGCAGGTGGATGTCGCGGGCCGACTGGCCGGCGTACGAAAGGACCATGACGGCCACGCGGGCGAGGTCCTCACGGGCCTGCTCGTCGGAGATGTCGTAGGTCTGCCCGAACCCGAAGGCGGGCGCGAGCATGGGGATGGCGGCCTGGACGTCGACGCGTACGTCACCGGTGTGCACCGGCAGGTTGTAGGCCTCTGCGGGCGGCAGGCCGGGGCCGTATGAGCCGTCGATCAGCAGGCCCCAGACGTTCTCGAACGGCACCCGCCCGACGATGTCCTCGATGTCGACCCCGCGGTAGCGGAGGGCCGAACCCTCTTTGTCGGGCTCCGCGATCTGAGTCTCGAAGGCCACGACGCCCTCGAGACCGTGCTGTACCTGGCTCACTGCCTTCTCCGTTCCTCTGCTGTCACGGGCATTGTGCCGCATCCTGGCTTCGACCCGGGCGTGGGGAGCGGCCATGGTAGGGAGCGCGCCGCTACTGTCGCCCCCATGGACCTCGGGAAGCTCGTCGGTGGCCTCAACGCCAAGGACATCGACAAGGTGATCACGCTGATCACCGAGAACAAGGACGTGCTGGCGTCGATCGAGCGGCTGCCCAAGCTGTTCGACACCTTCGGTGAAGGCCTCGCGGAGGCCGGCGGGCGCGCCCGCGAGGCCGGCTCCGTGCTGGTCGGGGACGGTGCCGGCGGCGTCAAGGGGACGCTGGGCGACGTGGCCACCTCGCTGGGTGGGATCTCGGCTGCGATCACCAAGGGCGTCGACCGGCTCGCCGATGTCGCCGAGGGTCTCGGCCGTGTGCCGATGGCAGACGGTCCGGCCAAGTCGATCGCGAGCGCGGCGAAGGAGATCGGCGGCGCCGGCTCGGCGCTCGACGACCTCTCGGGCTCGCTGGAGACGATCGCGGAGCTCCTGGCGAAGGTCGGCTCGGCGCTGGAGCAGCTGGGCGACAAGCTCGACGAGTCGGGGACCCAGGTCAAGGGCTTCATGGGCTGAGTCCGTGCGTGGGGTCGTAGGTTGAGACCATGGATCTCTCAGCCGAGCTGGCGGCCGCGCGCGAGTCGTACACCCGCAGTGGTCTGACCGAGGGCGACCTCGCGGCAGACCCGTTCGAGCAGTTCGAGAGGTGGTACGCCGAGGCGCGGGACGCGGGCATCGTCGAGCCCAACGCGATGGTGGTCTCGACCGTCTCGGCGGACGGAGCGCCCTCGTCGCGGACCGTGCTGCTGAAGGGCTTCTCCGCCGAGGGATTCACCTTCTTCACCAACACCGCCTCCCGCAAGGGTTCCGACCTCGCGCACAACCCGCGCTGCGCGGTGCTCTTCCCGTGGCATCCGCTGGAGAGGCAGGTACGCATCGACGGGCTCGCCCGCGAGCTCTCCAGAGAGGACGTCGAGGCCTACTTCTCCCAGCGCCCGCGCGGCTCCCAGCTCGGTGCGCACGCCTCCCCCCAGAGCCGGGTCGTCGCCGGACGCGAGGAGCTGGAGGCGGCGTACGAGCGGATCGAGGCGCAGTTCGACGGCCAGCCGGTTCCGGTGCCGGAGGAGTGGGGCGGCTACCGGGTCGAGCCGGAGGCGGTGGAGTTCTGGCAGGGGCGTCCCGGGCGGATGCACGACCGACTCGTCTACCGGCGTGAGGGCGAGAAGTGGCGCACCGAGCGACTTGCGCCATGACCGGGATGGAGCAGGTCACCCGGGCTCTGGGTGGGCGGATCGCCTACGGCGCCGACTACAACCCGGAGCAGTGGCCGGAGGAGGTCTGGGACGAGGACGTACGCCTCATGCAGGAGGCCGGGGTCAACCTGGTCAGCGTGGGGATCTTCTCCTGGGCCCTGCTGGAGCCGGAGCCGAGCAGCTATGACTTCGGCTGGCTCGACCGGGTGCTCGACAAGCTGCACGCCGGCGGGATCGCCGTGGACCTGGCGACCGCCACCGCGAGTCCGCCGCCGTGGTTCCTCGAGCGTCATCCGGAGGCGACGCTCGTCGACCAGGTCGGCAACCCGCGCGCGTTCGGTGCGCGCCAGGCGTACTGTCCCTCGTCGAGCGCCTACCGCGAGGCCGCCACGACGCTGATCACCGAGCTGGTCAAGCGGTACGACGACCACCCGGCGGTGGTGATGTGGCATGTCAACAACGAGTACGGCTGCCACAACGACCACTGCTTCTGCGACGCCAGCGCGGTGGCTTTCCGGCGCTGGCTGCAGACCCGCTACGGCGCCGTGGACGAGCTAAACGAGGCCTGGGCGACCGCCTTCTGGAGCCAGCGCTACACCAGATGGGAGCAGATCGGGCCGCCGCGACAGGTCTCCTACGGCAACTTCGCCAACCCCGGTCAGCAGTTGGACTGGTTGCGGTTCTGCTCCGACGAGATCCGCGACATCTACCGGGTCGAGGCGGCGGCGGTGCGGGCACACTCCGACAAGCCCCTGACCACCAACTTCATGGGCTTCCGCAAGTCGCTCGACTACCGGAGCTGGGTCGACGTCGGGGACCTCGTCTCCAACGACCACTACCTCGACGCCGCCGACGAGGACCGCACCCCGCAGCTCGCCATGACCGCCGACCTGACCCGCTCGCTGGCCCATGGCGCACCGTGGCTGCTGATGGAGCACTCCACCTCCGCGGTCAACTGGCAGCCGCGCAACATCGCCAAGACCGCCGGCGAGATGCGCCGCAACTCCTTCCAGCACATCGCGCGCGGCGCGGACGGCGCCCTGTTCTTCCAGTGGCGTGCCTCGCGTGGTGGAGCGGAGAAGTTCCACTCCGCGATGGTTCCGCACGCCGGCACCGAGAGCCGGCTCTGGCGAGATGTCGTACGCCTCGGGGCGGATCTCTCCGCGATCGCGGAGGTCGCCGGAAGCCGGGTGGAGCAGGCCAGCGTCGCGATCGTCTTCGACTGGGACTCGTGGTGGGCGGCGACCTTCGACTCGCACCCGTCGGTCGACGTCGACCCGATGGCGACCACCCGGGCCTGGCACAAGGCCTGCTGGGCCCGCAACCTCGGCGTCGACGTCGTGGGTGTGACCGACCCGCTCGAGGACTACGACGTCGTCGTTCTGCCTGTCCAGTACCTGCTCGCCGACGAGACCGTCGACCGGCTCACCGCCTTCGTCGAGGCCGGCGGCACCCTGGTCGCCACCTACTTCACCGGGATCGTCGACGAGCACGACCACATCCGGCTGGGCGGCTACCCGGGCGCGCTGTCCGATCTCCTCGGCGTGCGGATCGAGGAGTTCTGCCCGCTTCCCGAGGGCGACGAGATCCCGCTGACCGCCTACGGGTCCGGCGCGATCTGGAGCGAGCGCGGCCGCGCCGTCGGGGCCGACGTCGTCGCTGCGTACGCCACCGGCGACTGCGCCGGCGACCCGGCCGTCACGCGCCGACGCGTCGGCAAGGGCACCGCCTGGTACGTCGGCACCGAGCTCACCCCCGACGCCCTCGACACCCTGGCCACCCAGATCTTCACCACGACCAAGCCGGTCGTCGGAGGTCTCCCCGAGGGCATCGAGGCGATCCGGCGGGTGGGTGAGCAGGGGACGTACGTCTTCGTCATCAACCACACCCACGAGCCGGTCATCGTCCCCGTCCGCGGCGCCGACCTGCTCTCCGGCAACGAGGGCGGCCCGCACCTGGTCCGCGCGGGTCAGGTCGCGGTCATCAGGGAGGATCGCTGAGAGCGTCGAAGATTACTCTCGCTCGCGATACAATCACGGGAGAAACTATTCTCTGCGAGTAAGGGGTACAGATGTTCGTGGGGCGAGTTCGAGAGTTGGCTGCCCTCGATCGTGAGTTCGCAGCCGTCACGCGCGGCAGGCGCCTCGACCGAGGCGTGGCGGTGTTGATCCGCGGTCGGCGTCGCGTCGGAAAGTCCCGTCTGGCGGCCGAGTTCGTCGCCCGCCAACGGGTGCCCTACGTCCACTTCCAGGCTGCCCGAGGGGCATCCCTGGCCCAAGAGCTGGCGACGCTCCATGAGGCGATCGCAGCCTCGAACCTACCGATGGCCGATCTCGCCCGTGGCATGTCGGCGCAGAGTCTGACGACCGCTCTCCAGCAGCTCGCGACCTTGCTCCCCGACGACCGGCCATCGGTGGTCATCCTCGACGAGATCCCGTGGCTGCTGGAGTCGACCCCAGGTGGGGGAGGCGAGCTGCAGCGCGCATGGGACCTGTACTTGTCCCGCAAACCGGTCCTTCTTCTTCTGCTCGGCAGCGATCTCGGGATGATGGAGCGGCTGACTGGTCCTGAGGAGCCATTTCACGGGCGAGCGACCGAGATGGTGCTGCACTCGTTGTCGCCGAGCGACGTCGCGGAAATGACGGGCACACACGGGACCGATGCGTTCGACGCCCATCTGGTGACCGGCGGCCAGCCGCTCGTGGCGCAGGAGTGGGAGCCGGGGATGTCCCTCGACGACTTCTTGGCGGACAGCTTCAGCCACTCCACCAGTGCGCTGCTGGTCCACGGGTCCCGGATCCTCGACTCCGAGTTCGGAGAAGGAAGTGCGGCCCGGCAGGTGCTGAGGGCGATCGGCGGCCAGGGTGAACGGACCTTCTCGTCGATCCAGCGAGGCATCCTGGGCCCGACCGCTGTCAGTGGGACCCTGACCCGCACCTTGGCCTTGCTCGCGGACAAACGGATGACAGCAGCCGACGAGCCGCTCTCGACCAAGCCCGCGCCGAAGGACAGGCGTTACCGGATCGCCGATCCGGCTTTGAAGTTCTGGCTCGCTTTCGTCGAGCCGTCGCTGCTCGACGTCGACTCCGGCCGCCCCGATGTGGCGCTCGCGCGAGTGCGCGGCGGCTACTCGTCGTGGCGTGGACGTGTGATCGAGCCGGTCGTACGAGACGCCGTCTTCAGGCTCAGCCGTGAGGAATGGCCGGAGGTGCGGGCCGTCGGCGGGTGGTGGCCACGCAGCAACAATCCCGAGATCGACCTCGTCGGTGCCGACACGCGCCCTGCCCATCAGATCGCGTTCGTCGGCACGGTGAAGTGGCGTACGGACAAACCGCTGAGCGAGCGTGACCGGCATCAGCTGGCGCGGGACTCGACCGCTGTCCCGGGCGCCGATCCACGCACCGACATGGTCGGAGTCTGCCCGGCCGGCGCCGAGCCGGAGGCGGCTTTCACGAAGGTCTGGACTGCCGACGACCTTCTGGATGCGTGGCGCTAGATCTGTAGCGGCGGGGCTTGCCCTCGCCCAGGTCGGCGAGGGTCGCGACGCGACGGACGGTGACGTCCAGGCCGAGCATGGCGCCGAGGCGTGCCGCCACCACGGACGTGTCGCCGCCGGCGATGGTCGCGACGACGGTGCCGTCGGCGGCCTGCTCGACGGACCAGCCGCGCGCGCCCGCGTCCTGGAGATGCTGGGTGAGGTCGACGCAGGGGACCAGGGCGCCGCTCGGGGTGACGAAGACAGTGGCTTCGCGGCCCTCGAGGGCATCGATCGCGAGCCTGCCGTCGACGCGAATCAGGCGGCCGGTGTCGCCGGTGCGGTAGCGGACGAGCGGCAGAAAGCGGTTCTCACCTGAGGTGACGACGATCTCGCCGATCTCGCCCTCGGGGAGTGCGGAGCCGTCGGGTCCGAGGATCTCGACGTGCACCCGGCGGTCGGCGACGACGAACGGGCCGCCGTCGGTGCTGACCGCCACCGGCCGGGTCTCGTGCAGGCCGTAGACGTCGAGCACCGGGCACTCGAAGGCCCGCTCCAGATCGGCGCGCAGCGTCGCGCTCAACGCCATCGCGGAGGAGATGATCGCGATCGGGCGTACGACGTCGCGGAGGTCGAGGAGATGCTCCAGCGAGGTGGGGTGGCCGGAGATCACCTGCGGGTCGGCGTCGCGGAGGAACGCCCGCTGGCTCTCGAGAGGCCACTCGCCCGGGTGCAGGTTCACCCGCGCGACGAGGCTCTCGCCGAAGCCGGGTGCGACCGAGACGTACGTGAACGCCTGCCGCTGCCACACGACCTGCACCACGGCGAAACGAGCCGGATCCGGCGCCCAGCCGCCGGTCAGTCCGGCGACCAGGTCGCGCAGCCAGTGGAAGCCACGGGCCAGCTCGTCGGGGTCGTCCGGCATGACCAGGGCCGCGCCGGTGCTCCCCGAGGAGGTGCCGTGCAGCATCCGCCCGTATTCGGCGTCCAGCGGCACGAACCCACCGATGTCGTCGACCAGGTTCTGCCGGCTGATCAGCGGAAACTCACTGAGGGTGTCGAGCGTCCCCTGATGCCGACGGTATGCAGGCAGTGACCGGGCCACCGCCAGGTGCTGCTCCAGCCAGCCCTCGAGCGGGAGCTGTGACCGGGCCGCCTCCTGCTCGGCCGGAGTGAGCCGGTGGCCGACCCGGTGTCGCCAGACCGGTGCGGCGGGATGGTCGTCCGCGGCGGCCAGGCGAGCCTCCCCGGCAGCCGAGAGCCCCGGCCAGCGTTCGCCGTCGGTGAGGGCGGCCGATGCCATCGGGGTGTATTCGGCCAGGTCAAGCGGGTCCTGTGTCTCGCTCACGGTCACTCCGGGCTGTAGCGGCTGGCGGCCTCACGTGCGCGCGCGTCCTCCAGGCGCCGCCGGATCTCGGAGCGGTGCTCGCGGTCGCGCCGGGCCCGTTCGAGCGCCTCGGCGCGGGCGGCGGAGTCGAGGCGCGACAACAGGGCGCGGGCGTTGCGCTCGTCCTCGCGCGCGGGCAGCTGCCCGTTCCACAGCAGGAAGGTCCGCGCCGCCTCCTCGCGGCGCTCGGACTCCTCGACCCAGCGTTGCGGTTCGACGACCGCGGCCAGGCGCAGTGAGAGCGTCACCAGCGCCCGGTCGAACCGGTCCTCGCGCAGCGCCGCCGAGAACGGTCCCGCCAGCTCCTGCGAGGCGACCAGCCACAGGACCACTCCGGCTCCCTGGCGCGCGACCGGCTTCCCGGTCGAGGCCACCCTCCGGGCAGCCGCGATGAACGGCCCGCCGGAGGTGTCGAGCACGTCCCCGGCCAGCGCCACGATGTCGACGGCGTTGTCGAGGAACCACGACGGCGTGGTCGAGATCCGGGCCATCACTTCGTCGACCGACGGGCCGGGCGTCAACCCGTCCCAGGCGGCGTCGAGATCGAGCTCCTCGTCGAGCCAGGTCTCGAACAGGTCCTCGTCAGCCACGGGCTGCTCCTTCCGGGGTGTAGGCGGCGATCCGCGCGGCGAGCGCCGCACACGCCTCGGGCGCCTGCATCACGTCCGGGATCTCGGCGACGTCGTAGCCGAGCCGCTCGGCCTGCTCGCGGGCCTGCCCGCGCCAGTGTCCGATGATCATCAGGGACCCGGTGTCGATCACGCGCCGCACGGCGGGGGCCACGTCGGCGTACTCCTCCTGGCCGCGGCCCAGGAACGTCTCCAGCCCGGCGTCGGAGAGCACCACGAGGTGGCGCTGCCCGTCCTCGGGTTGACGAGACTCGGGGTAGCGCGCACGCAACAGGTCCAGGGGAAACGTCGTGCCGCCGCCGAAGTAGGTCGTCAGCTGTCGCATGATCTCGACCCGGTCGCGGGTGTAGGAGCTGTCGCCGGCGACCTGGCCGGCCGAGCTCCACGAGGTGACCCGCACCCGCCCGCCGCCGCGCAGCACCGAGAGCGACAGGATCGTCCCGGCGACGATCGCGGCCGAACCGCGCTGCGGATTCGTCATCGATCCCGAGGAGTCGAGGTAGAGGTCGAGCAGAACCGGCTCGTACGCCGGCTCGGGCTCGTCCGCGATGAAGGTACGCCGCCGAGTGGTCACTCCCGGCACGAACACCGCACCTGTGGTCAGCGTCGCCGGCCAGTCCAGCTCGGCCAGGTCGTCGCCGAGCTCCCACTCCTCCACGGGCCCGGGGATCGCGGGGCCGGCGGGAGCGAGCCCGCGCTGCACCAGCGGCGCGACGTGCGGGCGGGCCTCGGCCTCGTACCAGGCCGCCATCACCGCGTTGGGATCGGCGCCGGCCATCAGCTCCAGGGTCCGGGCCAGCCCGAGCGCCTGCCCGCTGCCGTCGGCGGCGGCCGCGGCGGCGTCGCCGTCCGCGAGGACGACCTCGGCGTCGTCGGGATGCACCAACGGCGTCTGCAGCCGCGGGTCACCGATCGCTCCGGCCAGCTCGGCCGCGCTGGGGGCACCCGGCGACTCCTCGTGGCACCCGCTGCTCGTGAAGCCCAGCAGCAGGTAGGGCGCCATCACCATCGCCCAGGGCACCGCGCCGCTGACCGGGTCGGTGGCGAGCGTACGCACCACATCGGCCACCGTAGTCGCGTCATGAGCCGGGTCGAGGCCCGCGCGCGGGTCGTACTCGAGCTCGGCGACCTCTCGTTTGGCCTGGTAGGCCTCGTGCCGCTGCTTCGACTTCGAGCCGTGCAGGCGGCGCCGGGCACTGCGGAGCTGTTGCTCGTAGTCCGTCTTCCACCGCGTCGGCGGCTCGGGCCAGGCGAGGGAGCCCTCGGGAAGCCGCCAGAGAAGCTCGTACGCCCGCTGCACCACCCACCACAGCTCGTTGTCCTCCGCGCCGCGCAGACCCTTGGCCAGGGCAGGCGCCGCGAGAGCCTGGGTGAGCTGCACCATGTCAGGGGTCTCGTTCGGGGCGAGCCGGGCGCGCTGCAGCTGCATCACCCGGTCGTTGATCAGCATGTCGGACCACAGGTTGGCGCAGAACCCGCTCGCGGCGGCCAGGTCGAGGCGGTGCTGCCGGTCGTAGAGGTCGATCACCCGCGCCATCTGCTGACGGATCTTCAGCGAGTCGACCCGAGTGCTCGGGGAGAGCACGTGATGGCCGATCTCGTGAGCGAAGACGCTGGTCAGATGCCCTTCTCCGCCGTGGCGGGCGAGCTCGCCGGGGTCGACGTTGACCTCCGGCGGGAACCCGAACCAGGCGAAGCTGCCCTGGTCGGAGCGAGTGTGCACGACCGGGTCATGGAGGTCCACACCCCACAGGTCGAGGGCCGCCTCCCAGGCCTCGCGCTCTGCCGCGGTTGGCGCTCTCACCCGGCCTCCCGCACGACCTCGAGCAGGTAGGACGTGGGCACACTGACCACCCGTACGCCGGCGGTGCCGGGGTCGCCGGTGTCCGCCGGGTCGTCGCCCGCCAGTGAGACGGAGTGACCGAACAGGTCGGCGTCGACCGCCCACAGCTCCTCGCCGACCTCCACCAGCCACCGTCCCTCGCCGGCCGCGATGACGTCGCCCGGGTGTGCCAGCCAGGGTCCGCCGAGTCCGGCGAAGCCTCCGAGCCGGGCGATCAGGTAAGCCCGGCCCAGCTGCTGCCAGGCGGGCCAGAAGAACCGGTCCGTACGCTGCCCCTCGACGAATCCGGCCACGTCGGTGCCCGGCATCCCGAGCGTCGCGCCGACCATGTCCGCGAGCCCGGCATCGAGACACGACGACACCGCGCGGAGGGCGTCCTTGCGGAGTCCGATGACTCCCGCGCGCCAGGCGGCCACGGCGGCGAGATCCTGGATCGCCGCGGCCTCGGGCAGGGGCCCGGACGACAGCGCGGCTGCCAGCGACGTACGGAAGAGCCCGGTGTCGCCGCCCCAGCGGGCGACGTTGGCGACGGCCAACTCCAGGTCGAGCCCGGTGACAGCAGGCAACCCGTCCGATCGTCGAGCCACCGAGGCGTTCACGGAGTGCCCAGGACGCCGGATCATGAACCCTCCAGCCAGTGGAGGTAGTTGGAGTAGCGCTGATGGAGATACTTCAGCGCGACGAGGTCGTCGTAGTCGCGGCCGTAGATCTTGCCGACCTTGGAGATCCGGCCGACCTCGGACTCGATCCGGGTCAGCCGCTGCGAGACGGTCAGCCGGTCGAGCCCGTCGAGGCCGCCGCCGAGCTCGGCGAGCAGATCCCCGACGGGATCGGAGGCTTCGAGGCCGAGCGCGACGAACTGCTTCATCGCGGTGTCGAAGAGATCGACGAGCCACGAGGCCGGGTCGTGGGCGAGCTCCTTGTCGCCGGCCTCGAACCGTGGGTGCTGCGGGTTGGGCAGCAGCTTCCCGCGGAGCACGAACGGCACCATGGCGCGCACGTCGTCGAGCCCGACGGACGAGGCGCCGCGGAACCACGCCGACGCCTTGGCGTACAGGATCAGGGTCTGCAGCGCCCGCACGGAGAGTCCGTTCAGGGTCTGCGCGCCGAGGTCGACCACCAGGTCGGCGCCGGAGTTGGCGTCGATGACCGCGCTCACGTCCCCGCCCGCGGTCGCGACGACGTCCTTGGTGCGGTACTCGAACCGCCGCCCGCCGTGCTGCACGAACTCGAACTGCCCGGTGAAGTACTCCAGCTTCCGGCGTACGTCTGCGGGCAGCGGCACCGCCCGGATGGCGGCGAGCATCGTCGACTGCTCATCGGAGGAGAAGACCAGGGAGGACGGCACGTGCTCCTCCGGCCGCTCACCGGCCTCGACCCGGGTGACCAGCTCGTCGAAGAAGCGACCGTTGAAGCCGAACGCCTGCACGGTGACGTCGAGCCGGTCCTTGAGGGCCTGGATGACCTGGAAGGTGCCGCCGCCGGAGTCGTCGTTGGCGGTGAAGAACCAGCTCTCGACACCCTCGTCGGGGGCGGTGCGGCGCAGCTGGTCGTGGCTCTCCACGTAGCCCTCGGCGACCATGGTGAGCAGCGCTGACTGGGTCTTGGTGGGGATGCGGTTGTACTCGTCGACGATCTTGACCTTCTGGGTGAGCCACGACTTCCAGGCGATCGTGATCTCCGCCAGCGAACCCGCGGCGACGAGGTCGCGCGGCAGCGGCAACCCGACCAGGTCCGACACGGTCAGCTGCGGCTGTCCCTGCTGCAGGTGGCGGCGTACGTCCTCCGGGGTCGCCCCGGACAGCACCCCCATCAGCACCGCGAGCGTCGTCTTGCCACGGCCGGGCCCGCCGATCATCAGGCACTTCCCACCGACCGCGAAGGTGAGCAGCGGCAGCAGCACGTTGGAGGAGTAGGCCGGCTGGGTGGGCAGCGTGATCTCCGCGCCGGCATCGCCGAGCGGGAACCGGCTGGCCTTCGCGGCATCGAACTCGACGTCGTAGAACGGCGAGATCACCGCCTTGTTGACCAGCCAGAAATACGTACGCCGCAGCTTCTCGTCCAGCTCGACGGTCTCGTCGGGGGACCTGAAGAGGTCGGCGGCGGTGAGCCCGTCGCGCGGCCCGCCGTGCTGGACGTGCGGCACGGTCGGCGAGGCCGACGTCTTCTGCCAGCGATCACTCATCTACCCAGCTCCTCCAATGACGGGCCGATCCGGTTGCTGTGCCCGAGCAACGGCTCCAGGAACTCCTTGGTCGCGGCGAGTCGCGCCTCGACGCTCCCGCGGACCTCGATCCACGGCACTGGCTGCCCGGCCAGCATCTCGCGGAACCGCTCTTGCATCCCGTGCCGGACGTGCTCGCCGTCGCGCAACCCATCCTGCACGAACGGGATCTCGTCTCCGGTCAGGACATAGGCGACCGGCCGGTGCGCGGCCGCGCGCTCGACCAGGTGAGGTGGTGTCGGGCCGACGTAGCGCTCGTGCCACAGCGTCGTCGCCAGTACGTCGGTGTCGCAGACCAGGACTGGCTTCGGCACCCGGCGCCGGGCGGCGTCCTCCCAGCCGATCTGCCGGTCCACGATGAGGTTGAACTCGTCGCTGCGCCAGGGGGCGAACAGGCCGCCGGGGCGGATCTCGGACCAGAGCCGGCCGTACTCCGGGACACAGTGTGTTCCCAGGTCAGCGGCCAGCCTCTCGGCCAGTGTGGTGGTCCCGGTCGACTCCGCGCCGAGCACCACGACCCGCTCGGTGAGCCCGGCGCGGACCGGAGCCGGCAGCTCGGCCCAGTGCTCGGTCAGGTCGGGGCGTACGGCGGTGCCGGAGACTGGGTTGAACACCCGCCCGGGATCGACCTGGACCCACGTCGCACCCAGCCGCCGGGCGAGCTCCTCGCCGTAGGCGTCGGAGGAGAAGACCGCGTCGACCGGGCCCGGGAGCAGCTCGGAGATGACGACCATGTGCTCGTCCCAGGCGGCCGGGTCGTCGAAGTCGACCCTGGCCTCGTCCATCGCGGCGACCACGTGGGCGGTCGGGTGCTCCTCGCGCAGCCACTCCGCCCGCACCTCGAGCGGGATGGTCTCGACCTGCGAACCGAGGAGCTCGACGGTGACCCGGTCACATGCCCGCAGGGCCGCACGGATGAGCGCCTGGTGGCCGGCGTGGAACGGGTAGAACTTCCCGAGCACCAGCCCGTGGCGGTAAGACCTCTCAGACACCCGCGACCTCCGGCTCGCGGTCGGCGACCAGCACCCGGCGCCAGTCCCGCAGCGCGACCAGGACGATCACGCAGAAGCCGAGGTAGAGCACCGCGGTCGGCCACAGGCCCTTGTAGGCGTACAGACCGACGGAGACGACGTCGACGGCCAGCCAGACCAGCCAGCACTGCCACCAGCGGCGGTTGAGCATGATCTGCGCGATCACGCTGCCCGCGGTCACCGTGGCGTCGGGAAGCTCGGTCGTGGAGTCGGTGAAGGCGAACAGGACGTACGCGATCGCCGCCAGCGCCACCACGAACCCCAGCGCCAGGAGCAGCAGCGTGCGGACCGAGGCGACCCCGACGAACGCCTCGTCACGGCGGAGCTGTGCCTCCGACTCCCGTCGCCGGGCCATGGCCCAGTCGACCCAGCCGGTCACCGAGAGCACCATGAACATGACCTGCAGCGCCGCGTCGGCGTAGAGCGCACTCTCGGCGAAGACGACCAGGTAGAGCGCGGTGTTCGCGATACCGATCGGATACGTCCACATGCTCCGCCGTGCCGCCAGGATCACGCACGCCGCCCCGGTGACGACCCCCGCGATCTCGACCCAGTGCGCCACCCACCAACTCTGCATGGCCGCACCCTATGGGACGGGAACGGCCCGGATGCTCGTGTTGAGCATCCGGGCCGTGCGACGAGGTCGGTCAGGTCAGCGACCGACCGCCGCCTTCGCGTCGACGATGCCGCTGCCGTAGAAGCCGTTCGGGGCCTCGCCACCCTCACAGGTGTGGGTCGAGGTCGCCGTCGTGCCGTTGGGCAGGTGGCGTACGTAGGTGAAGTCCGCCGGGACCGGGCAGGCCTTGTCGGTGGCCGACTTGAGCAGGATCTTCTCGACCTTCTTGGGCGAGAGGGTCTTGCCGGAGTAGTCGCGGCTGCCGTACTCGCCGACGATCAGCGCGGCCACACCAGCAGCGTGCGGGGAGGCCATCGAGGTGCCCTGCAGGTACTGGTAGTAGGAGCACTCACCGCTGGAGCAGTCCGAGACCGCCCACGGCACCAGGACCTCGCCGGTCGCCGGGTCGATCGCGCCCTCGGCGACACCGAGGTCGTACGGGTAGGCGGCCAGGATGGTGGCGGCGAAGTCGCGCGTCCCGTCCGCGGTGTCGTACGCATCCCCGCCAGGCGCCGCGACGTCGACGAAGCCGTCGCCGTAGCTGGAGTAGTAGGACTTGCGCTCGGACGGACCGGTGGAGCTGACCGCGATGACCCCGTTGCCCTCGGTGGGCATCGAGACGCACGACTCCGGGTCGAGCAGGTCACGGACGTAGGCGGCCTCGCCGGGCTCGCTGGCGTAGTCGGGGCTGCTCGCGTCGGTCTGCGGCTTGGTGTAGTCGATCGCCTGGTTGCCGGCGGCCGCGACGAGGGTGACGCCACGGGCGCGGGCGTAGTCGAGGGCACGCTGCATCGCGGTGATGATCGTGACCTGCTCGGCCTGGTCCGCGGCCGAGTCGGCCGGGTGGTTGGTGCAGTTGAACAGCCACGGGTCGACGTAGTAGCTCATGTTGACCACGTCGATGCCGTTGCGGCCGGCGTAGGTCAGCGCGTCGACCGACGGCTGCAGGAAGAAGTAGCCGGAGTCCTGGCCGGCGCGGAGGTTGACGATGTCGGCCTCCGGGGCGACGCCGGTGATGCCGACGCCGTTGACCGGCGAGGCGATGGTGGAGGCGACGTGGGTGCCGTGGCCGTTCTCGTCGACGTCGGCCGCGTCCATGCAGGACCCGTCGGGCTCGTCCTCACACGGACCGTCGACCGTGGCGCCGTTGGCGTCGACCGGGATGTCGGTGGTGAAGTTGCGGCTCAGCCGCGCGTCGAAGTTGGGTGCGATGTCGGGGTGCGACCCGTCGACACCGGTGTCCAGGATGCCGACGCGGACACCCTTTCCGCGCTCGCTCTTGTTGGCCGCCGCGGCGTCGATCTGCTTCATGTCCCACTGCAGACCGGAGAGCGGCTCCGTGGATCCCTTGGGCTTCGGGGTCTTGGGTGCGGTGCCCTTGCCGGACCGGAACTCGGTCTCGACCTTCGACACCTCCTGCTTGCGGGCCTTGCTGGCCGCGTCGGGAGTCGTGGCGCCCACGATCCTGTCCTGGGCCGCGCCGACGAGGGCGTCCGAGGCGTTGGCCGCCTCGGCGAATCCCTCACCCGCGGTGACCGTCGCGACTCCGATGGCACTGTTCTCAGAGATGATCTCGCCCCCCGCGGCCCTCACCGCGGCACGGGCGCTGGCGGCCGAGGATCCCTCGGCATATGCCACGACATAGCGGACCTCCTGGTCGGAGGTGGCGGTGCTCGAGCTCGCCATGACGAGGGTGCCGGTGACCCCCAGCGCGACCGCGGTCGCACCTGTCAACAACCTACGCATGCTGTCTCCATTCCGGATCCGATGGTCGAGATCGTCGACCACCGCTGTCATGGCCCTTGTCGGCCCGACATAGCGCCCCAGCATGCCCTAGTCAGCATCCGCTCGAACAGGGTTTGGCGGGACCAGCCACCCAATAATTGGGTTGTGAGTGAGTGCTCACTCACTTACGCTCGTAGACGTGGACGAACGACGTACGCGGGCCAAGCCGATTCCTGCAGCCGACCGGCGCGCCGCGATCATCGCGGCGACCGAGACGCTGCTGATCGAGCACGGCACGGCGACAACGACCAGGCTCATCGCCGAGGCGGCCGGAGTCGCCGAAGGCACGATCTTCCGGCACTTCCGCGACAAGCGGGAGCTCTACCGGGCGGTCGCCGAGAACGTCTTCGACCCGACCAGGGGTGGTCAGTCGATGGCGGAGGTGGTGGAGGGCAAGGCCGACATCGAGGACAAGCTCCGTGCCGTCATCGACCTGCTCGCCGCGACCTCGCAGCGTGGCCTCCTCGTCATGATGGCCGTGCGCTCGGCCGTGACGGAGGAGCCGGATCCCGAGGGCGTACGTCATCCGCCCGGTCCTCCGAAGTTCCTCATCGAGGCCAACAAGGCCCTCATCGACAACCTGACGAGGCTCGTCTTCGAGCCGCACGTGAACGAGCTGCGGCTGCCGCCGCGCAAGGCCGCGCTGGTGCTGCGCAGCCTCACGATCGGGGCCTGGCTCCCTGGTCTGAACCGAACGAACCAGCCGCTCAGCAGCGAGGACGTCATCGACGTGCTGCTCGGCGGCATCCTCATCGAGCACAGCCTGACCAGAGAGACCTCCTGAATGCTTCTCCGACTCCTGCGGGACTACCTGCTCCCGTACAAGAGATTCCTGGTCGTCATCGCGATCCTGCAGCTCTTGTCGACCTCGGCCTTCATGCTGCTGCCCAGCCTGAACGCCGACATCATCGACAAGGGCGTGGCCGAGGGCGACACCCGCTACATCCTCGAGATCGGCGCGATCATGCTCGGCGTGGCGCTGGTGCAGATCCTCGCCTCGATCACCAGCGTCTACTTCGCCGCCCGCAGCTCGATGAGTTTCGGCCGCGACCTGCGGGCGGCGATCTTCGCGAAGGTCGGCTCCTTCAGCGCTCGCGAGGTCGGCCGCTTCGGCGCCCCGTCGCTGATCACCCGGACCACGAACGACGTCCAGCAGGTCCAGATGCTCGCCGTGCTCACCTGCACCCTCGCGGTGATGGTGCCGATGATGATGGTCGGCGGCGTCGTGATGGCCATCCAGGTGGACGCCGGGCTCTCCTGGCTGCTCGCGGTCGTCATCCCCGCGCTGCTCATCTCCATGACCGTGGTCGTGCGCGGCATGGTCCCCAACTTCCGCAAGGTGCAGGAGCGCATCGACGCGGTCAACCGCATCCTGCGCGAGCAGATCACCGGCATCCGGGTGATCCGGGCGTTCGTACGCGAGCGTCAGGAGACCGAGCGCTTCGCCAAGGCCAACGACGAGCTCACCGACGTCGCGCTCCGAGCCGGGCGCTGGATGTCGACGATGTTCCCGCTGATGATGCTGGTCATCAACGTCGCCAGCGTCGCGGTGATCTGGTTCGGCGGCATCCGGGTCGACAACGGGCTGATGCAGGTCGGCCCGCTGACCGCCTTCCTGCAGTACCTGATGCAGATCCTGATGTCGATCATGATGGGCACCTTCATGCTCATGCAGGTCCCGCGCGCCGCCGTCTGCGCCGACCGGATCGCCGAGGTCCTCGACACCGAGACGTCGGTGACGCCGCCCAGCGCCGGCATCACCGAGATCTCCCGGCACGGGCACGTCGACCTGACCGGGGCCGGCTTCACCTACCCCGGCGCGGACCACCCCGTCCTCCACGACCTGACCTTCGAGGCCAGGCCCGGGCAGACCGTCGCGATCATCGGCTCCACCGGCGCCGGCAAGACGACCCTCCTCGGCCTCATCCCGCGGCTCTTCGACGCGACGGCCGGTGTCGTCCGCGTCGGTGGGATCGACGTACGCGACCTCGACCCGGCCACCCTGCGCAGCTCCCTCGGGTTGGTGCCGCAGAAGGCCTTCCTCTTCACCGGCACCGTCCGCTCCAACCTGCTCCACGGCAAGCCGGACGCCACCGACGAGGAGCTCTGGCATGCCCTCGAGGTAGCCCAGGCGCGTGACTTCGTGGAACGGATGGCCCCCGAGGACGGCACCGGCCTCGACGCCGAGATCGACCAGGGCGGCACCAACGTCTCCGGTGGTCAGCGGCAACGTCTGGCCATCGCCCGGGCGCTGGTGAGGAGGCCCGACATCTATCTCTTCGACGACTCCTTCTCCGCGCTCGACGTCGCCACCGACGCCCGGCTCCGCGCGGCGCTCGCCCCCGAGACCCGCAATGCCACGGTCATCGTGGTCGCCCAGCGGGTTTCCACGATCCGCGACGCCGACAAGATCCTCGTGCTCGAGGACGGCGCCATCGTCGGCGAGGGCACCCACGACGAGCTCCTCGCCGGCAACGCCACCTACCAGGAGATCGTCTCCTCCCAGCTCAGCGCAGAGGAGGCCGCGGCATGAGCGACCCCAAGACGGGCCAGAACGGCCAGATGAAGAAGACCGAGCGGATCGTACGTCCCCAGGGCGGCCCCGGTCCGATGGGCGCGGGCGGCGCGGTGGGGGACAAGGCGATGAACTTCGTCCCTTCGGCCAAGCGGTTGCTGCGCCGGATGGCGCCCTACAAGCTCCACGCCTACGCCACCATCGGCCTGGCCGCGGTCAGCGTCACCCTGATGTCGCTGGGTCCGTGGCTGCTGGGCAAGGCGACCAACATCATCTTCGGCGGCGTCTTCTCCAGGGAGCTGCCGGCGGGGGTGACGCAGGAGGAGGCCGTCGAGGGTCTGCGTGCCCAGGGCGACGACAAGCTCGCCGACATGCTCTCCGGGATGGAGTACGTCACCCCGGGTCAGGGCGTCGACTTCGACGCGCTGCGCAGCGCGCTGCTGGTGGTGCTCGCCGTCTACCTCGTCGCCTCCCTGCTCTCCTTCGTGCAGGGCTGGATCCTCAACTCGGTCGTCCAGGGCACCGTGAAGGGTCTGCGCGAGGACGTCGAGAAGAAGGTCCACAGCGTCCCGCTTTCCTACTTCGACAAGCAGCCGCGAGGCGAGCTGCTCAGCCGGGTCACCAACGACATCGACAACATCAGCCAGACCCTGCAGCAGACCTTCAGCCAGGTGCTGACCGCTCTGTTCACGCTGGTCACGGTGCTGTTCATGATGTTCTGGATCAGCCCGGTGCTGGCCCTGATCGCGCTGCTCGCGGTGCCGGTCTCGCTGGTGGTCACCAGCGCGGTGATGAAGCGGTCGCAGGGCCAGTTCGTGGCCCAGTGGCGCCACACCGGCAAGCTCAACGGCCACATCGAGGAGACCTTCTCCGGCCATGACCTGGTCAAGGTCTTCGGGCGTCAGGAGGAGGTCGAGAAGACCTTCGCCGAGGAGAACGACAAGCTCTTCGCCGCATCCTTCAAGGCACAGTTCATCAGCGGGATCCTGATGCCGCTGATGATGTTCGTCGGCAACCTGATGTTCGTGGTGGTCTGCGTGGTCGGGTCGCTCCGGGTCGCCAGCGGAGCACTGAGCCTGGGTGAGCTGCAGGCCTTCATCCAGTACTCGCGCCAGTTCACCCAGCCCATCACCACCCTCGCCTCGATGATGAACCTGCTCCAGTCGGGCGTCGCCTCGGCCGAGCGGGTCTTCGAGCTGCTCGACGCCGAGGAGCAGACGCCCGATGTCGGCACTCCCCGGAACGACGCGGGTGCCGGCGAGGTCCGGTTCAAGCACGTGAGCTTCTCCTACGACAAGGACAGGCCGCTCATCGAGGACCTGTCCCTGGTGGCCCGTCCCGGGCAGACCGTCGCGATCGTCGGGCCGACCGGTGCGGGCAAGACCACCCTGGTCAACCTGATCATGAGGTTCTACGAACTCGACGCCGGCCAGATCACCCTCGACGGCGTCGACATCGCCTCGATTCCCCGTTCCGACCTGCGTGAACGCACGGGGATGGTGCTCCAGGACACCTGGCTCTTCGAAGGCACGATCCGCGACAACATCCGCTACGGCCGGCCGGACGCGACCGAGGAGGAGCTCCTCGAGGCGGCCCGGGCGACGTACGTCGACAGGTTCGTGCACTCGCTTCCGGACGGCTACGACACCCTGATCACCGACGAGGGCGGCAACCTCTCGGCGGGCGAGCGGCAGCTGATCACGATCGCCCGCGCGTTCCTCGCCGAGCCGTCGCTGCTGATCCTCGACGAGGCGACCTCCTCGGTCGACACCCGCACCGAGCTGCTCCTGCAGCACGCCATGGCCGCGCTGCGCTCGGACCGTACGTCCTTCGTGATCGCCCACCGGCTCTCCACGATCCGCGACGCCGACCTGATCCTGGTCATGCGCGACGGCGCGATCGTCGAGCAGGGCAACCATGCCGAGCTGCTCGAGGCGAAGGGTGCGTACGCCGAGCTCTATCAGTCGCAGTTCAGCCACGCCCTCGTCGAGGAGCCCGCCTGAGCTGCAACTCTGAGAAATAACCCTTTGATCCCGCTATGACCCGGCGCCTACCGTTGAGCCACACGGGAAAGGAGGTGATCCGATCAGATGAAGAACGATTGGATGCGTGAGGTGGCTGCTCGCTAGCAGCTTCCCCAACTACGGATGGGGGCTGGCAATTCACCAGCAGCCACCCGACCCGCAGGCGTACCGGACTCATCCACCGGGTCGGCCACCAGGCCCGCCTGCGGGTCGCCCCGTTTTCTGCGGTGTCGGGATCAGCCGCGACCGGCGACAAGTTGCGTTTAGCAACTAATCGGACGTACATTGGTTGTCGATGTTCAACCAATTCTCGTGAAAGCCGAGTCACCACTTGTCAGAGTCCCAGCAGTCTTCGCAGGCCATCGCCGCGCCGCAGATGACCCACCGCCAGATCATGGAGGTCCTCTCCGGCCTTCTGATGGCGCTCTTCGTCGCCATGCTGTCCAGCACGTCGGTCGCCAACGCCCTGCCGCGGATCGTGACCGACCTCGGTGGCACCCAGGGCGGCTACACCTGGATCGTCGTCTCGAGCATGCTGGCGATGACCGCGACCACGCCGATCTGGGGCAAGCTCGCCGACCTCTACAACAAGAAGGTGCTGGTCCAGGCCGCGCTCGGCCTGTTCATCGTCGGCTCGGCGATCTGTGGTCTGGCGCCGTCGATGCCGGTGATCATCACCGGCCGGGTCATCGCCGGCCTCGGCATGGGCGGCATCATCGCCTTGATCCAGGTGATCATCGCGATGATCGTCTCCCCGCGTGAGCGCGGCCGCTACTCGGGCTACATCGGCGCGGTCTTCGCCCTGGCCACCGTCATCGGACCGCTCGTCGGCGGCGTGATCGTCGACTCCCCGCTGGGCTGGCCCGGCGTCTTCTACGTCGGTGTGCCGTTCGCGGTGGTCGCCTTCATCCTGCTCCAGAAGACCCTGCACCTCCCGCACGTACGCCGCGAGGTCAGCATCGACTACCTCGGCGCGTTCTTGCTGGTCGCCGGCGTCTCCACGCTGCTGATCTGGGTCACCCTGGGTGGCGACTCCTTCGCGTGGACCTCGCTGATGTCGTACGCCCTGGTCGCCGGCAGCGTCGTCGTGCTGGCCCTCGCGATCCTGGTCGAGGGCAGGTTCGCCAAGGAGCCGATCATCCCGCTGCGCCTCTTCCGCGACCGCACGATGGTCCTCTCCACCCTCGCCTCGTTCTTCGTCGGTGCCGGGATGTTCGGTGCGACGGTCTACCTGCAGCAGTACTTCCAGACCGCCCGCGGGATGACGCCGACCCACGCCGGGCTGATGTCGATCTGCATGGTGCTCGGGCTCTCCGGTGCCGGGATGGTCACCGGACGCCTGATCAGCTCCACCGGACGCTGGAAGCGCTACCTGATCTTCGGCGGCATCATGCTGCCGATCGGGCTCTTCCTGCTCAGCACGATCGACGAGCACACCAACCTGGCCCTGGTCGGCGCCTTCATGGCCATCCTCGGTCTCGGTGTCGGTGCCACCAACCAGAACCTCGTCCTCGCGGTGCAGAACAACCTCGACAACAAGGACATGGGTGCCGGGTCCTCGGTCGTCGCGTTCTTCCGGTCGATGGGTGGCTCGATGGGCATCGCCGCGCTCGGCGCCGTGCTCTCCCACCGGGTCGAGGACGTCATCACCGATGGCATCCCCGAGCTGGTGGCCAGCGGGAAGGTGACCCCCGAGGAGCTCCAGAGCCTGCAGGGCGGCGGGCTCGCCGACCCGGCGAGCATGCCGAGCGCCGTTCAGGCGCTCTACGAGCACGCCTTCGCCGTCGCCACCGCCGATCTCTTCCTGGTGGCCATCCCGTGCGCGGTCATCGCGCTGGTGGCGATCCTGGGTATCAGAGAGGTTCCGCTCAGGACTACGATCGAGGACCTCGCCGACGAAGAGATCGCTCCTGAGGTCGCTGCGGAGCTCGAGGCGGGGGGAGCGGGCCGGAGATGACAGGGATGACAGCCATGGACGACGCCGCTCAGGGCGAGCAGTTCGAGGACGGTCCTCGCGGTGAGTCGCTCAGCCGGCTCGAGTCCGAGGTCGGCGTGCTCGTGTGGAGGGCCAAGCGGGCGATGAAGGCACGCGGCCGGATGCTGCACCCGGATCTTCCGCCCGGTGGCTACATGATGCTGACCTGGATCGCCGAGCGTGGCCCGGTGCGCGCCTCCGCGCTGGTCGACGGGCTCGGGATCGACAAGGGAGCGGTCAGCCGGATGGTGCAGGCCATGATCGACCTGGGCCTGCTCGAACGCCATCCGGACCCCGAGGACGGGCGGGCCAGCCTGGTCTCGGTGACCGCCGAGGCCCGCGAGGGGCTCGAGCGGGTGGCCCGGGAGCGTCGCGTACGTTTCAACGACCGGCTGGCCGACTGGAGTCCCGACGAGATCGACCGGCTCAGCGCTATGCTGTCCAGATACAACGAGGCCCTCGAACGCCAGGGCTCTTAGGGGATCACGCCGCGCTGGTCTCTCCTGCAGGCCGACGTCGTTCGGGACACACCCTGCTGGGTTCGGTTTTTCTGACTGATTCAAGGATGTAGGATTAGCCCGTGAGCGATCTCATCGACACCACCGAGATGTACCTTCGCACGATCTACGAGCTGGTCGAAGAGGGAATCGTTCCGCTGCGCGCCCGCATCGCCGAGCGCCTGCACCAGTCCGGCCCCACGGTCTCCCAGACCGTCGCCCGGATGGAGCGCGACGGCCTGCTCACCGTCGAGGGCGACCGCCACCTGCAGCTCACCGACGAGGGCCTTCGCCTGGCCACCCGGGTGATGCGCAAGCACCGCCTCGCCGAGCGGCTGCTGACCGACGTCATCGGCCTCGACTGGGAGCTCGTCCACGAGGAGGCGTGCCGCTGGGAGCACGTCATGTCGGACACCGTCGAGAAGCGCCTGCTCGACCTGCTCGGCGACCCGACCGAGTCGCCCTACGGCAACCCGATCCCCGGTCTCGACGAGCTCGGTGGCAAGCCCGCCGACGAGGACTTCATGGCCGGCGTCCAGTCGCTCACGGCCGCAGCGACCTCCGAGCGCGCCACCGTCCTGGTGCGTCGCATCTCCGAGGAGATGCAGAAGGACGAGTCGCTGATGAGCGCCCTGCGCCGGGTCGGCGCGACCCCGGACCAGACCGTCGCGATCAAGGCGACCCCCGACGGGGTCATGCTCGGCTCCGGCGGGGAGACGGCGGAGATCATCCCCGAGGCCGCGGACCACATCTTCGTCAAGGCCCTCTGACCCGCAGATCCATCTCGACAAGCTCGATACGTCGCGTCGTTCGTCGGCTCCACGAGTCGTCTTCGATGTGGCAACGCTGTGTCCACTTCGGGCCCACTTTTGCAACCGCGGGTGAAATTCTCTCGACGTCGGCAGATTCTGGCACATGACTCTGGACCGATTACGTCATCGATGCTTATGTTTGACGTGCAAGGCCTGCTCGAAGCCCGGTTACCGATGTGGGCTTCTGCAGCTGTCATGTCGAGACTTGCGGGGGTCTCCGGAGGGGAGAGCTCTATGGAGGTCGTTCATCTGCCCGCTCGCGGTCGCGAGCTGGATGAGACGTTCCGCCCAGTCGCCGTCCACCACACCGACACCGGCCTGACCCGTCACCTCGAGCGCGGCGAGGAGATCGTGCTCACCGACCTCGGCGGTGACTACCACAGCGCCAAGGTGCTGCTGATCGACGAAGGCCCGGTCTACCACTTCTTCATCGGTGCCAGACTCTCCGTCGACGAGGCCGCCGGCCGCATGGCCGACCTGCCGATCCAGTCACGCTCGGCGTGACGCCAAGGTGGTGAGGAACTCGCTGGTTCCGACCTCCAGCTTGTACGTAGCCTCCGCATCGCCCCTGGTCGCGCCGCGGTTGACGATGACGACCGGGATCCCGGCCTTCGCCGCCCGGCGTACGAACCGATAGCCACTCATCACCGCCAGACTCGAGCCCGCGACGAGCAGCACGCCCTTCCCCTCGTGCCGCTCGTCGCGGGCCTGAGCTCCGGGGTCTGGTTCTGCCAGCGCGTCGACGGCCGCCATGCACCGGGCGACCCGGTCCTTGGGGACGTTCTCACCGAAGAAGACGACGTCAGGCTTGAGGATGCCGCCGCAGATCTCGCAGTCGGGCACGACGAAGTCCTGCGTCTCCTCGAGCGCGACGTCACCGTCCGGCCGGGTCTCGACGTCCGCGTGCGCCTCGGCCCATCCCGCATTGAGCGCCTCCATCCGCTCCTGGAGGTCGCGACGCGGGCTCACGGTGCGGCAGGACAGGCAGATCACATCGGTCACCCGGCCGTGGAGCGTCACGATCCGGCCGCTGCTGGCGAGCTCGGGTGCCGCCTGCTCGTGCAGACCGTCGACGTTCTGGGTGATCAGCAGCTCGGGATCGATCGCGGCCAGGGCACGATGGCCGGCGTTCGGCACCGCGCTGCCCATCCGCCGCCAGCCGAGGTGGCTGCGCGCCCAGTAGCGCTGCCGCTCCTGCGGGCCGGAGATGAACTGCTGGAAGGTCATCGGCTGCCGTGACGGACTGCCGGGGCTGCGGTAGTCGGGGATGCCCGAGTCGGTCGAGACGCCGGCCCCGGTCAGCACCACGAGGCGGCGGTCCTGCAGGAGAGCCAGGGCTTCTGCGTACGAGTCGGTGCTGCTCGCCTCCGGGGCTGGGGTCGCGCGCCTCAATTCCGCACCGCGAGTCGCACGCTGCGCACGCACCTCGCAGCGTTGGCATCGCTCGGAAGACGCCCGGTATGCCGTCGCGATGCCGCCTTGCGATGCACGCACGCATCGCACGACTCGCGGCACGGACTTTCGGCTTGCGACCCCGTCACGAGGCGTACCTGCCCTCGGCGCGAGCCTTGCGCTTCGCGGCCTCGACCTCACGGTTCTTCTTGGGGGCGTTGGTGACCAGGTCGTCGAGGAGATGCCGGGTGATGTGGGCGATCTCGGCGACGGCGCGGTCGAAGGCCTCCTGGTTGGCGGCCGAAGGCTTGGTAGTGCCGCTCACCTTGCGTACGAACTGCAGGGCGGCAGCGGTGACCTCGTCGTTGGTGGCGGGCGGCTCGAAGTTGTGGAGCGGGCGGATGTTGCGGCACATGCCATCCACGGTACCTGGATCGAGGCGACGGTCAGCGTGATCGGCCAGGGGTGTGGGAGGGGGACTGGCCGCGCGGATGCGGCGGTATCGGCCCGCCGTTGGGCGCGGCGCCCTTGGCCTGCCTCACGTCGTCGGCCGGAGGAGCCGGCCGCGGCACGACGCCGTCCTCGAGCAGCCGGCTCGCCATCAGGGCGGCCTGGGTGCGGTGGCTGACGCCGAGCTTGGCGAGCAGACCGGTGATGTGGTTCTTCACGGTCTTCTCCGCCAGTACCAGGCGGTCGGCGATCTGGCGGTTGGAGATGCCCTCGGCGAGCAGGACCAGGATCCGGCGCTGCTGCGGAGTCAGGTCGGCGACCACCTCGTGCATCCGGCGGCGTTCCTCGACGTTGTGGACCACCTTGGCGGCCGCCTCGGGGTCGAAGAGGGTGTGGCCGCTGGCCACCAGGCGTACGCCGGAGACCAGGCTCGTCGCCTCGATCTGCTTGAGCACGTAACCGGCCGCCCCGGCCATGATCGCCTGGCTCATCACCTCGTCGTCGGCGTCGGTGGCCAGGATCATGCAGCGGATGTCGCTCTTCATCGCGAGCGCCTCGCGGCAGAGCGCCACCCCGGAGGCGTCGGGCAGATGGGCGTCGAGGATGAGTACGTCAGGACGGAGCGTCGCGATCAGCGGCCGTGCCTCGGCGGCGGTGCGGGCCTCGCCCACGACCTCGATGTCCGGTTCGGGCAGCAGGACCGTACGCACGCCGACACGCACAACGTCGTGACCGTCGGCCAGTAGAACGCTGATCACCGCGTCGCCCACAGGCTCGTCTCACTCATCTCGTGGTTGGGGATGGTGTCTGGTCGCTCACTCGAATGCTGATTCACCGAAAGAAACCGCTCAAGAGTACCCCTATTGATGCAACATTTGATCACTGAAAGACCCGTGCCGTCTCGGATTTCGTTGCTTCTGGAAAGGTAGCGGTCATGACGTCTCCTCGCGATCTCGACATCGTCCTGTTCGGCGCGACCGGATTCACGGGCGGTCTGGTGGCCAGATATCTCGCGGAGAACGCGCCCGAAGGACTGCGATGGGCGCTCGCCGGCCGCTCCCTGTCGCGGCTCGAGGCCGTTCGCGACGGCCTCGACGCTCCTGGCGTCGAGCTCCTCCAGGCCGACGTGCACGATTCGTCGTCGCTGGCCGCGCTGGCGGCTCGGGCTCGCGTCGTGATCACGACCGTCGGGCCCTACCTGGAGTACGGCGAGCCGCTCGTCAAGGCCTGCGCCGAGGCCGGCACCGACTACGTGGACCTGACCGGAGAACCCGAGTTCGTCGACCGGATGTTCGTGAAGTACGACGCCACCGCCCGCGCCAACGGTGCCCGGATCGTGCACGCCTGCGGGTTCGACTCGATCCCGCACGACCTCGGGGCCTTCTTCACGGTGCGCGAGCTCGCCGCCGACGGTGAGATCACCGGGCCGCTGACGATGAAGGGCGTCGTCCGCTCCAACGCCACCTTCTCCGGCGGCACCTTCCACTCCGCGCTGGGGCAGATGTCGCGACCCCGGGAGATGGCAGCAGCGTCGCGCGAGCGCCGTGCGCTCGAGGAGCGGCCGAAGGGGCGTACGTCCCGACCGGCGAAGCCGTCCCTCGGCCGCGACAGCGACCTGGGCTACTGGCTGCTGCCGCTGCCGACCATCGACCCGTTCATCGTCGCCCGCTCCGGGCGGGCGCTGGAGGCCTACGGCCCCGCGTTCACCTACTCGCACTTCGCCGGCACCAAGACCCTGAGGTACGCCGTCGGCGGCGTGGTCGGCGTCGGTGCCCTCGCCCTCGCGATGCAGGTGCCGCCACTGCGGGCCAAGCTCGGCGAGCGGGTCAAGCAGGGCACCGGACCCTCCGAGGGCCGCCGCGAGAAGTCGTGGTTCACCGTCGACTTCGTCGCCGAGTCCGGCGGCCGGAAGATCCACACCAAGGTCTCCGGAGGCGACCCCGGCTACACCGAGACGGCGAAGATGCTCGCCGAGTCGGCGCTCTGCCTCGCCTTCGACACGCTGCCCGAGACCTCCGGGTCGGTGACCACGGCAGTCGCGATGGGCGACGCGCTCCTGGATCGCCTGCAGGCTGCCGGGATCCGGTTCGAGGTCGTCGACAGCGCCTCATAAGGCGCGGTGTCATCGGGAAATATCTGGAACTGGTGCCCCAGGCAAGAGTCGAACTTGCGACCTTTCGCTTAGGAGGCGGCTGCTCTATCCACTGAGCTACTGGGGCATTCGCGAATATCTTGCCATGGTGGCAGGTGATACTACGGTTTGGGGTTCGATGCGGTGAGGGGCCAAACTTGTGGCGCTCGCGTAGGTTGAGTCACCGTCGACTCAACCCGAATCCCCCCAAAGTCCAGCGACGAATGACGGTGATCTATGCCTGACTCCTCCATGCCTCCCCGACGTGGGGGTGCGGATTCAGGCTCCGGCGTGTCCGGATTCGAGTGGATGTACGGCGCCGACGAGCCTGAGAGCAACGAGTCTGGGGGGACTCGTGCCGGCCGTGGTGCCCGGGTCGCGGACGTACCGACCGACCAGCCGTCGGTGGAGCCCGGCGGTGGCCGGCGAGCCGCGCGGCCGCAGTCTGACTTCGTGTCGCCGCCGCCTCCCGGGCCGGGATCATCGGGCGGTGGCCGTCGGGCTGCGCGTCCCACTCGCCAGGAGCCGGTTCAGGCTGAGCCTCCCGTCGTCGAGCCGCCGCGCGCGGAACCGGTTCGGCGGGATCCGACACGGGCCGAGCGCTATCAGGCGTTGGGCCGAGAGACCTCGCGACCGTCACCGGCGCCTGCTCCTCCGGCCCCTCAGGAGTGGAACGCCCCGGACGCGACGGCCGTAGCTCCTCCGCTGCGCGAGACCCCGCGTCCTGCGCGCCGGATACCTCCGCCGCCCGCGCCTGCTCCCTCCGCTGAGGAGACCGCGGTCGCGCCGGCGCCGGAGTGGTATCGCCAGGATCCACACCCGGCCCCTTCCGCGCCCCAGGTCCCCGACCAGCAGCTCGCCCCGCCGGCCGCGCGCGAGTTCGACTGGAACGACCCCGCCGCGACCACTGTCGCGCCCCGACCCGACGCGGCCGACCGGCCCCGAGGGCGTACCTCTTCGCGTGATGAGCTGCACGAGGCCCGCCACGAGGCCTATCCCGCTCCGGGCCGCCGAGGCGCGGCGTATGCGGCGGATTACGACGACGAGCCCTATGACGACTATCCGCCCCAGGATGGCTACCAGGAGCCGTACGCTCCCTACCCCGACGACGAGCGCGAGGACCGCGACAAGCCGCGGGTCAGTGTGTGGCAGGTGCTCAGCTCGACCTTGCTCGTGCTGGCGCTGCTCGTCGGACTCTTCACCGTCTACACCTACCGCAGCCTGCGGTCGAACATCAGCACCGTCAGTCTCGGCGAGAAGGCTGCTGACGTCGGCCCGAAGGAGCCGATCAACATCCTCGTGATGGGGTCGGACAGCCGCGACTGCAAGGGGTGTGGCGTCGATGGTGAGAGCGGTGGCGGTTCGGACACCAACATCCTGCTGCACCTCTCCGCCAACCGGAAGTTCGCCTACGGCGTCTCGATCCCGCGAGACACGATGGTGAACCGACCCTCGTGCAAGACCGAGGACGGCAAGACCGCCCCGGCTGAGTACGTGCGGTGGAACGCTGCGTACGCGACCGCGGGTCCGACCTGCACGGTCGAGCAGCTGGAGTCCGTGGCCAGCGAGATGTGCGGCGAGAAATGCGACCTCACCGTCAACCATCTCGTCGTGGTCGACTTCGCGAGCTTCAAGGGCATGGTCGATGCCATCGACGGGGTCGACGTCTGCATTCCTGAAGAGGTCGACGACAAGTACACCGGCGCTCACTTCGACGCCGGTGAGCAGAAGCTGACCGGCAAACAGGCGCTCAACTACGTGCGCTTGCGGCACGGCCTCGGAGACGGTGGCGATCTCGATCGGTCCAAACGTCAGCAGGCCTTCATCGGTTCGATGGCGGCAAAGCTGCTCTCTGGTGACACCTTGTCCAGTCCGACGAAGGTGCTCAGCTTCCTGAACGCTGCGACCAAGGGCCTGACGATGGATGAGGGACTCAAGGACAACCTCGAGACGATGGCGCAGATCGGCGCCGGGTTCCAGAGCATCGGGATGGAGAACATCAAGTTCCTCACCATCCCCACGGTCGCCGATCCTCAGAACCCTGAAGCCACTGTCGTCCTCGATGAGGAGAAGGCAAGGAACGTCTTCAAGGCGATCGCCAACGACAAGCCGTTGACGAAGAAGATCGCCGCCGGAGCCTTGGACGCAGGCGAGGCCTCGGGCAAGAAGAGCAAGAGCTCGGGCGACGGCGACGCAGCTCCGGAGGACACCGCGACCGACGGCGAGACCGCGGAGACGTCACCCAGCGACGAGGCCGCGTCCGGCGATTCGTCGGACACCGCCTCGGGTGGTGCCAGCAACGGCGCTTCCGAGGAAGAGCTCGCCCAGATCGCCGAAGAGGCGAAGGCGGCACGCGAACGCGCCGGTCTCTGCTGATGGCTGAGGACACCTCACCCGAGACGGAGCGGCCCGACGAACCGGAGGAGCCGGAGTGGAAGCGCAAGCAGAGGCTGGCGCGGATCTTCGGTGACGTACTTCCCGAGACCACCAGCGACGAGCGGGAGTCGTCCGCGGAGTCCGAGGAGTCGGCGTCGGACCGATGGCTGAAATCGCAGGTGCCGCCTCACCACGGTGGGTGAGACGGCACCTGGAAGCGGATGCGTCAGCGAACGGCGATGCTGTCGCGGATCTGCTTGAGGATGTCGATCTCGGTCTCGCCCGGCTCGGGGTCCGGGAAGAAGCGCTCCTTGGCGTGGGTATAGGGCTTCACGATCATGAAGTAGACCACCGCAGCCATGATGAGGAATGCGATCACCGCGGTCAGCCATGCGCCGACGCTGATGCCCTGCGGTTCGTAGTTCGAGAAGTCGGGCGTGCCGCCGAGCTTGCCGATCAGGTCCATGATGACGTCGACCGTCGCGGTCACGACTGTGGCGAACGCGCCGCCCATGATGAAGGCGACCGCGAGTTTGATCAGGTCGCCCTGGAGCAGGAACTTCTTGAAACCGTCCATGTCTTGCTTTCTCCTGTTGCTCATTGTGTGAGGTGAAGGAGACCCCGGATATGGCGTGCGTTGGCCGTCAGTAGGCAAAGGTGAGGTAGCCACCCACCCCTGCCGATGTGACGTCCTCGACGCTGTTCTCGGCGACTCCGACGATGACCAGACGCCCCGCCGAAGTGTTCGTGACGCCAAACCCCTCGGTCTTTCCCTGTGCCATGGAATCATCGCGGCTCGTCTCCGCGGCTTGAGGGAGGCTGAGGATCAGCGTGTCGGTGGTGACCCGGGCGGTCTCGGCGGTGGCGGGGTCGGTGGCGTAGAGGTCGACGGCGTCGCCGACGTGGAGCAGGCCGGCCATCTCCGCGTCGGGGAGCCGGACCGGGACGGCCACCAGGTCGGGGTGCCCCTCGGTCAGCTCCGGCCCCACGAGACGTACGTCGGTGACGGGCTCGCCGCGCCGCAGGGGCGCGGCCAGGCGCTCACCGAGCGGCGCCTCGGCGAGGTCGGCGGGCACGTTGGCGGGGTCGGTCGAGACGTCGGTGAGGTCGGCTGCGGTGAGGACCGTGCCGACCGGCAGATCTCGGGAGGCGACCGCCATCGTCGAGGTGTCGGGTGGGTCAGGCCTGGTGGCCGACAGGCCGATCGCGACCGCGGAGGCGGTCAGCAGGAACGCCAGCAGGCGTCGGTGGGCGAGGACCCCGCGGCGTACGCGGCGGGACAGGGACGTGATTCGAGTGAACATGCGGGCACGCTAAGTCGCACTCGCGATTCCCGCATCTCGCTATCCACAGCCCAGGTCAGGTTGTGGATGACCCTGTGGATAACCCGCCGCCGCGGGTGGGTCTCAGTCCGACGAGCTGGAGGCGGCCGGCGCCGGGGACGAGGTGCTCGAGGACGACGTCGTCGAGGACGTGGAGGACGTCGACGAGGAGGACCCGGACCGGGAGTCGGTGCGGTAGAAGCCGGAGCCCTTGAAGACGACGCCGGCAGCGCTGAAGACCTTGCGCAGCTTGCCGCCGCACTCGGGGCACTCGGTCAGCGAGGCGTCGCTGAAGCTCTGGAACTGGTCGAAGGCGTGGCCGCACTCGGTGCAGGCGTACTGATAGGTGGGCACGTTTCTCCTAGAACAGAATCTGGCACTCGACGGGCGCGACTGCCAATATTAGCGAACGCCTAGGAGAAGCGCTGCATTCCCTCCGCGCTCGCGGCCGCTCCGACCGCCCGGTCGTGGGCCTCGACCGGCACCGCGACGCCGATCTCCCACGGATAGAGAAGTACGCAGGTGAAGGTTCCGGCCGGCACCCGGGCCAGGACACGGTCGTAGGATCCACCGCCACGCCCCATCCGATGCCCGCGGGCGTCGACGGCCAGGCCGGGGACGAGCACGACGTCGGCACTGGCGATCGCGGAGACGCCCAACCGCTCCCCGCCGGGCTCCAGCAGCCCCCGAGGCGCTCGGACCAGCTCTCCGTCGTAGGCGGCCCAGTCCAGGTCGTTGTCCGGCAGTAGACAGGGCAGCAGGATGCGTTTCCCGGCCGCGTCCAGCTCGTCGATAAGAGGTCCGGTGCCCGGTTCGGTGCCGATCGAGACGTAGAGCGCAACCGTTCCGGCGCTGCGTACGTCTGGAATATCAGTGACCACCTGCGACAGGGCACGCGCGAGCGAGCCCAACCGAGGGAGCCCGATGCGCCCCCGGGTAGTCAACAACTGGTCGCGTAAGGCAGTCTTGCGCCCCACGAAGTCAGCGGGGGCTGGACTATCAGAACCCGGAGGGGTGTGTGAACCCGACACAACGACAGCCTAGGCTTTCCTCTATGGGTAGCCCAGGTTTGGCCAAGGCAATGGCGAAGATGCGCGATGCCGGCGTAGACGACGTCGCGGTGCAGACATTCGCACATTACTACCGCCAGCTCGAGCACGGTGAGACCGGGATGATCCCGGAGGAGACCATCGAGCCGGTCGACATCCCGTCGATCAGCGACGCCGTGGTCACCGACGAGGAGGCGCACGCCGCCATCTCGACCACCGCGGTGATCAAGCTCAACGGTGGCCTCGGCACCTCGATGGGCATGGACCGCGCGAAGTCGCTGCTGTGCGTGCGCAAGGGGCTGAGCTTCCTGGACGTGATCGCCCGCCAGATCCTGCACATGCGCGAGAAGTACGACGTACGCCTCCCGCTGCTGCTGATGAACTCCTTCCGCACCTCCGAGGACAGCCTGGCCGCGCTCGAGCGCTACCAGGACCTGCCGGTCGAGGGTCTGCCGCTGGAGTTCCTGCAGAACCGCGAGCCGCGCCTGCTCGTCGACGACCTGACCCCGGTCGAGTGGCCCAAGGACCCCGAGCTCGAGTGGTGCCCGCCGGGCCACGGCGACATCTACACCGCCCTGCTCGACACCGGGCTCCTCGACCTGCTCATCGAGCAGGGCTACGAGCGGGTCTTCGTCTCCAACTCCGACAACCTCGGCGCCGTCCCCGACGAGAAGGTCGCCGGCTGGTTCGCCAAGTCCGGTGCCCCCTTCGCCATCGAGGCCGTACGCCGCACCCCGAGCGACCGCAAGGGCGGTCACTTCGCGCGCCGCAAGTCCGATGGCCGCCTGATCCTCCGTGAGACCGCGCAGACGCTTGACGAGGACAAGGTGGCGCTGCAGGACCTCAACCGCCACAAGTACTGCTCGACCAACAACATCTGGTTCGACCTCAAGGCGCTCAAGAAGGTCCTCTCCGAGCGCGACGGCATCCTCGGCCTGCCGCTCATTCGCAATGAGAAGACCGTCGACCCAGCCGACCCGAAGACCCCCAAGGTCGTCCAGATCGAGACCGCCATGGGCGCCGCGATCGAGGTCTTCGAGGGCTCGCAGCTGATCGAGGTCGGCCGCGACCGGTTCGTCCCGGTCAAGACGACCAACGACCTCCTCGTCCTCCGCTCCGACGTCTACGACATCGGCGACAACTTCGTGCTCGACCAGGTCGCCGACGTGGTGCCGTTCATCGACCTGGACGGCGACTACTACAAGTACGTCGCGAACTTCGACGAGCGCTTCCCCGAGGGTGCTCCGTCGCTGCGCAAGGCGTCCTCGCTCACCGTCAACGGCGACTGGACCTTCGGCAAGGGCGTCCAGGTCATCGGCGCGGTCTCGCTCGACGGCGCCAACGCCGAACGCGTCGCGCCCGCCACCGTCCTCTCCGACTGACCCCGTTGGTCGACACGGCTTCACCTTGCGGCTCCGGCGGCTCGACCATCGGCGGTGACGACTAGGCTCGTCGTGTGACCCCCGCCGAGTACCGCAACCGAATCCTGGCTGACCTCGAGCCGATGCCGGCCTACCCGCAGCCCCTGATGGACTGCCTCGGGCTGGCGGTGGCGGAGGACATCCATGCCGAGGTCGCCCTGCCGGGCTTCGACAACTCCTCGATGGACGGCTACGCGGTCCGCTACGCCGATGTCGCGACGGCCTCCGCCGAGGCGCCGGTGCGGTTGCCGGTGCTCGGTGAGATCGGTGCCGGGCAGGCCTCGCTGCTGGCGCTCCCGCCCGGCGCGGTGGCGAAGATCATGACGGGCGCTCCGCTGCCGACGGGTGCCGACACGGTCGTGCCGTACGAGTGGACCGACCGCGGCGTCGCCGAGGTCGAGATCCGGCAGAGCCCCGAAGAGGCGCAGCACGTCCGCTACGCGGGCGAGGACGTCGCCAAGGGCGACCTGCTCATCCCTGCGGGCACGGTCCTCGGCCCACGCCACCTGGGCCTGATCGCCTCCGTGGGCCGCGCGCAGGTCGCGGTGCGTCCGCGGCCCCGGGTCGTGGTGCTCTCGACCGGCACCGAGCTGCGCGAGCCCGGTGAGAGCCTGGGCCACGACTCGATCTACGACGGCAACTCCTTCCTGCTTGCCGCCGCCGCACGCAAGGCCGGCGCGATCGCGTACCGCGTCGGGATCGTGCCCGACGAGCCGCGGGCGTTCATGACCGCGCTCTCCGACCAGCTCGTCCGCGCCGACCTGGTGGTCACCTCCGGCGGCGTCTCGATGGGCGACTACGACGTGGTCAAGGAGGCGCTGACGCCGGAGGGCGTCTGGTTCGGCCCCGTGAGCATGCAGCCGGGCAAGCCCCAGGGATTCGGCCGGATCGGCGAGGAGCGGGTGCCGGTCCTGTGCCTCCCCGGCAACCCGGTCTCCTCCTTCGTCTCCTTCGAGCTCTTCGTGCTCCCGGCGCTGCGCCGGCTGATGGGCATGACCCCCGAGGCCAGGCCCGTACGCCGCGCCGCCCTGACCCATCCGGTGCGCTCGCCGAAGGGCAAGGAGCAGTACCTCCGCGGTTGGTACGACGGCTCCCGCGCCGGCGTCTCGCCCATCGGCGGCCCGGGGTCTCACCTGATCGGGGACCTCGCCGGCGCCAACTGCCTGATCGTCATCCCGCCGGAGACGACCTCGCTGGACAAGGACGCCGAGGTGGACGTGATCGAGCTGGATGTGGAGTTCTGATGGCTGACAGGTTGACCCACGTCGACGAGACCGGCGCGGCTCGGATGGTCGACGTCTCCGAGAAGGCGGTCACGGCTCGTACGGCGACCGCGTCCGGGCGCGTGCTGGTCGCACCGGAGGTCATCGAGCTGCTCCGCGGCGAGGGCGTACCCAAGGGCGACGCGCTCGCCGTCGCCCGCATCGCGGGGATCATGGGCGCCAAGAAGACCCCCGACCTGATCCCGCTGTGCCACCCGCTCGCGGTCTCGGGCGTCAAGGTCGAGCTGAGCGTCGCCGACGACGCCGTCGAGATCACCGCGACCGTGAAGACCACCGACCGCACCGGTGTCGAGATGGAGGCGCTGACGGCGGTCGCCGTCGCCGGCCTCACCGTGGTCGACATGATCAAGGCCGTCGACAAGCGGGCGGTCATCACCGATGTCCGCGTCGAGACGAAGACCGGTGGAAAGTCGGGTACGTTCCAGCGATGAGCCTCAAAGCGACGGTCGTCGTCGCCTCCAATCGCGCCTCGGCGGGTGTCTACGAGGACACCACCGGCCCCCTCCTGGTCACCTTTCTGGAAGAGCTCGGTTTCGTGGTCGGCCCTCCCGAGGTCGTACGTGACGGAGACCCGGTCGGCGAGGCGATCGCTCGCGCGGCCGAGGAGGGAGCGCGGGTCGTCCTGACCACCGGCGGCACGGGGCTGACCCCCACCGACCGCACCCCCGAGGTCACCGGCCCGCTGCTCGATCGTGAGATCCCCGGCATCGCCGAGGGCATCCGGGCGGCCGGAGTGGCCAAGGGGATCCCGACGGCGCTACTGTCCCGCGGTCTGGCCGGTCAGATCGGAGCGTGCGTGGTGGTGAACCTTCCCGGGTCCCGGGGTGGCGTGAAGGATGCGATCGAGGTCCTTCGTCCGGTGCTGCCCCACGCCGTGGAACAGAGTGTGGGAAGCGACCATCAGTGACCGATCCAGGCTGGCCCGCCGTCCTCTCTCACGGCTCGGTGACCCTACGCCCACTCGACCGCACCGACGCCAAGGCATGGACCGAGGCGCGCCGCCGCTCGGCGGCCTGGCTGCACCAGTGGGACGCCACCGTTCCCCCGGGATCGAGCGCGCGGCCCACGACGTTCGCGAGCCTCGTACGTCGTCTTCGGCGTCAGGCCAGGCGTGGAGTGACCTACCCGTTCGCGATCGATGTCGACGGTGTTTTCGCTGGTCAGGTCACGGTCAACAACATCGTGCGGGGCTCCGCGCAGTTCGCCTCGATCGGCTACTGGATCGACCAGCGCTTCGCTGGACGCGGCGTCATGCCGCTGGCGGTGGCGCTGGTCATCGACCACTGTTTCACCGCCGCGCGGCTGCACCGGATCGAGATCTGCATCCGCCCGGAGAACTCGAACTCGCTCCGCGTCGTGGAGAAACTGGGCATCAACGAGATCGGATATGCGCCCCGATTTCTGCATATCGACGGTGCCTGGCGAGATCACCGTATCTTCGCGATAACGGTTGAAGAATGTCACCAAGGAATGCTGGCCAGGCTCGGTTTGTCACCTGAATGAGGCATTGACTCGGCGTGTCCTGCTGAAATCACACAAGTCACACGCGACACACCACTGCACGTCCGCCTACGGGCTGGTAATGGCTCCTACGCTTCTTAACGTGGACCCGAGCGCACTCATCTTCGTCGCCCTCGCCGTGGCGTGGGCGGTGTACTTGGTGCCCAAAGCGCTCGAACAGACAGCGACGGCCGAGGACGGGACCAAGAGCCGGGCCAGCGCCGCCATCTCCAAGTCCCGCCGGATCCTCGCACGGCGAGAAGCCACCGGCAAGGACTCGACCGACCTGGTGACCGAGAAGTCGCCGAAGAAGCCTGAGGCGGAGGTCGAGGAGCCTGCTCCTCGGCCCGTACCGATGGCCGTACGCCGCCGAGCGGCCCGGGCCGCGGCCAAGCGCCGCTCGATCGTCCTTGGCGCGCTCGTCTTCGGCTTGGCCGTGGTCGGCGCGCTCGCTGGTTTCGGGGTCTTCGGCCCGGTGTGGATCGCCATCCCGGCCGGCCTGGTCGTCGCCTGGCTGGTCACCTGCCGGCTCAGCGTGCGCCACCAGCGTGAGGTCTGGGCACGGATCCCGTTCCCCGAGGACATCCCCGAG
Source organism: Nocardioides sp. NPDC000445 (assembly GCF_040300245.1). Classification (NCBI taxonomy): domain Bacteria; kingdom Bacillati; phylum Actinomycetota; class Actinomycetes; order Propionibacteriales; family Nocardioidaceae; genus Nocardioides; species Nocardioides sp. NPDC000445. The sequence continues at coordinate 145,278 of NZ_JBEPDH010000002.1, read as the reverse complement.
CCCGAGCCGGTCGCCCCGCCTCGGGTCACCTTCGACATCGACCAGGACACCGGCGACCTGGTGGCCGTCGTCGAGCACGACGACACCGGCGAGCACCTCCCCGCGGGTGCCTGGAAGCCGGTGGAGACACCGCTGCCGACGTACGTCTCCAAGGAGGCCGCGCCGCGCCGCACCGTCCGCACCATCGACCTCGACGCCACCGGCGTATGGAGCTCGGGCCGTAACGCCGCCGACTCCGAGCTCGTCCGCCAGGCCGAGGAGGCCGAGCGTGCCGCGGCCGAGGCCGCCGAGGAGGCCCGTGGTCGCGCCACGGGCTCCTGAGGCCATACTGATTGGGTAACACCCGCGACGAGGTGCTAACGTTTCTCATCGCTTGGGGCTGTGGCGCAGTTGGTAGCGCGTCTCGTTCGCAATGAGAAGGCCAGGGGTTCGAATCCCCTCAGCTCCACCAAGAAATACCAGGTCAGAGCGGGCATCCGTCATCCAGAACCAAGGATGAACAGATGCCCGCTCCGCGTTTACTCCGCGAATTCAGCGAAACTACCGCTCCGCACCCGACGGCATGGTCGAGGTTCCTCGGGCCGTCTCGGCCACTCGCGGCAGGCTCGGCGCCTTGGGGTGCATGGACACCCACGAGAACACTCCCAGCACCGCAGCCAACTCCAATAGCCACGCGAACCCCTCACGCCCAGACACGGCAGTGCCACTCGGTCAGGTGGTCACCCTCTCCGAGCTCTGCGCCCATCTCCACGTCCCGATCCAGACGCTCTACGACCTGCGCTCGCAAGGCCGCGGCCCGCGGGGCTTCCGGGTCGGCCGCGAGCTCCGGTTCCGGGCGGGCGAGATCGAGGCCTGGCTGGCGAGCCTGGAGGCGGAGGACGCCCGACGTCACCGCCCCGATGCCGAGGCAGGGTGACAGGGGTGAGCGGTGATGGCGCGACCGCGCATCGACATCGGCACCTACGGCACGATCACCACCCGGCGCACCGGTGAGCAGACGATCGCCGAGACCCGGGTGCGGGACGCCGACGGCCGAGTCCGGCAGGTCCGAGTCTGCCGCGAGACGGCGCCGCAGGCACGGCGTGAGCTCAAGAGGCGGCTGCTGCGCCGCCCCGGGTTCGGTCACGCTGGCGACCTGCGTCCCGACGCCCCGTTCACCACGCTGGTGGAACGCTGGGACGCGGACCTAGAGACCAAGGAGCTGGCCGACGGAACCAAGGACCACTACCGCGATCAGGTACGTCTCTACATCCTGCCCGCGTTCGAGCACTTCACCCTCGCCGAGCTCACCACCGGCCGCGTGGAGGCACTGCTCAACGCGCAGGAGGCCGACTCGCCATCGCGTGCCCGTAAGACCCGCACCGTGCTCAACCTGCTCTTCGGCTACGCCCTGCGTCACGACGCGATCAACCGCAACCCGGTCCAGGGCACCTCCCGGCTGCGTGCGGTGAAGAACAAGCCAAAGGCGCTCACCCTCGAGCAGGTCGCGAAGATCCGCGAGGCCGCCGCTAACTGGCGGACTCAATCAGGGCTTCCGGGCCCGAAGCCCGATGGCCAGGTCCGCGACATCATCGAGATCCTGCTCGGCACTGCGATGCGCCCCGGTGAGGTGCTGGCGCTGCGACCCTGCGACATCACCGACGGCCCGACCGGCATGGTCGCCGCGGTCACCGGCACCGTGGTGCAGCGCAAGAAGAAGGGCACCTTCCGCCAGGAGCGCCCCAAGACCGACTCCTCGAACCGGCTCGTCCCGGTCCCGGAGTTCGCGGCCGCGGTGATCCGCCGCCGGATGCGCGGTGTCCCTGCCGAGCGCACCATCTTCGCGGCGCGAAATGGCGGTCCGCTGGTTCCGCCTAATGTACGCCGCACCTTCCGCGAGTTCCTTGACGCTGCCGGTTTGGCCGACTCCGGGATCAGCCTGCGCTGGTACCGCCGCACCGGAGCGACCGTCATCGCCCGCGGCATGGACAGCGATGCGGCAGCCACCTTCCTGGGCCACACCTCATCGGCCATCACCGAGGGCTTCTACATCGAGGTCGACACCACCATCGACCGAACCCCGGCCGCCCACATGGAGCGCACCTTCCGTCGGGAGAACCCAGACGGCACCCTGCTCACCCTTCCGCCCGCCCCCGGGGAGGACGAGGTCATCGCGCGGGTCGAGCAGGAAGGGGAGGACGGTGACGCCGCCGCATGAATCCGCAGGCGGCGACCGATGCCAGGGCCAGCGCCGGTTGACGATGAACGTTTCGAAGCATAGCCTGTTTCTCGCCATGAGAAACAGGTCGATTCAAGAAACGCCTCCGTTGGGCGAGGCGCTCCGCCGCGTTGAGGCACTCCTGCCTGCCTCGTGGCGGCTCTCTGCCACGGAAGAAGTGACGACCGCGAGTGCACAAGTAGATGCGTACGTGGACCTGGCAGGGCAAGGAGGAGAAGGGGTTCGATTTGCCGTCGAGGTAAAGCAGTCGGGAACCGTCTCTACACCAGTTGCACTTGCCGTACTGCGTGACCTGGGACGGAAGACTGAACTGCCGGTGCTGTTCGTGTCGGACTACATCGGACCGTCTCTACGTGCCGCTCTGGCCGCGGAGCAGGTGAGCTTCGCGGACGCCACCGGCTGGGTCCGGATCGTCAGCGATCGTCCGCTTCTACTACTAACCGGCCAAGGAGTAGACCGGTCACCGCGACCTCGAACGTCGAGCTCGGTCACCCGGCTCAACGGCGTTGCTGCGAGCCGCATCATCCGGGCGTTGACGGTGGTCGACCTGCCCTGTGGCGTGCGCCAGCTGGCAACTGCCGCCGAGGTCTCTCCAGGGTCTGTCTCCAAACTGCTGGCCACCCTCGCGGCGGAGGGCTCGGTCGATCGCGACAGCTCGGGTGCCGTGACCGCCGTACGAGCTCGCGATCTGGTCAGACGGTGGGTCCAGGACTATTCGTTCACGAAGTCCAACCGATCCGTCGGCTACTACATCGCGCCCCGGGGGCTCGATCGCACCATCAGCCGCCTGACTGATCAGGGCGGCATCACGTTGACGGGAGCTGCAGCTGCACGCCGTCTGCTGCCTGCGTCGACGACCTCGGTCGTTCCCCTGCGTCTCCTCGCGCTCTACACCGCCAGCCCTGCCACCCTCGCGCGGGAGCAGAAATTGATCCCTGCAGATCCACCGACCGCCAACCTGGTCATCGCGACACCACAGGATTCGAGCATTCTCCCCGACCTCGACGGTGCGGGCGTTGCGCTCGCTCCGGCGGCACTCGTGCTGGCCGACCTACATACCCTGCCGGGGCGGTCCGATGCCGAGGCGGACCAGCTGCTCGATGCCCTGGCGACGACCAACCCGGCATGGAGAGAAGCCCCATGAACGATCTCGGCCCCGAGTACGTCGCTGCCCGCCGTGTCCTCCTCGATGCGCTCGCCGCCCTCGGAGATCACCGTGACAGCCTGATCCTGGTTGGCGCCCAAGCCGTCTATCACCACACCGGCGACGCGGATCTCAACGTGCCGCTGATGACGACCGATGCCGACCTCGCCATCGACGTCGCCGGTCTCGCAGACGCACCCGAGCTCGGCGGTGCCCTGCGTGGCGCCGGCTTCACCCCGGGCCCGAATCCCGGCCACTGGGTCGCGGCCAGCGACGTCGCTGTCGACCTGATGGTGGTGCCGCACCAGGCCGGCACCACCAAGGCATCGGCTCGTGCCGCCCGGCTGGCGCCTCACGAGAAACTCACCGCTCGCATCGCGCCAGGCCTTGAACCTGCGCTCATCGACAACGAGGTGATCACCATCATCTCGTTCGAGGCCGACGATGCGCGGACCTTCGACCTGCGCGTGGCCGGCCCAGCCGCATTGCTGGTCGCCAAGGTGATCAAGATCAGCGAGCGACTCGACCAAGCAGACAAGCAGCCCGACCGGCTCAAGGAGAAGGACGCTCTCGACGCGTTCCGCCTGCTCCAGGCCGTCGAGACCGACGTCCTTGCGGACGGACTGCGAGTCCACCTCGATGACGAACACGCGAGCTCTGCCACAGCCAAAGCCATCGAGCAGGTCCGCCATCACGGAGCGAGCCCGGACAGCCGCTTGGCTGTGCTCGCCAGCGAAGCTGCCAGTGGGGACCCGACGGTCCCACCGGCGTTCGCCGCCCTCGTCACCGACCTCCTTGGCTCGCTGTGACGTTCTCTCACCAGTGCCGCATCAGCGTTCGGATCTGGTCAGGATCGAGCCCGTAGCCAGCCAGCCGCCGAAACACCCGCAGTCTCTTCGCGCGGGTCGCGGTCCGGCGTCGATGGTCCTGCCCCCATGCCTGTGCGTCGGCGAGGATCAGTTCCTCGATGGCTTGATCCTTGGTCCAGCCGACCAGCGGCCACCACGCCTCGCGAATCTCCGGAGGCAGGCCGTCGACCAGTTCGGGCCATACGTCGACCAGGAGTGCAGCGTCGAGGTGTTCGAAGAGCTGTGTTTCGTCGCCGTAGCGCAGCAGCCAGGCATAACCAGCAGCCCGCTTGTCGCGATCGCCCAAGGCGAACACCTTGTGCTCACGACCGTGCCATACCCATAGCGGCGCGAAGCATCGCTCGGGGGACAGCCGCCACAGCCGGTTCGGCACCAGGGCCGTGGACCGTCCGGGCCCGGCGACTTCAATCTGGTGGAAGACGATCCGCTCGTTGAGGGTGAGCTCGAAGTCGAGGCAACGCAGGATGCGCTCGAGGACGGCAAGTGTCGGCGACTTCGCTCCGCGCTCGTAGGCCGACAGCGACGGCTGTGACGTACCGCATCGGCGCGCGAGCGCCTCTTGGGTCAACCCGCGAGCGACGCGAGCGGCCTCCAACAGTGAGCCCTCGTGGCCGATGGCCATACCCAAAACATAACTCTTCGGATCTGACGCGCTCAAGAGCTGCATTCGTGGTGCGCACCTACCTGGTGAAGCCAGGACAGGAGCGGACTGATGAGTGTTGCAGAGGAATACGGATTCGATGATCCTGGGTCGCCGCTGCTGGTCGAAGCGCGGACGGGATGGGAGCGTTGGTGCGCGGCGGACCCGTCTCTCGCCGTCGTCGACGACCTCATCGAGCTGCGAGAGTGGACCCAGCACGCGAGCCCCGACGACAAGGTGGCGGTGCTGCGCGCTCTTGCGGCGCTGACCGCGACTGACCGCTCTGCCGTCGCGGCGCTGGTGTGGCTGCTGATTCCCGGGGCATGTCGAGTCGCCGAAGCCTTGGGCGATCTCTCTCCGGACATCGATGCGCTGGTCGCCTCCGAACTGTGGGTGCAGGTCTCCCAGGCGCATCGGTTACGAACGCCGTGGTTGGCCCGGGCACTCCTGAACGCGACCCGACGCGAGGTCGCGGCTTCCCTCGATGTCGGTTGCCGGGCCGACCGCCACTGGGGGCGTGTGCTGCTCACCGACGACGCCGCGACGCTCGCGAGCACTGCCGAGGATCGGGCAGCCGTCGAGCCTGTTGTCGCGCCGGACGTGGAGTTGAGCGAGTTCCTCACTCAGGCGGTCCTCGACCATGCGGTGTCCGAGGACGAGGCCTGCCTGCTCCGTGAGCTGGCTGTAGCAGCCGAGACCGTCGGCGCGCCGTTGCGCCGCGGACGCCTGGGGCTGACGACGCCTGCGGCCGTTGAGCTGGTCGCCCAAGGCCACCCGGAGGCGCCCCGTACATTACGGCGGCGTGCCGCCCGCTCGCTGGATCGCTTGAAGGTCTATGCGGCTGGGTGGAGCAACGAAAGCAACTGGGGGTGCTGGCGTTCAGAGCAGAAGGGTCGCGAGATCAGTGCAGCCTGACCACAAGCCCTACACCTTGCGATCACGCCGGCAGCGACAATTGGTCGTGATCGGCGGCCGACCGCCACGCGGCCTTGCGTCCGGGGAGGTCACGTCCTGAGTGGAGTACGACGGGGGTCTCCTTCGTCCTGCTCGGGTCAGGTCGTGATGACATCCGACCCCTCGAAGCCCCCGCTACCTCCTCCAGCAGCAGCGACCTCGGCCTGTGGGCCAGGGAGATCGGCCAAGGGTCGAGCCGTTGGTGCCGCAGAGGTTCACGGGTGACCCCGGATGTTCTCTTCGATGTAGCGTCCGTTTACTTCTGGTTATGGCGGTTTAGTCCCACATGATGGACAAATCTGTGTGATCTGCTTCATGTTCACGCTCAGGGTCGGACGCCGACTGTTGTTACCGGTGAGGAACCCTGGACGCGGAACGCGGTCCGTTGTTGGCTTGGCAACGATTCGGTCACATTGTGGTCGGCGCGTTCGGTTCTCGGTGTCGATCGTGCCGGGCTGGCCCCACCCATCCCCGCAACAGGATCCCCCGAATGAACCAGAACCAGACGAAGTTCGCTATCGCCTGCGCCCTGACCCTCTCAGGTGTACTCCTAGGTGCCATCGTCTCCACCGGCGGGCTCTCTGACCCTGCTCCGTCGGCCTCCGAGAAAGCGAGTGTCTCGGTCAGCGGCGGCACCCTTCGAATCGGTGTCGAGAGCACCAAGCCGTCCTACTACGAGGTCGACGGCGTGGCCAAGGGCTTCGATTACGAGATGGCGCTCGGCGTCGCCGAGGGCATGGGAGTCGAGCCCGAGTTTGTGGAGCTGGAGTTCAACGAGCTCTTTCCGGCCCTCAAAGAGGGCAAGATCGACATGATCGGCGCCCAGGTCAGCAAGACCTCGGAGCTTGAGCTGGAGTTCGACTTCAGCGTGTCGTACTTCTCGACCTACGTCGCCATCCTCACTCCCGAGGGCTCCGCAATCCACTCGCGTGGTGACATCAACGGCAGCAACATCGTGGTCGTCGACGGCGCCGTCCACGAGCACTACCTCCAAAATCAGTACGAAGACGTCAAGATCATCAAGGCCACAGACGCGGCGTCGGCGGTCAAGGCGATCGAGAGTGGCGAAGCCGACGCGTTCTTCTATGGCGCTCCCTACGCCAAGTCGATCATCGACGATGCCCCTATCCCTTTGAAGGAGCCGATCATCTACCAGGCGGAGCACGCCCCGATCGGGTTCGTGGTCCGGGGAGGAGACCAACGTAAGGAGCAGATCGACGAGGTGCTCGAGGAGATGATCCGCAGCGGCGAGTGGCTCAGGATCAAGACCGAGTACTTCGGGGCCGACCGGCTTTCCGAGGTGTTCCATGAACGGGGCCGCTGAATCCTGCTGGGACCTGCCCCTACGATGTCGGCGGAACGGTCTCACGTTGTGGATGCACGCTATCCGTCAGCGGTCGCGACGAGCGCCGTCGCCGCCTCCCATCGCCATCGCCGCCGGGCTGGTGACCCGATCGACCGACCGACTCGACCCGAACCTAGCCCTCGGCGACGAGATCTTCGCTGACCCGCCACAGGCGTGAGGCCAGCTCCTGGTTGTAGCTGAGCGCGGCGGAGGGCCTAGCCTTGCTGTTGGCGAGGTAGCCGCCGGTGGAGTCCACGAGCTCAGGGGCGGTTGCGGCGTAGATCGAGGTCGCCGCACCCCTGGCCGGGCTCTTCATTAACGGCCGCAGAACCGGAACGAGGAGCCGTTGCGTACGCCCGGGGTCCTCGGCTCCGAACGCGGTGCTCACCTCGCCGGGATGTACCGCGTTGGCGGTCACCCTCGGCTGGCGCCGGGCGAGCTCGTGGGTGAACAGCACGTTGGCGAGCTTGGACTGGCTGTAGGCGCGGGCCCCGGAGTAGGAGCGCTCGCCCTGGAGATCGTCGAAGTCGATCCACCCCTGGGTGTGCGCCTGGGACGCGACGGTCACCACGCGGGCGTACGCACTCCGCTTCAGCCGGGCCAACATCAGCTCCGTCAGCAGGAACGGGGCGAGGTGGTTCACCGCGAGGGTGCGCTCGATCCCGTCGACGGTGAGCTGGCGGGTGTCCCAGTAGCCCCCGACGTTGTTGACGAGCACGTCGATCGTCGGCAGCCGGTCGAGCGCCTCCGCGGCCAGCCGGCGTACCTCGGCCTGGCTGGAGAGGTCTGCCAGGAACACCAAGACCGTCGCACCCGTGGCCTCGCGGATCTCCTGCGCCGCCTCCTCAGCACGAACCGCATCCCGGCCGGTGATCGCGACGTTCGCGCCCAGCCGGCCGAGGCCCATGGCGGTCGCCCGCCCGATGCCACAGGTGCCACCCGTGATGAGGGCCGTCCTACCGTGCATGGCCCCTCACCGAGCCGGCCTGTCGTACGCAGCTTGGTCGAATCCCTTGATGATCAGCCAGAACGCGAGCGTGATCTCGAAGATGGCCCCCGGGATGAGGAGTACGAGGCTGATCGGGGCACCGAAGAGCTCGGCGGCGGAGCCCACCATGTGCAGCGCGTAGCCGAGCAGACCGAGCGCCGCCAGCCACCTGGGGACCAGACCGGTGCGGAAGAGGAGCGCACACAGGAACAGAGCACCGAACGCGAGCGAGAGCTGCCCGATCTGGTACGCCGTCTCGTTCGCGTCGACCGCGAGCGATCCGAGCGCTTGGGCGGTGTCGGCGCCGATCTCGCTTGCGCGGTCGGCGAGCGGGATGACCATGAGCAGCGCGAGCACACCGACCGTCATCATCGCCATCTCGAAGATCATGGTGGCCAGGTAGGCCACGGCCGTACGTTTGCCGTTGCGCTCCAGGACGGGGAAGAAGATGACGGCCTTGCCGATGTCGATCGCCGTGGTCGCGATCATCAGGAACGCGCCGAGGGCGAGCGTGGTCTCCTTGGCACCGACCCCGGCGATGAAGTCGTCGCCGTCGAGGACCGACGTGACGAGGATCGACCCGGTTCCGTAGACGACGAACCCGGCCAGGAACAGGGCCCCGATCAGACGTGATGCCCACATCCGGGAGTCGGTGTCGAGATGCCGGCTGCGTGGGCCGGCGCGAGGTGGCGTTGCGATGGCGTTCATAGGACGTGCCTCGTATCGGTGGTGGTCGGTCCGAGACGGAACGTTCAGATCGTGGTGATGGCGACCTTGCCGCGTACGTGGCCGGACTCGAGAAGACGCATGGCCTTGGGGACGCGGTCGAGGGGGAAGGTGTGGCCGAGGCTCGGTACGACGGTGGCGGCCTCGAAGAAGCCGGCGAGCCGCTCCAGGTCGCTGGCGCGCTCCTTGGCGACGTACATGGCGAACCGCTGCCCGATGAACGGCGTGAGCAGGAGCGCCCGGAGGGAGCGGTTCATGCCGCCGGTGAGGTTGCCGCCGTCCTCGCCGCCGACGAGCACCACGGTCCCCTTCGGTGCGAGCGCTCGCCGCAGCCGGGACAGGCGCGGGTTACCCGCGATGTCCAGGATCAGGTCATAGCGAGCGGTGCCGTCGGCGAAGTCCGCGCGGGTGTAGTCGACCACGTGGTCGGCGCCGAGCGAGCGCACCAGGTCCAGCTTCTCCGGGCCGGCGACACCGGTGACCTCAGCGCCGAGCGCCTTGGCGATCTGGACGGCGTAGCTGCCCACGCCGCCGGAGGCGCCGATGACCAGCACGGACTGGCCGGCCTCGAGGCGGCCCTGGTCTGTCAGCGCCTGCAGTGCGGTGCCGGCCGAGATCGGCACCACCGCGGCCTGTTCGAAGGTGAGCCCGGCGGGCTTGTGGGCGAGCTTGGCCTCGGGGGCGACCGCGACCTCGGCGAACGTGCCTCGGCCGATGCCATAGACCTCGTCCCCGATCGCGAACCTCGTGACCTCAGCGCCGATCGCCTCGACGGTGCCCGCGAGGTCACGTCCCGGCACCCGGTCCTTGGGCCCCTTGAACCCCATCCCGGCGATCCGCATCAGGTACGGCTTGCCCGTCATCAGGTGCCAGGTGCCGCGGTCGAGTCCGGCGGCACGGACACGGACGAGAACCTCGCTCGGCGTGATCTCCGGGACAGGGACGCGGTCGAGGTGTAGGTCACCCGCGTCGCCGTACTTGGTCTGGACGATCGCGCGCATCCTGGTGGGCGCGGCGGTGTGCTCGGTGACCATGGTCAACTGCTTTCAGAGAGTTGGTCCGCACGCTAGGCGCCCGTCTGGCGGCTCCAGGTCGCTGACCAGACTGCTCACCGGGATTGGGTAGGCCATCCATCTGAAGGGCTCCGGATTAGTCGCTGTGAGGACCTGGTCCAGTCACGGCGTTGCGCCCGGCGGGCATCGCGGTACCACACCTGCCGAGTTGGAGTGCCTGTGTTTGTCGGTAGGGAGATGTGCAGGTGTACCGGCTTCGGTTCACCGGGGGAGCTGTTTCCGGTGTGCGATGAGTTGAGGCGTCGTGCTTTGGCGGATGTGCTGACGGGGCAGGATCTGAATCTGTGACCTCTGGTCACAGGCTCAGTTCCGATGGGTCGACGTGGCTGGCGGACGCGCGTCGTGACAGAAGTGGGTCGAGTCGAGTGAGTTTGCGGACGCGGTAGGACAGCGCGGCGACGGGATGGCCCTCGGGCAACGGGCCACGGGTCAAGGCTTGTTCAAGCAGCCGGCGGGCATCGTGGCCGCGGCGATGGAGCGTGTCGAGCATGCGGGCGAGCTCGATGACCTCGCCTCTGGTGTGGTCGTCCTGGACCGGGATCCCGGCCCGGCGGATGATCATCTCGTGCCAGCGCCGGACCGAGTCGCTGTAGCGATCAGTGAGCTGCTTCAGGAGATGGCGCTGGAACCGTGCGGCGATCGGATCGTTGACGGCAGGCCCGGAGGGTCGGGGATCGTCATCCGGCACCCCGAGGGCAGCCCGCCACAGCGCCACGGTGTCGTGGAGGTCTCCGAGGACATCGGCGTACCGAACAATCCAGGCGGGATGCCTCCCGCCTTCCGTCGCAGTCGCCGTTGGTGTGGTGCCGGCCAGGTGGTTGAGGAAGCCCTGTGCGGTCACCTCGACGTGGCGGACACGGGCGGCGAGATACGGACCCCAGGACTCGTCGCGCGCGAGGTCGGCGGGAATCGCGGGTAGCCAGGGGAGTGGGCCCTCGCCGGCTGCCTCAAGGGCATCGTCCCAACCGCTACCGAGCACCCGCGTCGCTCCGGCGGTGACCGCGTCGGCATAGCGTACGGAGGCGTCGTGGAGCTGGGTGGACCAGCTGCGGCCGCGACCGAGCGTGGTGGTGGCCGAGACCGCGGCCCCGTCACGAGCGACGACCTCGTCGAGGATCTGGATCGCGGTCAGTTGCTCCTCGAGCCCGGGCAGCGCGCACTGCTCCCGAACGGCATCGACCGACTCGGCCGGTTCGAGCACCAGGTGGAGATGGTTCTCGCGTCGGCCGCGGGTCAGCATCGTGTACAGCATCTGCCGGTCCTCGTGGCCGTTGACGATCCCGTGGACGGCGTCGGCCGTGAGGCCTTGTGCGGTGTGGACGGTCGAGGCGTAGCCGAGCTCGACATGGTCGGCGACATACTCGGCAGGCAGCACCGCGGTCAGGCCGGTGGTTGCGTGGCGGACGGTCAACGCTCCGCGGCGGATCCGGCTGATCGTCCACCGGTCACCGTTCTTGACCCAGTCGGTACCTGAGACCGCCAGGCGGCGCTGGTTGTGACGAGTGATGATCGTGTCTCCGGCCGATGCCTGGTTGCCATCGGCCAATTCGACCTCGGTCCGCGGCTCGATGCCCGCGAGTCGGTGGGAGCGTGCCCGGTGGTTGAGGTTGGCGACCATGTCTCGTGTGGGCGCCAGCATGAGTGCGTCGAGCCCGCGGTCTCGGTCGTGCTGCCAGGCGGCGAGGACCTCGCCCATGGTGGTCTCTTCGTCGCTGGTGTGGACGCGGTCGTGGTCGAGGTAGAACCCGATCGCGGCGCGATCGCCGTTGCGAAGGTCCAGGGAGGCAGCGGCCTCGCCGGGATCGACGAAGCGTACGACCTCCTCGAGCCGGTCGGCACCGTGCCGGTGTGCGATGTCCCGCAACACACCACCGGCACCGACGGCCGAGAGCTGCCGGTCATCGCCCAGGAGCCGGATCGTGGCACCGCGCGAGAGGCAGAACGTGACCACGCGATCGAGCGTCAACGTGTCGGCCATCCCCGCCTCATCGATCACCACCAGAGTCTCGGGCCCGATGCGGGTGCTCAGCCCGCCGCGTCGGTCGCGCCCGGTGCCGGGGACCTGGGTGACGATCTCGTCGGCGATCTTGGCGAGGGTCTCGCACGGCAGGCCGGTGGCAGCTTGGAGGACCTTTGCCGCGGCCGCCGAGGGCGCCAGCCCGATCGCGTCGTAGCTGTTGGTCGTCCAGACCGCAGCCAAGACCTCCACCGCCGTCGTCTTCCCTGATCCTGCAGGCGCCAATGCGAGCCGGACGCGATGGCCGCCACCGGCCAGCGCGTGCACCAGTGCACGTTGCCCGCCATTGAGGCGCACCCCGGCGACCGCGCTGGCGGTCAGGACGATGTCGATCTCCTCACGAGAGAAGGCGAAGTCGCTGCCCAAGCCGGCCGCGTCGACCAGTCGCTGCTCGGCTTGAAGGATCCGCTGGCTGGTGTAGCGATCGGAGCCGGTATGGCGGTAGACGCTGGTTCCGTCCGAGCGCCGGAGGCCACTTGGCTCGCGAAGACCGGCCAGCAGACGTACAGGATCGTCGTCGGGAGTGAGATGCACCGACATCGCCACGGCCCCTGCGACGACCGCATCGATCACCGCGGGTAAGTCGTCGGCAGCGACCCCGTCAGATGCCGTCGCTCGCACCTGGCGCTCTGCCTCGGCCCGCAGATGCCAACTCTGCCAGGTCGCCCGACGGGTCTCGAGTTCGGCGATCACGGCGGCCGCCATGGCCCGAGTCAGGTGTGGTTTCATCGGGTCGGCAGAACGTGCGCCCCGATCCGACTGAGACCCACCCAGCGCCGTACGGACCATGGCGTCGAGGGTCGTCTCGCTCCCCAGGAACTCCGATGCCTGGCGGCGCCAGATTCGTCGCTGCTCGGCCTCGGCACGCGGCTCGTGCTTGGGGGAACGCGTCTCCAGATTGGCCTGCTGCACCAACTTGAGCCGTTCCAGCTCGGTCGGCGCCCGCCCGTGCTCGTGGACGAACGCGGTCACCAGGTCGTCCTCGCGGCGGTCGATATCCCGGGCGCGCCGCGACCACACTCGACACAGCCCGGCCGAGATACCCACGATCTCGCGGACCGGGCGCCGCCCTCTAGGCCCGGTGCGTTCGGCGAACCTGACGCCGAGCGTCTCTCCGAGCCGGTACTCGAGCGCGGTGTTGTAGGTCTCCGAGATCGCCACCGTGTGCTGAAACAACACCCGGCCATAGACCGTCAGCCACTTGCCCGACTGCTTGGCCTGCACCTTGTTCGCGACGGCGACATGGGTATGAAGGTCCGGGTCGCCGGCACGGGAGTCCCGGTGGCGGAACGCCGCTGCGATCAGACCGCGGGTCTCGACCTGCCGCGCCCCATCGGTCCCTTCCCTGGAACAGCACCTCAGGTTCGACATACGCCAACGCATCGTTGACCGCGGCATCATGGGCCCGCTCGATAGCCCGCGCGATCGCAGGTGGCGCTACTGCCCATAGCGCCGAGACCGACTTCACCGGACTGAACGTCAGATCGAACCCAGCCACCCCGTCCGACCGTGTCCGCCGACCCAACGGCCGCCCAGTGGCGGGATGCTCCCCGGCACCGAACAGGTGCTCCATCTGCTCGGCCGTCACCACGTCGCCCGGGCAGATCCCGCCTGAGCCGGCGAAGGCGTCGAGCCCCGACCCGAGCCACCGGCCAGGAGCTTCGCCCTTGGCTTCGTAGTAGTCAATCAAGGCGGTGTCGCCAAGCTCGGTGGAGTCGCCCGCCGCTACTTGCCGGGTCAGGTACTCATACCCCGAGCCCGCGGTCAGCTTGTGGATCGTCATGGTCACGTACCCCAAGGGGCAACGGACGACCGTGAGTGGCCGAGGGGGAGCGCGAATGAAAGAGGTCTGTCCCGGCAGACGGGGATCTACCGGGACAGACCAAGACTTGCGGCACTCCCACCGGGTTCGGCCTTTGCAACCGGGTAAGGAGCCGCGCGACAGCGTCCGCTGTCGCGCGTGTGTTCGTGGGCAATGTAACGACAGTCCGGCGGCTCGGAGAACAACCGGGAGTGACCATCGAGTGATGAGGTTGCGATGGCATCACCTTTGGAGCCGCTGCGGCGACGCGATTGGCGAAGTTTGGGGTCGTCCTTAGTGTCGGGTCCACGCCTCGGTTTGGGTCAGGCGGAATAGGTACCCGAGGGCGGGGAGCACGATGATGCCCGCAAGGGCAGCGACGGCGAGTAGGGCCTGCAGTGTCGCGTGTGCTCCGGCTGCCTCGGTGATCGTGACCTCATCGACCAGTAGCCACGGGTACTGGGCGATGCCCCATCCGATGATGATCGACCCGACGGCTGCTACCGCGGTGACGCGGGCTGCTGCGGCGTGGCGTCGGATTAGCAGGAGCAGACTGAGGATGCCTCCTAGGATCGAGGTGAGGATCAGCGGTGCGGCGCGCCCGGTGAGGCCGTCGGCCAGGGTGGGGGCGTCTCTTGCGATGGGCACTAGGGAGCTGAGCACGATGAGGCCGGTGAGGGCACCGACGATCAGTGTCCGCCGGCGGAGCTGCTCGGCAAGCTGATCATTGCCCCCGCGAATGGCGTCGGCGGTTAAGAAGGTGCCGGCGAGGAATGCGCAGCTCGCCACTGCGATCACGCCGACGGCGAGCGACGTGATCGTGAGCCACGATGTCCACACGTCGCCACCGCCATCGGCTGGTACTCGGCCCGATGCGACCGCACCCGCGGCTGCTCCAAGGAAGAAGGGCGCGATGAGGGAGGAACCGGCGAAGATGACGCCATAGAGTCGGGCCTGCCCGAGGGTCGCTGAGTACTTGCGGAAGGCGAAGCCGGCCCCGCGCAGCACGATGCCGAGGAGCGCAAGCAGTAGTGGGATGATCAGGGTGGACATCGCGGCCGCGAACGCCTCGGGGAATGCGGTCCACCAGGTCACTAGGACGTAGATCAGCCAGACGTGGTTGGCTTCCCATACCGGTCCGATGCTGTGGTCAACGTGGGTTCGCAGCGCGGCTCCTTGGGTCGTGCCTCCGGCGGTAAGGTCGTAGAACCCAGATCCGAAGTCGGCACCCCCTAGGACTGCGTAGGCCACGATCCCGACGAACATCGCGCCTGCGACGGCGACCGCGAGCGTCATGAGAGCTCGCTTCCAGACGGGCGGTCGGTGGCACCGTCCCGATCTTGCGGGGCGTAGGGACTCGGGAGATCGTGCTGCCCCTCTCGCCACCGACGGGCCATCGACCGGAGCACGCTCACCGCTGCCACGGTCATTGCCGTGTACACGACGATGGTGATGCCCAGCAGCCACCACAAGCCCGAGTGGTCGCCGGCCGCCTCGGAGGTTCGCATCACTCCGTAGACGATCCAGGGTTGCCGACCGACCTCGGTCGCGATCCAGCCTGCTTCCATGGCAAGGACCGCGAGGGGGCCTGCTGCGACGGCAAGCCGCAGGAACCACCGGCGCTTGAGCAGATCGCGGCGACGCCATCGGGCGGTCCAGTAGAGGATCACCGCCAATGCCAGGAGGGTTCCGATACCTACCATCGTCTGGAACGCCCAGTGCGTGATGTTGACCGGCGGCTGGTCCTGGAGTTGGATCGTGTCCAATCCCGGGACGGGCGCGGTCAGGGAGTTCCGCGCGATGATCGATCCGAGCCGGGGTACCTCAATTGCGCCATGCACTTCGCCGTCGGCCAGGACACCGCCAATCCGCAGTGGGGCGGGAGCTTCCGTGGTGAGAGCCAGTTCGAACGCAGCCAGCTTAGCGGGCTGTCGATCGCTGAGGTCGCCGCCGAGCAGGTGGCCGATCGCTGGTTGCGTGATCGCGGCAATGCTCGCGAAGACGAAGGGAATGGCGAATCCGAGCCGGTGATGCCGGTCACGGCGTCCTTTGAGCATTCCCGCGGCATACACGCCGGCAATCGTGAAGCCGACCACCATGTAGGCGGCGACCCACATGTGGGCGAACTGGAGGACGACGATGTCGTTGAACATCGCTGCCCACGGGTCGATGTCTGTGACCTCTCCATCGACGATGCGAAAACCACTAGGTGCGTTCATCCAGGCATTGACCGAGATCACGCAGAATGTGCCGACCACACCGGCGATCGCCATCGGTATCACCATCAGCAGGTGTTGACGTGGCGGCATCCTGCCCCAGCCATAGAGGTAGATCCCGAGGAAGATCGCCTCGACGAAGAACGAAAGGCCCTCGAGCGCGAACGGCAACCCGAGCACATCGCCGAATTCACCCATCAGCCCCGGCCACAACAAACCCATCTCGAAGCTCAGCACCGTGCCGGAGACCGCGCCGATCGCGAAGAGCACCGCCGACACCTTCGCCCAGCGCTGGGCGAGGCCGAGAGCTACTGCGTCCCCGCGCGCGATTCCGCGCCAGTGCGCGACGAAGATCATCGCTGGGAACGCGACCCCAAAGCAAGCTAGGACGATGTGCCATCCCAGCGAGAGCGCCATCTGCTGGCGCGCGGGAAGGAGACCCTCAGGTTCCAGGGTGGTGGCCAATGGCAGCAGGTCCGTCAACATAGCTGTGCTCATGCCCCTTCAGGAGTGGCAATTCGAGCCAGGCGCTCGTGGCGCGCGCGCGACGAGCGATGGCCTGAGCGCGTTGAGGATGGTGCTGTCTTCCAGGTGAGGAGAAGGGCCACGGCGAGCAGCACCTCGGCGATGTCGCCTCCGAAGTACATCAGGTTCCCCGCAGCCTGCATCTCGGCGATGGGCTCCCTGACCTGGACAAGGAGGCCGGCGAAGATCAGTTGGGCCACTGTTGAGTGGATCGCGATAGAAACGGCGAGGACCACCAGTCTCAGGCGTACCGAGGCACGACCCGGGGAGGGGTCGGGGCCTGCGATCGCCCAGGCGAACAGCAGTCCTGAGGCGAGGAGGTGGGCGTGGACGGCGATGTGGACGGCGTCGTGCTCAGTGCTCAGTGCGTACAGCGGGGTGAAGTAGAGGGCGATCAGACCGCCACTGGTCAGCAGCAGTGCCAAGAAGGGGTGGGAGAGCACGCGGATGAAGCGCGTGTGCAGCAGCCGGCCTAGCCGTCGCGCCTGGCGGTGGGGGAGCTGGCGCAGCAACAGCGTGATGGGTGCTGCCAGCACAAGGGCCAAGGGAGCGATCATGGCCAGCAGCAGGTGCTGGGCCATGTGGCCGCCGAAGTCACGGTCGGCGTAGCCATCGAATCCAGGGCTCAAAGCAAATATGATGAGGGCCGAGCCGAATAGGTAGAGCGCTATCCGGTGCATGGGCCAGCCACGGCGACCTCGTTCACGCAGCCCCATCCATAGGTAGCCGATGGCCAAGGAAGCGACCAGCAACAGCGGAAACCAGACGCTCAGAACGCCTACGGTGTCGGTCCATATCCCGGTGTTGTGCCCCTCTGGTCCGTGGGCGAGTACGTCTGCCTGGGCGCGGGGCATCGCGGTGATGATGGAACTCACGGCGACCTCAGGAGCGGGTGGTGGTGGGGCGGTTCGGTGACTTCGTGGCGTCGGTGTAGCTGGCGCCACGTTGTATCAGCCATCCTGCGATCACCAGTAGCACCCCGAGAGCGAGGAAGGCCAGGTCCCACGCCATCTGGTTGTCTCCGCTGCGCACGTGGTGGATTCCAAGTACGTGATGGTCGATGATTCCTTCAACCAGGTTGAATACGCCCCATCCGACAAGGATCCAGCCCCACAGGGCTCGGGCGACCCACACCCTGCCTCGGGAGTGCTGGACACGGGAGTAGAGCAGGGCGATCCCGACCAGGACCATGACCCAGGTGAAGGTGTGGAAGAGACCGTCCCACACGGTGTTCATCTCCAGGCCGTGCACGGTGGTTTCTGGGTAGTAGCGGATACCGACGTTGTCAGTGTTCGTGGAGGTCAACATGTGGTGCCACTGCAACAACTGGTGCAACAGGATCCCGTCAACGAACCCGCCAACCCCAACGCCGAGGACGATTCCCGGTGTCATCAGGCTTCGCGGCTCGGTCATCGCGTTGGCAGACTGGGCATCGGTGGACACGGACATCCCCTCCTAGGGTTCCTTTCGAGCCGCCCCAGTACCCCCTCAAAGGCCTCGAGATACGCACCTACGCGTGATGTCCGTGATCTCGGGTCAGCGGGCCCGTGGCGACCTTCGCCGCCGGGCCGGCCTGTGGCACCACATCGATCCGACAAGAGACCCAGGATCACGCTGGGTGCGCCGGGGTGACTTGGGTTCGTCTCTCGATACCTGTACATTCTCCAAAAATCCATGGATAAAGGTCGTTGGAGGAGGGACTGTGCGCGCAGGGCATGAGGTTGCGGATGGGATTGTCGTCCAGCTCGCCGAGGGCGAAAGAGACAAGATGACGATGGTGGTGCGAAACATCGAGAACCTTCTGGCAGCACTCGAACCCAGGTGTTCGATCGAGCTGGTCACCCACGGCGCCGGGTTATCCGCGGTGACTACCGGCTCTCCGGTCTCGGAAGAAGTTCTAGGTTTGATCTCTCGAGGGGTGCGCGTGGACGCATGCGGCAACACCATGCAGCGTCACGGAGTTGCTCGCGATCGGCTGCTGTCGGGCGTCAGTGTGGTGGAGTCGGGGATTGCGCATCTGGTGGTGCGCCAGCGCGAGGGCTGGGCCTATGTCCGCCCCTGAGCTGCGGCCGGGCTTCGCGGCTGTGACGAACGGCGTGGTCGAAGACTTCGGCGGAGATCTGGTCTGCGCGGATCTGGCCCGAGACGAGACGGCTTTCTGGTGTGGGCGCAGGCTTCCCCGCACGTCTACAGCCCATGAGGCGTCCCAGTGACCGCCGCCGAGCGGCCACCTTCACCCGCGAGCGTGGCAGCGATTGAGCGGCGCCGGGCGCTTTTCGATGGGCTGGCCGTGGTGGGCAAAGCTCTGGGGAGCCCGCGGCGACTGGAGCTGATGGATCTGCTCGCGCAGGGCGAGCGGACGGTGGAGTCCTTGGCCCGGACTGCGGACATGGGGCTGACCAGTGTCTCGGCACACCTGCAAGTGCTCAAGCTGGCCAATCTGGTCGCGACCCGGCGCGAGGGAACCAAGGTGTACTACCGGCTGGCTGGAGATGACGTGGCGGATGTGTATGACCGGCTTCGTACGGTGGCTCTTCACCGCTCAGCCGACGTCGACCGAGCACGTGCCGCCTATCTGAGCCTTCCCGGCGACAGTGAGGTCGGGACGCTCTCACGAGAAGAACTGGTGGAGTTGATGCGCAACGAGCAGGTCACGCTTCTCGATGTCCGGCCCTGCGAGGAGTATCGGGCCGGGCACATCCCTGGCGCCGTCAGTGTGCCGCTGTCTGCCCTGCCCGACGATGCCAAGCTACTTCGGAAGGCACAGCAGGTCGTGACGTACTGCCGAGGCAGTTTCTGCGTGATGGCCCATGACGCGGTGCGCCTTCTCGCGGCCAGCGGAGTTGCCGCACGTCGGCTCGAGGACGGCATGCTGGAGTGGCGCACTCACGGGCACCCGGTCGAGACCGGCTTGGTCGAGAACCGTGAGGTTGAGAACGGTGAGGTGTCGGCGTGAACCGCGCTCGAGGTGGGACGGAGCTCGGTCAGGTCGGCGGATGGCGTCGTGCGTGGCTTGGGCCTCTGAACTGGTCGCGACGCAGGTGGCTAGTTGCTGCCGGCGCCGCGCTGGTCTTCACGGTTCTCGTGGCGATTCCAACTGACTTGGTCCCCAACCCGTTGTTCGGCAGGGAGATCGCGCCGACCTGGTGGTCCTGGCCGGCGCTCGCGACTTCCTCGCTTCTCGCAGGACTGCTCGTTGCAACCTATGTTGACGCTCCTAGCGCCGTCGAGGATCAGGGACGTCGCCGGGGCTGGGTCGGGGGACTGCTGACGTACTTCGCCGTCGGCTGCCCGGTCTGCAACAAGCTGGTGCTGTTGCTGCTCGGGAGCGCGGGAGCCCTCACCTGGTTCGAGCCCGTCCAACCGTTCCTGCAGTTGCTCGCCGTGGTGCTCCTGCTGTGGGCCTTGCATGTGCGACTCAAAGGAGAGCTGTCCTGCCCGGTCACCAACACCCTCAACACCGACCACGCCCCGTCTATTGACACCGAGACCCATGTCTCTGGAGGTAGTTCTCATGCCTGATGCGTCCGCGACCCGCAAGAGTCCCATCGTCCCGCTAGTAGTCGCCGCGGTAGCCCTTGTTGCGGTGGTCCTTACGCTCGTCACCTCCCGTGGCGAGGGGAGCGACGGGCCAACAGCGGCGGAGAGCGGGACAGGTACGGCGGGCGCCCAGGCCGAGGGCCATGCTCTCAACGACGCTTGGGCGCAGCTGGTCAGGGGCGAGGAGGACGACCCGATGGCGCTCGGCGATGTGGATGCACCGGTCGTGATGATCTCCTACTCCGAGTTCCAGTGCCCGTTCTGCGGCAAGTACGCCCGCGACACGGAGCCGATCCTCGTCGAGAAGTACGTCGACTCCGGGGTGCTGCGCATCGAGTGGCGAGACTTCCCCTACCTCGGGCCTGAGTCGACTACGGCTGCCCAGGCTGGCCGCGCGGCGGCTGCCCAGGGCAAGTTTTGGGAATTCAGCAAGCTCATGTACGACAACCAGCTGCCGCCTAACAGCGGAAAGCTGACAGAGGACTACCTGGTCTCGATTGCCGACGACCTTGGTCTGGACACCAAAGAATTCCGCAAGGACATGGTCGCTCGCGGCACAAAGGATGCGATTAAGCAGGACCTCGCCGAAGGCCAGGCGATCGGGGTGACCGGGACGCCTGCCTTCATCATCAACGGCGTGCCGGTTATCGGCGCTCAGCCCACCGAAGTCTTCGAGCAGGCCATCGAGAAGGCCGCGGAGGAGACGGACGCAGACGGCTCATGACAGAAGTGAGCCTGATCGCGGCACTGGCAGCCGGCGTCCTTGCACTGCTCTCGCCGTGCAGCGCACTTCTGGTGCCGTCCTTTTTCGCCTACGCGTTCGGCACGACGCGGGCGTTGCTGGGACGCACCTCCGTCTTCTACCTCGGCCTGTGTGCCACCTTGGTCCCGCTTGGCACCGGCGCCGGCGCTGCCAGTACCTTCTTTTATGGACACCGCGCGACGCTGATCAGCGTCGCGGGCTGGCTGATCATCGGGTTCGGAGTCATGCAGCTCCTCGGCCGCGGGTTCACACTCCCGTTCGCGCAACGGCTCAACAACGCCGTGGCCCGACGCGGCGGCACCGGATGGGTCTCGACGGCCCTGCTCGGGGCTGTCTATGGACTGGCCGGATTCTGCTCCGGCCCTGTCCTGGGCGCCATTCTCACCGTCGCCGCTACGCAGGGTTCGCCCTGGCACGGCGGGGTCCTGCTGGCCGTCTACGCCTTAGGCATGGCGATGCCGGTATTCGTGCTCGCCTTGCTGTGGGATCGGTTTGACCTCGGTCACAAGAAGTGGCTGCGCGGCCGGTCGTGGCACTGGGGGATGTTCACCATCCACACCACTAGCCTGGCGTCTGGGTTGCTGTTCGTGGCGATAGGTGCGCTGTTCCTCCGCTACGACGGGACAGCCGGGCTGACTGGGGCACTCGGCTTCGGCGACCTAACCGACCTGGAGTTCATCGCCCAGCAGAAGATCTCTGAGTGGACCGAGCACATCCCAGCCTGGCTGGTCTTGACCATTGTGGCCGCCGCAGCAGGCTGGATCGCCTTGAGGAGAACGCGGCGGCCGCACGGGCACGATGGCGATTGCTGAAGGTCAGGCCTCGCTTCGGCGTGTCCCGTTCTGCGTAGGCAGCTTGGTCGCTGTCAACGGGTGCCAGTCCTGAAGATGGGCGATCGGCCGAACGTTGGCCTTCAGCCTCGGTCGGGGCATATTCGCAGCAACGACAGCGGGACGATCAGCAGTGCGACTCGTGGGAATTCCGGGAGGATACGAAGGTGGGCGGATCGGTCAGCCCACCTTCTTGCTGCTCTTCCTCACCGGCGCTCGCCGTCGTGTGCGGCCTGGGCGGGCTGCTCCGTCTCCAGCGCGGCGATCTCGGGGTGGTGGAGGTCGAAGGCCGGGGACTCCGAGCGGATCTTCGGGATGGAGGTGAAGTTGTGGCGCGGCGCGGGGCAGGCGGTGGCCCATTCCAGCGAGCGGCCCCAGCCCCAGGGGTCGTCCACGGTCACCAGCGGTGCCTTGCGGGAGATGTAGAGGTTGTAGAAGAAGGGCAGCATCGACAGGCTCAGCAGGAACGCGCCGACGGTTGAGACCTGGTTCAGGAAGGTGAATCCGTCGCTGGGCAGGTAGTCGGCGATGCGTCGCTGCATGCCCTCGACACCGAGCCAGTGCTGGACCAGGAAGGTCGTGTGGAAGCCGACGAAAAGCAGCCAGAAGTGGACCTTGCCGAGGCGCTCGTCGAGCATCCGGCCGGTCATCTTCGGCCACCAGAAGTAGAAGCCGGCGAACATCGCGAACACGACGGTCCCGAAGACCGTGTAGTGGAAGTGCGCGACCACGAAGTAGGAGTCGGAGACCTGGAAGTCGAGCGGCGGGCTGGCCAGAATGATGCCGGTCAGACCACCGAAGAGGAAGGTCGTCAGGAAGCCGATCGACCACAGCATCGGGGTGTCGAAGCTGACCGAGCCGCCCCACATCGTGCCGATCCAGTTGAAGAACTTCACGCCTGTGGGCACCGCGATCAGGAACGTCATCCCGGAGAAGAACGGCAGGTTGACCGCGCCGGTGACGAACATGTGGTGCGCCCACACCGCCACCGAGAGGATCGCGATGCCGAGGGTCGCGGCCACCAGACCGACGTAGCCGAAGATCGGCTTGCGGCTGAAGACCGGGAGGATCTCGGAGATGATGCCGAAGAACGGCAGCGCGATGATGTAGACCTCGGGGTGACCGAAGAACCAGAACAGGTGCTGCCACAGGATCGGGCCGCCATGGGCGGCGTCGAAGACGTGGGAGCCGAACTGGCGGTCGGACTCGAGCATCAGCAGCGCAGCGGCGAGGATCGGGAACGCGATCAGCACGAGCAGCGCGGTGACCAGTACGTTCCAAGTGAAGATCGGCATCCGGAACATGGTCATGCCCGGCGCGCGCATGGCGATGATCGTGGTGATGAAGTTGACCGCGCCGAGGATGGTGCCCAGACCGGCCATGTAGAGGCCCATGATCCACAGGTCGCCACCGACGCCCGGCGAATACTGCGCGCTGGAGAGCGGCGTGTAGGCGGACCATCCGAAGTCGGCCGCACCGGTCGGGGTGAGGAAGCCGCTGGCCGCGATCAGGCTGCCGAAGAGGTAGAGCCAGTAGCTGAACATGTTCAGCCGCGGGAACGCCACGTCGGGCGCGCCGATCTGCAGCGGCATGATGACGTTGGAGAAGCCGATAAACAGCGGCGTCGCGAAGAGCAGCAGCATGATCGTGCCGTGCATCGTGAACAGCTGGTTGAACAGCTCGTCGTTGACGACCTGCTGTCCCGGGAACGCCAGCTCCGAACGCATCAGCAGCGCCATCAGGCCACCGCCGAGAAACCAGAAGAACGACGTGACCAGGTACATCTCGCCGATCAGCTTGTGATCCGTGGTCGTGAGTATGCGGACCAGCTGGCGGCCCAAAGGCGTGCGTGCCGGAGTCCTGGGTTTCGTCGCTTGGCTGGTGCGAGGGGTGGTAGTGGCCACGTTCAGCTCCTCACCGGTCGAAGACGCATGGCGGGTATGCCGTCGATCGTCTGCTTGCGGGTGTTGATCTCGTCGGCGTGCATTAGAAGGTCATGGAATAGCGGCGGTCAGAAACTGTGACCGAGACTTGGTCAGGGCGGGTGAAGTCGGTGACCAGGCTGAAGCGGTCGCCTCGCACGATGGTCCGACGCCACTCGATGGGCTGCCCTCGCAGTTCGCCGGTCCGGTCGATCGAGAGCGCGGCGGTGTTATCGGGGATCCCGAGCAGGACCCGCTCCGCCGAGGTCGGCACCACAGCGCGGACCTCTTCTCGGCCACCGGTCAGCCGAAGATTGCACCGATGGTCGAGCGCCTCGTAGAGGGAGGTTTGGGTGAGGTCTGCTTGGAGCAGCGGCGCAGCCAGCCGAGCGGGCAGCCACACGCGGTCCATCGCGAGCGGTTCCTCATCGATAAGGCGAATCCGTTCCAGGTAGATCAGAGGCGTCGACTCCTCGACTCCGAGCCTGGTGGCCACAGTCCCGTCAGCACGCGCGTCGAGTGTGCGCACGATGCTGTGCTGGCGACGTCCTGACGCTTCGACGGAGGCGAACAGGCTGTACAAGGTGCCTTGGGGCTGAGTGATCTCAGTGTTTGCGACCTTCGGTGTTCGGCCACGTGCGGCATCGACAAGGCCGCTCTCACGCAGCCGACGAAGCGCCTCGCGCACCGTGTGTCGGCTGACCGCGTACTCCTGGACCAGCACCATCTCACCCGGGAACGACTCGCTGAACTCACCTCGGCGTAGGCGTCGCTCGACATCATCCTTGACCTGAGCCCATAGCGGCATCGGGCTCTGACGGTCAACAGCCCGGGCAGGACCGGTGGACCGCTGGCCGCCACTTCCCCGCATGTCGCCTCCTGCACAGGAACTCCGTGATGGTGGGCCCTGCCCTAGGTGGAAGGCCCACGTACCGTCGATGCAAATGTACGTACATTCGTATTCCCTCTGCAAGGGGTCCGCGAACCAGGCCCCAGGGGCAGATCATGCGTCGGCCCGATCCTCGCGTCGCCGCTGCAGTGCTTCACGGACCCGTTGGACCTGGATCGGACCTAGCGCGGCCTCGTCGGCGAGCGCGCCTAGGGCAGCGGTGACACCGACCAAGCTGGCGTAGATCGGGGGGCAGGTTGGGCATCTGGCGAGGTGCGCTTCTAGCCGTTGACGTTTCGTGGCCGAGAGTTCGTTGTCGATGTAGTCACTGACTTGGGAGCGAGCGTCCCAACAGCGCAACGGCAGCTGATCCAGGGCGCGAGACTTCAGCTCTGCCAAGGCGGTGACCAGCATCATCCGTCCGCGACGCAGACGTTGCTTGGCGGCAGCCAGGGAGATGGACTGGATCGAGGCGATCACGGGCACAGTGAGGCCTTCCATGTCGTGGAGCACGACCGCGGACCGGTAGATGAAGGGGAGGGCCAGCAGTGCGTCGCGCAGCTCGTCGGCTGCCTCTGCGCGCTCGATCACAACCGCGGCGTCCACGGTCCAGCTGTCGTCGCGCCAGGCCGCATCGGCCAAGGCTGCGACGTCCTCGCGGGGCGTTTCCCGCTGGCGGCGCCCCTGATCGATGGCGAGGTTGTGGAGGATGCCGCGCAGCCACGCTCCCAGAGGCGCTTCGTGCCGGTAGGTCTCGCGACGTTCAAGAGCACGGGCGAGTGTCTCCTGCGCCAGGTCCTCGGCTCTGTGACGGTCACCGGTGACCGACCAGGCGTAGGCCCCAAGCCGCGGGAGTTCCGCAACCAGCTGGTCGAGGAGGTCTGAACTCAACGGCGAGATTCACCCGCCGCGGTGGGGGCTGAGGACGATCGTCCTGCGCGGCCGAGGGTGCGGATCCCGAACGGCAGGTACAGCGGACAGGTGCCGACCGCGGAGGTTGCGGCCATGACCGCCGCGAGCGCGTAGAAGATGAGTGACAGTGCACTGAGTGGGCCAAGGATGATCCCCGCGACAACGAGCACCGGCGCGATGACGAACAGACGGATGGAGCGGTCTGCGCGTCCCATGTTGAGTTTCATCAGTCCTCCAATGGTGGTGGGTTTGTATCGGTAGACGCAGCACGGCTGCTTATCGATACAAACCGCGTGGCCCGCGTGGCCCGCGTGGCCCGCACGGCCGGACTGTCGGTCTCGAACGCGTCCGATGAACTCAAATGGTCGAGACGGTGGAAACGGCTGAGCCATCGTCCGTCGTTGAGGAGGTCATCGAACCGGTGCTGTGGTGGCTCGAGCTGGGAGGCGAGCATCTGGTCTCGACGCTGGGCCGTCGGCCTTGCTCAGGCGAGGGCGAGGAACAGCTTCTCCATCTTCTTGACGTCCACGTCCTCCAGCCCTTCCTCGCTCTGTTCGAGGCACTGCTGCAGTCCGGTGGCGACGATGGCGTAGCCGGCGCGGGAGAGGGCCTTGTTGACAGCGGCCAACTGGGTCAGCACCGACTCGCAGTCGGAGCCTTCCTCCATCATCCGGATGACGCTGGCGAGGTGTCCGTTCGCGCGCTTCATTCGGGTGATGATCGCTTTGATCTCGGTGGGTTCGAGGTCCATCAGTTGTTCTCCAGGGCGGCCAGGGCCGCAGTCAGGCGCTGCCGTGCGTCGGTCGCGACAGTGCGGAGTGTGTCGCCGGCCTGGCCGGCGATAGACATCATCGCCTCGGGGTCGAAGGCCTCGACGACCGTGGTGGTGTCGTCGAGGGCACGCACGACCACGTTGCAGGGCAGCAAGGTGGCGATGGACGGTTCGGCTTGAAGCGCCTGGTGGGCCAACTGGGGACGACACGCGCCCAGGATCACCTGCGGGGCCACATCGACCTCGAGCTTGGCCTTCAGCGTTGCCTTGAGGTCAACCTCGGTGAGAATGCCGAACCCGGCGGCGGCAAGCTCGCCGCGCACCGCCTCGACCGCCTCCTCGTAGGGGCGGTTCACCGTGATCTGGAGCGTGTACTTCGTCATGGGCCGTTCCCTCCCGGGTACCGATCACTGCATGGGTGAGTGGTCTGCACCATCAACTGTACATCCCCCATGGGGGTTCTGTTACGCTCGAATCGTAACCCCCCGGGGGGTTAGATTGAAGTGGTAGCCACGAGCCGATTCGCCCAAGGAGTTCCCTTTCATGCGTGAGACCACCGTCGAGCACCTTGCCTCGGCCCTCGAGCAGGGCGCGACCTTGATCGACGTGCGAGAGCCCGCCGAGTACCGCCGTGGCCACGTCCCCGGCGCGGTCAACATCCCAATGAGCCAGCTGACGACCCGGCTCGGTGAGATCGACCGCAAACGTCCGGTGCACGTGGTGTGCGCCTCGGGCAACCGCAGCCGCGCGATGACCGAGGTTCTGACCGCAGCCGGCTACGACGCGACGAACGTCGCCGGCGGAACCAGCGCCTGGATCCGCTCCGGGCGATCGACCCAGAAGTGAGGCGAACCATGAACGAGCCCACGAACATCACGAACACTGCATCCGGGAACAACGAGTCCGTCGCCCCTGCTTCGGCGACGGGGGAAGCGCAGCAGCGCCCGGTCACAGGCGTGACCGTACGCACTCTGGAGACCCCCTCCCTGGGGGACCGCACCTACGTCGTGCACGACGGCGAGATCGCCCTCGTCATCGACCCGCAGCGCGACATCGACCGGGTGCTGGAAGTGCTGGAGGCCGACGAGGTCCGGCTGACCCACGTCTTCGAGACCCACATCCACAACGACTACGTCACCGGCGGCCTGGCGCTCGCGCGGGCCACCGGCGCGGCGTATGTGGTCAATGGCGAGGACGAGGTCTCCTTCGACCGCACCTCGATCACCGATGGTCAAGCCGTCGAGGTGGGCTCGCGGATGCGGGTCCGGGCGATCGCCACTCCCGGCCACACCTTCACCCACCTCTCCTACGCCCTCTCTCTCGATGGGCCCGACGGAGAGGAGCCGTACGCCGTGTTCACCGGTGGCTCCCTGCTTTACGGCGCCACCGGCCGACCGGACCTGCTCGGTGAGGAGCACACAGGCGAGCTCGTGCGCCACCAGCACGCCTCCGCCCACAAGCTCGCCGCTGAGCTGCCCGATGACGCCGAGGTCTACCCGACCCATGGGTTCGGCTCGTTCTGCTCCGCGACCCAGTCCGACGCCACCGCGTCCACCATCGGACAGGAGAAGCGGTCCAACCCCGTGCTGACTCAGGACGAGGAGACCTACGTCCGCGAGCTGCTGGACGGGCTGGGTGCGTGGCCGTCCTACTACGTGCACATGGGCCCCGCCAACGCCGCCGGCCCGGGCGCACCGGACCTTTCCCCTGTTCGAGAAGCCGATGCGACAGAGCTGCGCCGCCGTATCGAGGCGGGCGAGTGGGTCCTCGACCTCCGCAACCGCAAGGCCTTCGCTGCCGGGCACGCCCCAGGCACCTTCAACTTCGGTCTCGACGGCGCCTTCTCGACCTATCTGGGCTGGCTCATCGAGTGGGGCACCCCGGTGACCCTGCTCGGGGAGACCGCCGAGGACGTCGCCACCGCTCAACGCGAGCTGGTTCGTATCGGCATCGACCGACCGGCCGCCCACGCCACCGGCGGTCCGCAGAACTGGGCCGATGCCGAGCTCGGCAGCTTCCCCACTGCCACCTTCGCCGACCTGGCGCAGGTGCGCCATCACCGCGAGGTCGTCGTGCTCGACGTGCGCCGCACCGATGAGCACGAAGGAACCGCGATCGCCGGGGCCCTCAACATCCCGATCCACGAGGTGCCCTACCGCCTCGAGGAGATACCGGCCGGTGAGGTGTGGGTGCACTGTGCCAGCGGCTACCGCTCCTCGATCGCCGCCTCCTTCATCGCTGCCGCAGACCGCACCCCGGTCGCGATTCACGACTCATTCGAGAACGCAGAGAAGGTCGGCCTGCACATGGTCAGCCCCGGGGGAGACCCCGACGGGTCCGACGCCTGAGATGACCCTGCTCGTGGCTGCAGCCGCCGGTGCGCTCATCGGGATCTCCTTGGGGGCACTCGGAGGTGGCGGCTCGATCCTGGCAGTACCGGTGCTGGTCTACCTGCTCGACCAGTCACCCGCCCAGGCGACCACTGGATCGCTGGTCGTGGTCGGCCTCACCTCCCTGATCGGGGCCGCCGCTGCCCACCGGGAGGGCAACGTGCTGCTCGGCCGTGGGTTCGTCTTCGGGCTGGTCGCCACCGGCGGAGCGGTGCTGGGAGCGGCGGCATCTTCCCGGGTCCCGGAGGATCTCTTGCTGGCCGCCTTCGCTGCCCTGATGCTGCTGGTCGGTGTGATCCTGGCGTGGCGTCAGATACGTCACGGTCAGAGCAGTCAGAGCAGTCAGAGCAGTCAGGACAGTCAGGACAGCGCCGCGCGGCATGCCGCGGGGCATGCCGCCCGCCCCACCCTGGATGACCCGATCATCACGTTCAGCCCGACCTTCGCCTGCCAGTGCCCCCGGGCGCTGAAGGTACTGGGCACCGCCACGATCGTCGGCGCCCTGACCGGGTTCCTCGGCGTCGGCGGCGGCTTCTTGGTCGTCCCAGCACTCCTGTTGGCGCTCGCGCTTCCCATCGAGTACGCCGCAGGCACCTCGCTGGTCGTCATCACCATCACCAGCGCCGCAGCCCTCGCCGTCCGATCCGGTTCCGGTGTCCAGCCGGACTGGACGGCCGTCA
This sequence comes from Nocardioides sp. NPDC000445, assembly GCF_040300245.1. NCBI lineage: Bacteria > Bacillati > Actinomycetota > Actinomycetes > Propionibacteriales > Nocardioidaceae > Nocardioides > Nocardioides sp. NPDC000445. The sequence goes on along the minus strand of NZ_JBEPDH010000002.1, from coordinate 116,064 downwards.
TCGTCTTGACCGCGGTCTCCGCGGCGGCAGCCGTGGCCGGAGCACGACTGGCCGACCGGGTCGACACCGGCCGGCTCCAGGCGGCATTCACCGTCCTGGTCCTCGGCGTCGCTCTCTACACCGCGACCCAGGCGCTGCCCGCGCTCGCCTGAACCCGGCCTCACGCATCCAAGTCCCACGCATCCAAGTCCCACGCATCCAAGTCCCACGCATCCAAGTCCCACGCATTCAAGTCCCACGCATTCAAGTCCGCGTATCCCAAGTTTCACGTATCCAAGCTTGTCCATCACACACGGAACGGAACCTGCATGAGCACCACCACGGCCTCCAGCCCCACGGCCGGGCCCTCAACCCCGCCCCCTACCACCGCCGGCCCCTTGGGACGTCTGGGGATCTGGGTCACCGAACACGCCAAACTCGTCACCGTGGTCTGGCTGTTGACCATCGTCGGCCTCGGCGCCTTCGCCCCTCAGGTCGAGCACAACCTCTCCGGTGCCGGCTGGCAGGCCAACGGCTCAGAGTCTGTGCAGGCCCGCGAACTCGCACGAGAACACTTCGGCGGCAACGCCTCCTCCGCCATCCAGGTCGTAGTCCGCTCCACCGACGGACCGGTCACCGAAGGTGAGGGCCAGCAGGTCCTCGCCGAGGTCACCGACATCCTCGAGGCCGAACCGCGCATCGCCGACGTCCTCGCACCCACGCCGGGGGCCACCCTCTCCCAGGACGGCTCCACCGCGATCGTTCTGGCCGGCGCCGGCGCCGACACCAACGAGATGGTCCGCGTCGCCACCGACCTCAAGGCCGAACTTCAAAACCTCTCCACCGACACAGTCGAGGTCAACCCAACTGGGTCCTCGCTGCTATGGAGCGACTTCAACGAGGCCAACCTCGACGCCATGCTGAAGTCGGAGTTCATGTCCTGGCCGGTCACCCTGGCCATCTTGGTACTCGCCTTCGGCGCCCTCGTGGCCGCCGGACTCCCACTGATCCTCACCCTGGCCGGCCTTGTCGCCTCGGCCGGTTCCCTGGTGCTGATCAACGAGCTCGTGCCCGTCTCCATCTGGGCCATGAACTTCGCAATGATGTTCGCACTCGCCCTGGGCATCGACTACGCCCTCTTCTTGGTCGTGCGCTACCGCGCCGCCCGCGCCGTACGCCGCGAGGCTAACCGCGCCGCCGGCCGCCCCGACACCCGCGAAGACCGACAGTGGGCTATCGCCCAGACCATGGACACCGCAGGCAAGGCCGTGCTGCTCTCCGGCCTCACCGTCCTCGTCTCGCTGTCCGCGGTCATGCTGGTGCCCTCACCCTCCTTCCGCTCCATGGCCGGCGGCATCATGCTCTCGGTGGTCTTCGTCCTAGCCGCCACCCTCACCCTGCTGCCGCTGGTGCTGTTCGGCCTCGACGACCGAATCAACAAGCTCGCACTGCCCTGGTCCCGCGCTGGTGAGCACCGTTCCTCGGCATTCGCCGCCTGGGGCGAGCGACTCTGGAAGCGCCCCGTTGCCTGGGGCCTCCTCGCCACGGTCATCCTGCTCGCCCTCGCCGCCCCGATCCTCGGCCTGAAGACCGCCATGCCCTCCATCAAGGTGCTGCCCGAGGACGCTTCTGCCCGAGTCGGCTACAGCCAGGTCCAAGACGCCTTCGGCACCGGCGCCCCCGGTACTTTGCAGATCGTCACCGACGACACCGACGCCTCGGCCGCCAGCGCAGCACTCAAGGACGACCCCGGCATCGCCGCTGCCATGCCGCCGATGCCGGCTGCCGACGACAGCGGACTGGTGCTGATCCAGGCCGTTCCCTCCGTTGACCCCTCCGACCCCGCACTCAGCGACACCGTCGACCGGCTCCGCGCAGACCTCCCCGACTCCGCCGTCCTCGGGGGCGCCGCCGTGGAGAACCTCGATCTCAAGGCGCAGCTCGACGAGTCCACCCCGCTGGTCATCGGCGTCGTGCTCGTCCTCGGCTTCATGCTGCTCCTCATCGCACTGCAGGCCCCGCTCATCTCCCTACTCGGCACCCTCGCCAGCCTGCTCTCCACCGCGGCGGCGTTCGGTGTCGCCCGACTGATCTTCCAGGAGGGACACGGCGCCGACCTGCTCGGCTTCGAATCACAGGGCTTCCTCGACGCCTGGGCGCCGGTGTTCTTCTTCGCCATGATCTTCGCCATCGCGATGGACTACACCGTGTTCCTGCTCGCCTCGGCCAAGGAGCACTACGAGCGCTCCGGGGACCCCAAGGACGCCATGATCGGATCACTTGCCCACTCCGGCCGGGTCATCTTCGCCGCCGGCGCGGTCATGGTCGCGGTCTTCTTCACCTTCGCCCTCTCCGGCCCCATCCCGCCCAAAGAAATGGGCGTCGTCCTCGGCCTCGCCGTCCTCCTCGACGCCTTCCTTGTCCGGCTCGTCCTCCTACCGGTCATGCTTCGCCTTACTGGCAAGGCCGCCTGGTACACCCCCGCCTGGCTGCGGAAGATCCTGCCTAACATCACCTTCGCTCACGACTGACCTCCGGATTCGCCGACAGGAGACCTGGCGACGACCCCACCCTTAGCACTGACGGTCCTCCACCGGCATTCCCGATTACGGATGCCCTAGGGAAGCTGGCTCCCGGAGGAACGCGGCCCGGTCGGACCCAGCTCGGAGACGTTTCGACCGGTGCAAGCACATCAGCGCTGGCCGTCTTGTCGCCGCGGTTCCCGGCCCGAGCGGTTTGCGAACTTAGGTGGCCCCGTGCTCTTGGTCTTGTCGCAGACCTGGAACGTTGAGTTTCTGCGAGTCGTGGGGTGTACTTAGCGACGGCCCTTCCCCCCGGGGCCACGAGAATGCAGACGAAGAGGCCCACCGTAGAACGGTGGGCCTCTTCGCGTTGCCGCGAGTTTGTGCCGAAACGGTAGACGTGCCAGTTCGGGAGGCGCCTGTCTAGATGCATGGGCCCAGCATGTGTGTTGCCGATAGTTACCTCTATCGGGTTAGGTCTAGTGCTCCCGACGTCGTCGCACTCTCTGCCAAGGAAGTCTCGTCGGCCGGCGCGAATCCGTGGGTGATCGCCCATCTGACCGCCTGGCTGCGGGTGGTGGCCTCGATCTTGCGGTATGCCTGTCGGATGTGACTCTTGGGCGTGTTCACGCTCATGACGAGCTTGGCGGCGATCTCCTGGTTGGAGAGTCCCTGGGTGATCAGCGCGAGTACCTCCACCTCTCGGGAGGTGAGTCCAGCGACGGCACTCATCCGGTCCTCATGTTCACCGATCGGCTCGCCGGCGGCGGTCGCTTCGATGCTGCGCACGAGGTCTCCGGCATGGAGGCTCATCGAGACCCAGGCGCTGGCGCCGAGCGAGTAGGCCTTGGCGCGCAGGTCCGGGCGCGTGTCGCGGCTGAAGATCAGCACCTTGGCGCTTGTCTCGTTCAGCAGGTGCTCGAGGTCCGAGATGTCGCCCAGATGCAGACCGAGCGTGTCGTAGAGGACCACATCGACACCAGGAGCCCTTGCTGCGTACGGCAGGCAGCGCTGTGACGACTAGTCGGTCGGGATAATCGGCGAGCATCGTGGAGAGTCCCCGCATGACGACTTCCTGCGGACTGACCACCGCTACGCGCACAACCCCCGAGCTCATCATGGGCTCAACCTTCTCAGGTCTGTGTTCGGATTGACAGGTGGTGCGAGAGCATGCCTCGCAGCACTGAAGATTGCCGATCGTTACCTCTTTCGGCGGAGCCCAGGCATTTTTCCGATGGGCACCTTCGCTCCCGAAGGCCCCGAGTCGTGCTCAGGCCTGCCCACCGCCTGCCATGACGCCGACTCGGTCGCCCGGCTGTTCGCGAAGTCGACCAAGAGTCGCTGGTTGCAACCGGTCCGCAGACGTTGACCAGCCCGACGCGGCCGCTGTCCAGGCTCATTTCGACCGGCTGCTCGACTACGTCGAAGCCAAGCTCCCCGCTGTCTTCGAGCACCTCGACCGTGCCCGCGTCGACCTGCTGGCCTTCATCGCGTTCCCGAAAGAGATCTGGACCCAGATCTGGTCCGACAACCCCACCGAACGTCTCAACAAAGAGATCCGCCGCCGCACCGACGCTGTCGGGATCTTCCCCAACCGCAACGCGATCGTGCGCCTGGTCGGCGCCGTGTTGGCCGAGCAGACCGACGAGTGGGCCGAAGGCCGCCGCTACCTCGGACTCGACGTCCTAGCCCGGTCCCGCATGAACATCGTGCCCACCAACGAACCCGAGATCGGAACTGATGACCTGCCCGCGCTAACTGCCTGACCCTCATCAAGGAGAACGCAGCGCTACACCACTACCTGGGACATAACCACGTGCGGCAGCATCTTCTCGAGCGTGCGCGGCAACGCCGACCCTGATCAGAAACTTGCAATGGGCTTCGATCGTCCTCGGAGATGCGTCCGATTCACGGCACCCGCCGAGAGCCATCCATCGGTTCTGATCAACATTCCTTCTCGTGACCCAACCGTGCATTGGTCCATAGCCTCGTCGAGGTGTCTCGCTCTGAGACAACTCGACGAGGAACACCTTGGTGGTTGGAGAGGCGTAGAAACATCCCTGACCAGCAAGAATTGTCGAAATCTGCTCCCCCTTCGAGCGGGGCCGAGACGGTGTCTCCGATTGAGACAACGCGATCGCAGTCAACGCTGCAAACATCTTTCCGACACAGCCCGATACCCGGGCTAACGAGAGGAAACGCCCGTGAGCACCGAAGAACGTGACGTCTTGATCGTCGGCGCTGGATTCGCCGGCCTCTACCAGCTCAACGAATTGCGTAAGCGGGGGCACAATGTCCACGCCGTGGAGTCCGCCGGCGGACTAGGGGGCGTGTGGTACTGGAACTGCTACCCCGGGGCCCGTGTCGACACCTGGGGCCCCATGTACCAGTTCTCCGATCCGGAGCTGTGGCGTGACTGGAACTTCTCGGAGCTGTACCCGGACTGGTCAGAGGTCCGCGCCTACTTCCAGCACGTGGACGACAAGCTGAACTTGTCGAAGGACATCAGCTACAACACTCGGATCACCGCAGCTCGCTTCGACGAGGGCTCGCGGCGCTGGGTGGTGACCGCCGTGAACTCCGAGACCGACGAGAGCCGCGAGATCTCCACGCGGTATCTGCTGCTGTGCACGGGCTTCGGCTCGAAGCCCTACATCCCCGAGATCCCCGGCCTGGAGTCCTTCGGAGGCATCGCGCACCACACCGCGCGTTGGCCGCAGGACGGCGTGGACCTGACCGGCAAGCGCATCGCGGTGATCGGCACCGGTGCCTCCGGGGTGCAGGTAGCCCAGGAATCCGCACCAGTGGCCGCGCAAGTCACGGTCTTCCAGCGCACCCCGATGATCGCGCTACCGATGTGTCAGCGGAAGATCTCTGAGGAGGAGAACGCCGAGGAGAAGTCGACCTACGTCGACCGGATGGCGAAGCGCAACACCACTTTCGCCGGCTTCGACTTCGACTTCCTAGACAAGGCAGTGGCCGACGTGACGCCCAAGGAGCGGGACGCCGAGTTCGAGCGGATGTGGGAGATCGGCGGCTTCGTGCCGTGGCTCGGGAACTTCAACGACATCTTCTTCAACGAAGACAGCAACCGCGCCTTCTACGACTTCTGGCGGGACAAGACCCGCCAGCGGATCAACAACAAGGAGCTGTGGGAGGACCTGGCCCCGACTGATCCGCCGCACCCGTTCGGGGTGAAGCGACCCTCGTTGGAGCAGCGCTACTACGAGATCTACAACCAGGACAACGTCGACTTGGTCAACCTCCGCAAGAACCCGATCGACCACGTCACCGCCAAGGGCATCGTGACCTCCGACGGGGTGGAGCACGCGTTCGACATCATTGCCCTGGCCACCGGCTTCGACGCCGTCACCGGCGGCATCACCGCCGTCGACATCCGCAACGGCCAGGGCGAGCCGATCGTGGACTCGTGGGCCAAGGGCGCTCACACCGCCCTGGGGGTCGCTACTTCGGGGTTCCCCAATCTGCTGTTCGTCTACGGCCCCCAAAGCCCGTCTGGGTTCTGCAATGGCCCGACTGCGGCCGAGGCACAGGGCGACTGGGTCGTCGGACTTGTCGATCATCTTCTCCAGAGCGAGGTGACCCGCATCGAGCCCACCGGTGAGGCCGAACAGACCTGGCAGCAGAAGATCGACGCGGTCTGCGAGGTGGCGCTCTTCGATCGGGCCGCCTCGTGGTATATGGCCGCGAACGTCCCGGGCAAGAAGGTCCAGATGCTGATGTGGCCGGCCGGACTGCCCGCGTACCTCGACGAGGTCAATACCTCCGCGGCCAACGGATACCCCGAGTTCATCAAGGCCTGAGGCAACCCAGTTGCCGCCGATCCACGCAAGGAGTCGCACCGTGCAGAGCCTGATGATGGAGACGCCGCTACAGATCAAGACAGTCCTGTGGCGTGCTGAACACCTCTACGGGCACAAGGAGGTCATCGCCCGCACTGACGACGGCTTCGACACTTTCCCCCTCGCCGAGCTTGGCCGCCGAGCCCGCAGGTTGTCGAATGTGCTGACCGACCTCGGCGTCCGGGCTGGCGACAGAGTGGGGACCTTGGCATGGAACACGGCCGAGCACCTGGTGTCATACTACGCCGTGCCCTGTATGGGCGCGGTGCTGCACACCATCAACACCCGACTGTCTGACGAGCAGATCGCCTACATCATCGCCCATGCCCAGGACACCGTCCTGCTCGTGAGCAACGACCAGATTCCGCTGCTCGAACGGCTCGGGGACCGGCTGGCACACGTCCGGGCCATCATTCAGCTCAATGGTCCGGTTCCAGCAGAGAGCGCGCTTCCCGTGCCGGTGCATTCCTACGCCGACCTGATGGCCGCAGCTTCCGACGAGTACGACTATCCCGACCTCGATGAGCACACGGCCGCCTCGATGTGCTACACCTCCGGCACCACAGGAGATCCGAAGGGGGTGGTCTACAGCCACCGCAGCACCGTGCTCCATGCACTTGGGCTGTGCACCACCGGCACGATCGGCGTGAGCGAGGCCGAGCGGTACATGCTCGTCACCCCGCTATCGCACGTCAACTCCTGGGGCATGCCATTCGCCTGCGTCCTGCAGGGCGCCACCATCGTGCTGCCCGGCGATCATCCGGTGGACACTGACTACCTCGCCATCATCGACCACGCGAAGCCGACCGTCTTGGTGGGCGCGGTCACTGTTGGCATGCTAGTCCGCCGCGCTCTAGAGCGGTATCCCGGGAAGTACGACATCTCGTCGTTGCACACCTTGTGGCTCGGCGGCCAGGCGCCACCGATCGGTGAGATGAAGTGGTGGAAGCAGCACCACGACGTCCACGTCACCCAAGCCTGGGGCATGACCGAGGCCTCGCCGGTCCTCACCTTCTGCGGCTTGACCACCGCAAACCGGCACCTGGATGACGAGGTCCGCTTCGAGATCTTCGGTTCGCAAGGGCAGCCACTGCCCTTGGTCGAGCTGAAGCTGGTCGACGACGACGAGCGGGAGATCCCGTGGGACGGGACGACGCCGGGCGAGGTCCTCGTCCGCGCGCCCTGGGTGATCCGCGACTACTACAACGATGCTCGCTCCGCCGCCAGCTTCAGCGACGGCTGGTTCCGCACCGGTGACATCGCCACGATGACACCCGACGGCTATCTCACCATCGTCGACCGCGCCAAGGACCTCATCAAGAGCGGCGGCGAATGGATCTCCTCGGTGGCACTGGAGAACGCGCTGATCGGCCACCCGAAAATCGTCGAGGCCTCGGTGATCAGCGCGCCGGACCCGAAGTGGATCGAACGACCCGTCGCCTTCATCGTCGTGGCCGAGGAGGTCTCCGAAGATGAACTCAAGGCCCATCTGAAGGAGCGATTCCCATCGTTCTGGGTTCCAGACCGGTTCGAAGTCATCGACGAACTGCCCAAGACGAGTGTCGGGAAGTTCGACAAGAAGCGGCTCCGCAGCGAGTTCCTGTGAACCGCAGCCCCACCCCGACCGCAGCCCATCGATTCGGATTCAAGGAGAACGACATGCCCACCGACCACAAGTTCAATGAGCTCAGCAGCGGCCACGGATTCCTGGAGTCACCGCGCTACCACGACGGCAGGCTCTACCTCAGCGACTTCTTCAACACCCGGGTCATCGTCATGGACCCCAAGGACGGCAGCTGGGAGAAAATCGCCGACGTTCCCACGTCGCCCTCCGGCTTGGGCTTCCTCGCTGACGGCTCGATGCTGATCGTGTCTCAGCACGACCACAAGCTGCTCCGCCGCGCGGCCGACGGCACGACCACCGTCCACGCCGATCTGGCCGCCTTCTGCGGCGGTGACGCCAACGACATGCGGGTCGTGGACGGGCACGCCTACATTGGCAACTTCGGCTTCGACCTGGCCGGCGGCGCAGAACCGCGCCCCACCAATCTGATCCACGTCAATCCCAATGGCGAGGTCTCGACCGCGCCCGGCGACGTGCTCTTCCCCAACGGCGCAGAACTGCACCCCGACGGCAAGACCTTCTTGCTCTCGGAGACCTTCGCTCACAAGATCGCCGCCTACGATCGACAGCCCGACGGCACTCTGATCAACTACCGGACCTGGGCGGAACTTCCCGAAACCCACAGCCCGGACGGCATGACCGTCGACTCCGACGGCGGCGTGTGGTACGGCAACGCGTTGACCGAAGGCCCGGAGAGCGGCTTCTACCGGGTCGAGGAAGGCGGGAAGATCACCGACCAGATCCTCGTCCCGGACGCCTGGGCTGTCGCCGCCACCTTCGGCGGACCTGACAACGACGTGCTGTACCTGATCACCAACGCCACCACCCTGCCCGACTTCGCGGAGGGCAAGTCCGCCGGATACGTCCGCACCGCAAGCGTCGGGCGACGCGGCGCCAACTGAGCCACCCGCCGTCCATTTATGTGACAGCTGTCCGGTCGACGGAGCCCGAGAGGGCTCCGCCGTGCGGCCATCTCCACCAAGGCTCCCGACCATCCGAGAGGACCCCCATGTTTACCGGCCGCATCGCCCGGTTCGACGCACCCAACCAGCCCTTCACCCTCACCGACGCCACCCTCGACGAGGTGCGCCCGGGCGAGATCCTCATCAAGGTAATCCGCACCAACATCTGCGGCTCTGACCTGCACGCCTGGCATGGCGCGTTCAACACCAAGGGACTCGGCGGTCAGCTGCCCACCGTGCTCGGCCACGAGATGGTCGGCAAGATCGCCGCGCTCGGGGACGGGGTCTCCGCGGACTCCGACGGCCGCCCGCTGCAGGAGGGGACGAGGGTGGTCTTCCCCTACTTCTTCTCCTGCCACCGGTGCCACTACTGCCTACGAGGACAGCGCACCGCCTGCGAACACCTCTCGATGGCCATGCTGGGCAACGCCGAACAGCCCCCCCACTTCGTCGGCGGCTACGGCGACTACTTCCTGCTTCCAGCCGGCGCCACCCTCTACCAGGTCCCCGACTCAGTCCCCGACGAGCTGGCGTCCGGCGCGAACTGCGCGTTGTCCCAGGTCATGTACGGTCTGGAACGCGCGAACCAGACCTTCGGCGAGGCCGTGGTGGTGCAGGGAGCCGGAGCACTCGGTCTCTACGCGGTCGCGGTCGCCAAGGCGCGCGGGGCGCGCACCGTGATCGCGATCGACGGTGTCGCCGAGCGACTGGAACTCGCCACCGCCTTCGGCGCTGATCACGTCATCGATCTCACCGACGTCACCGAGGCCAAGGACCGGGCCAAGCGCGTGAGGAGCTGGACCTCCGGTCGGGGCGCGGACGTCGTCGTCGAAGTGGTCGGCATCCCTGCCGCCATCGACGAGGGGCTGAAGATGCTCGCGATGCACGGCCGCTACGTGGAGATAGGCAACATCAACATAGGTCGGACGTTCGACTTCGACCCATCGCGTTTCGTCTTCGGAAACAAGACGATGATCGGGGTGTCGCTCTACGAGCCCGACGTGCTCTCACGCGCCCTGGCCTTCCTCGAGGAATGGCAGCACAGGATCCCGCTCTCCCGGCTCGGGGCGGCCACCTACCCCCTCGGCCAGATCAACGACGCCTTCGCCGCCGCGGAGAGCAAGCGCGACGTCCGCGCCAGCATCGTGATGTGAACCCATCCAAGGACAGAGGCGAACAGATTATGCACGAACGCAACCAGCTCTACATCGACGGCCATTGGGTCGATCCGATCGCGGCAAGTGGGGTGATCGAGGTGGTGAATCCGGCCACCGAACAAGTGATCGGCCACGTCCCCCATGGCACCCCCGCCGATGTTGATGCCGCCGTGGCCGCCGCTCGCCGGGCTTTCGATCCCGATGTCGACCTGACCGAACGCCGGCGCCGTGTCTCGAACGTCATCGAGGCCACCACGCGTACCCTGCCCACGATCGCCGCCCTGATCACCGCGGAGATGGGTGCCCCGACCCGGATCGCCGATGGTGTTCAGACGAAGGTGCCGCTGTCTGTGGCCCGCGGCATTCTCGACGTCCTCGACCAGCCGGTCGCGGAAGAACGGATCGGCAACTCGCTGATCCTGCGCGAACCCTACGGCGTGGTGGGCGCGATCACCCCGTGGAACTATCCGTTGTACCAGGTGGTGGCCAAACTCGTCCCCGCGCTCGCGGCCGGCTGCACCATCGTGCTCAAGCCCAGCAACGAGGCACCGTTGTCGGTTTTCGCCTTCTTCGACGCCCTCGCCGAGGCCGATCTCCCACCCGGCGTTGTCAATCTGGTGTCGGGGCCAGGCCGCGTGGTCGGTGAGGCGATCGCCTCGCATCCGGAGGTCGACTTCGTCTCCTTCACCGGCTCCACCAGTGCCGGTGCTCGCGTGGCCGAACTCGCCGGCACAGCGGTCAGCAAGGTCGCCCTCGAGCTCGGCGGCAAGTCGGCCAACATCATCCTGGACGACGCCGACCTGGCGACCGCGGTGAAGGTCGGGGTCAGCAACGCCTTCCTCAACGGTGGACAGACCTGCATGGCCTGGACCCGCATGCTCGTGCCTCAAAGCCGCTATGACGAGGCCCTCGACCTCGCCGCCACAGCCGCCGCTAGGCTCACCGTGGGCAACCCCACCGACCCCTCGACGCGGATCGGGCCCTCGGCCTCCGCCTCCCAGTTCAAGACGGTCCGGGGCTTCATCGACCGCGCGACGAACGCGGGCGCCCGCGCGGTCACCGGCGGCTCAGAGCAGGTGCTGCCGGTCGGCTACTTCCTGGCCCCCACCGTCCTCGCCGACGTTGACCCGATGACCGAGATCGCGCAGGAGGAGGTGTTCGGACCCGTCCTGGTGGTCCTTCCGTTCGAGGACGACGACGACGCCGTTCGGATCGCGAACTGCACTCCGTACGGGCTCTCGGGCGCGGTCTGGTCCGGTGACCAGAACCGGGCGATCGCGGTGGCGCGACGTGTCCGCACCGGGCAGATGGACATCAACGGCGGCGCATACAACCCGCGAGCGCCGTTCGGGGGCTACAAGAACTCCGGTTTCGGCCGCGAGCTCGGCTCCTACGGCTATGAGGAGTACCTGCAGATCAAGTCGCTGCAACTCCCTTCCTGATCACTGCACACCAGACACCGAAAAGGACCAAGACCCCCAACCGGGACCCGGCTCTTTCCAAACAACATCGGGCCGCTGGCTCGTTTCAGCCGATCCGGACACTTCAAGAGGGCAGCCGAACATGAAACCCACCCTTAACATCACCGCCTCCGGGCACGTACAGACGTGGACCATCGACAACCAAGACATCGGCAATGCCATCACTGGTCCGGACTTCATCGAAGCATTTGAGCGGGCCGTCGATGGCGCCAATCAGGACCTGAACGCCCGTGCCATCGTCCTCACCGGCGCGGGCAAGATCTTCTCCTCCGGCGGCAACGTCAAGGAGATGGCCGACCGGCAGGGCATGTTCGGACTCGACCCCCGCCAACAGCGACGGGCCTATGTCAACTCAATCCAGCGTATCCCCCGGGCTCTCGAACGACTCGAGGTCGCCATCATCGCCGCAGTCAACGGCCCCGCCATCGGCGCCGGCTGCGACCTGGCGATGATGTGCGACATCAGGGTCGCCTCCGACCAGGCCGTCTTCGCCGAGAGCTTCGTCTCGATCGGACTGATCCCCGGCGACGGCGGCACCTGGTTCCTGCCGCGCGCCATCGGGTACGAGCGTGCGGCGCTGATGACCCTCACCGGCGAACGTGTCGACGCGGCCACCGCGAAGGAATGGAACTTGGTCAGCACCCTGGTCCCTCACGAGGAACTGCTCCCCGCGGCAACCGGTATTGCCGAGCGGATCGCCGCGAACCCGAGCGAGTCACTGCGGATGGCCAAACGGCTGCTCCAGGAATCCCGCACAGGGGCACTGGAGTCCGTGCTGGGCATGGCTGCCGCGATGCAGCCACTCGCGCATTTGGACCCCGAGCACGAGCAGCGACTGGACAGGTGGCGTAGCAAGTGAGCGGGTCGATGCGGCTCGTCCCGCCCACGTCCGGCGATCCCCAGGGCACCGCGGGCCTGCGTCGCGAGGTCCGGCAGTTCCTGGCCGAGCAGCGCTCGGCCGGCAACTACCGGCCGAGCATCGACTGCTGGCTCTCCGCGTGGGACGCGGACTTCACACGGGCACTCGCCGCGCAGGGTTGGATCGGCATGACGGTGCCGGCAGAGTATGGCGGTCACGACCGCTCGTTCGTCGAGCGCTTCGTGGTCACCGAGGAGCTGCTCGCCGGAGGTGCCCCGGTGGCGGCGCACTGGATCGCTGACCGCCAGATCGTGCCCTCACTGCTCAAGTACGGCACCACGCAGCAAAAGCAGAGGTACCTGCCCGGCATCACGCGTGGCGAGATCTTCTTCGGCATCGGCATGAGTGAGCCCGACGCCGGCTCGGATCTGGCGAGTGTCCGCTCCACCGCGACGAGGACGGACGCCGGCTGGCTGATCAACGGGTCGAAGGTCTGGACCTCCGGTGCACACCGCGCCCACGCCTTCATCGCCCTGGTACGCACCTCGCCCGTGGATCCGGCGAATCGCCATGCCGGCCTCAGCCAGTTCCTGATCGACCTTCACGCACCCGGCGTGGAGGTCCGCCCGATCATCTCGATGAGTGGCTCCCACCACTTCAACGAGGTGTTCTTCACCGATGTCCTAGTCCCGGACACCCATGTGTTCGGAACGATCGGGGAGGGTTGGGAGCAGGTGACTTCTGAGCTGAGTTTCGAGCGCAGCGGCCCTGAGCGGTTTCTGTCTACTTTCCCGCTGCTGGGGCAACTCACTGCGATGAACGACGGACTCGAACTTGGACGGCTGGTCGGACGCATCGCCGGGCTCCACGAGATGTCGGCCGCGGTGGCCGGTGCGCTCGAGCGTCGCGAGCCGGCCGATGTCGCGGCTGCGGTGGTCAAGGTGCTCGGCACCAGCACCGAGGGCGACATCGCCGAAGCCGCCTCTCTGATCAGCGGGGACGAGAACCCCTCTGGAGCCGGATGGTGGGAGTTGGTGAACGCCGGACTGGATCAGCGCCCCGGCTTCACCCTCCGCGGGGGTACAAACGAAGTGTTGCGCGGCGTGATCGCGCGAGGATTGGGACTACGATGACGATCATTCCCGGCGTGGACAGCGACTTGTCGTCGATGATGCACGCAGTTTTCGCCGAGCATGCGGCAACCCGCGAGAACTCCACCGTTACTCAAGACGCCGCATTCTGGCAGAGACTGGGTGATCTTGGGCTCTCCCGGCTCACGGGTGCGGCCCAATCCGGGGGCAGTGGAGCCGGCTGGCTCGAGGCCGCTGAGTTGCTGTCCGCGGCGGCAGGAGCTGGAGTTCACATCCCGCTCGCCGAGCACGACCTGCTCGCCGGTGCACTGCTCGAGGCCGCCTCGCTTGAGGTCGATGACCGGCCGCGTACCGTCGCAGAGCTCGACTCTGCAGGTGTCGCACGCGCGGTTCCGTGGGGTAGCACCGCCGCGAGCATTGTGACGTTGTGGCGCTCCGCCGACTCGTGGTTGGTCGCTGATGTCGAGGTATCTGCGGTCCACGAGATCATCCCCAGCTTCAACCTCGTGGGCGAGCCGCGGGATCGGGTGACGGTCGACACAGGGTCGCTACGGGGCGCGGTAGTCGATGCGACAGCGGTGGAGCAGTATCGCTTGAAGGGTGCTCTCGCCCGCTCCATCCAGGTGTCGGCCGCGCTGGACCGTGCGATGACGCTCTCCTGCGAGCATGTCACCACTCGCATCCAGTTCGGTCGTCCACTGGCACGGTTCCAGGCGGTGCAGATCCTTATCGCCGACATGGCGGCCGAATGCGCACTCGCACGCGCCGCCACCGAGGCGGCACTTGCGGCCGCGGTGCAGAGCGGGTGGTCCAGCGATGATCTCGGTTTCCGAGTCGCAGTGGCGAGATCGTGCACTGGTCACGCCACGACCACGGTGGTCCGTAACGCCCACCAGGTTCACGGCGCCATCGGTACCTCCCAGGAGCACGATCTCCACCGATTCACGCGCGCGGCGCTCGCCTGGCGCGGCGATTTCGGTTCCGTCGACTACTGGGATCGACGGCTCGCCGCAGCGGCGGCGGCCGCAGGCCCGGAAGGGCTTTGGCCCCTCATCGCTGGCTGACTCCGGTTCCAGCGCGACATCGCGGTGGTCTGGTTGGCAGAGTGCAGCCCGACGAAGCCACGCACCAGTCGCCTTCCCATCGCGACCGCGAGCGGTTGTTAGACCGGGCGCTGGCGTTAAAGGCGGGTCTGCATCAAACGCGGCCCGAACGGCTCTAGGCCGTCAGATCGGAGCCGTTCGGGATGGCCAGTGTCCGGAGCTTGCGATACAGCGTGGCTCTGCCGATGCCTAGCACGCGTGCCGCCTCGGCCCGATTGTTCGCAACGCTGGCAAGCGTATCGATGATGAGGTCCCGCTCAGATTGCTCGATGGGGGTCAGTTGCCGACGGTGTGCGCGCTTCATTAGCCACGCCGGCAAGTCTCCAACCTCAATCTGAGATCCTCTCGCCTCTACCAGCGCTGCGGCGAGCACATCGCGCAGTTCGGCCACGTTGCCTGGCCAGGAGTAGCGCATCAGCACCTGATGGGCAGGCAACGAACAGGTCTTCTCCCGGTCCGGTTCCAACTCTGCAAGGAGTTGCGGGACGATGTCGGCGAGGTCGTCCAGTCGCTGCGCCAGCGGGGGAATCCAGAGTTGGTGGGCGAACCCGGCAAGTGCGCGGACAACCGTGTCGCGCGGATCATCGGTACAGGTGACGGTCAACCGCATACCCCAACCGGAATGGCGGACGAGGTCGTCCAGTTCAGCCCGGATCGGGACGGTGAGCCTGTCAATCCGGCGAAGGATGACCGACTCGCCCGCGGCGAGAGCGCATCGGCAGCGGTCGATCAGCGTGCTTTGCCGCGCTCCCCGCTCGAGCTCGGCATCAAAAATTCGCACGCCGCCGCCACGCATCGCTGCAAGCCGCCTTGCCGCCCAGAGCTTGCCTGATCCGTCGTCGCCAGTGAACGCGACGGGTTCGGAGACTTGCGCCAGGGCTTCCATTCGGTCGAGCAGCATCTTCCACTGCGCACTGCGCCCCGATTTCGGCTGTGGGGTGCTGGGCAACGTTGTCTGGCCGGAGCGAGATGACTCCCCATGGAGGGATCGGGAGCGACTGGCCGGGCGCGCTACGACGAGCCGGGTGGAGTCCGGAGAAGTCCCGGGCGGTTGGACGCTAGTCTCCTGGCGAAGCATGAACACCACCCCGCCGCCTGCCTCCGTGCAATCGGCGTCCAGGGCCATTCGAAACGAATAGCGCCCACGTGACAGCTCGACGAAACCTTCGCTACGGCCACGCTTCGCGTACGTGCTTGCCACGTCCCAAAGGACCGCCTGGTCAGTAGCGTTGATCTGTTCTGTTGCGACGGTGTTGGTAAGGAACACGTTCGGCCGCATGCCGACCACGGGTCCGCGATGACGGCGAGAGTTCCGCACAAAGCACTCGAGCAAAGCGACCTCGGATGCCGACGCCTGCTGCGCGAATCGTGTCTCGATGTGCTTGGCGACTTCCACCAGCAGTGGCGTCATCAGCACATTGAACTCCTTGGACAAGCAACTGAAGTCCAAGATCCCCTCGACGTTTCCCCGGATGGGATTGCGGATCGGCACCCCGACACAGGCGAAGGAATGCAGGCTTTCGGTGAAGTGCTCCGTGCCGACGACCGTGACCACCCGCGCCTCTTCCAGCGCGGTCCCTACACCGTTGGTGCCCGCATGCTCCTCGGCGAACACGAAGCCAGGAGCGATGCTCGCACTATCCAGCCGCCCGTGCAGCGCGTTTGTTCCCACCCACCTATGGATGAGCCGCCCGTCAGGATCTGCGAGCAGCAGGCTGTACCGAGTCTCGGACATCGTGGCCATGAGACGCTCAAGCACAGGTTCAGCCGTCCGGATGAGTCGGCTGTCGTCGTCGACGTCCTCGTCATAGGGAAGTTGCAGGTCTGACCCTTGTCCTACACCACATGCAGTAGATCTCGCCCATGACCGCGCGATGACGGGGCGCACACCTACGTCCGGACCATCCTGGGCGAGCATC
Source organism: Nocardioides sp. NPDC000445 (assembly GCF_040300245.1). Lineage (NCBI taxonomy): Bacteria > Bacillati > Actinomycetota > Actinomycetes > Propionibacteriales > Nocardioidaceae > Nocardioides > Nocardioides sp. NPDC000445. Next base: position 99,504 of record NZ_JBEPDH010000002.1, on the reverse strand, counting down.
TCCATTGACAACGCCATACCTCCATTATGTGACGAGCGTCTCTCGATGTCTTCACACTGTGCGTCGTCAGTCAAGGTTCACTGTGTCTCATTGTGAGACACACGGTGCCCTTCGTCGGCGGGCGCACGCATCGGGTCAAGTCCCAGGTAGTGGTGTAGCGCTGCGTTCTCTGTGAAGTCTCAAGAGATCGAGGACGCTTCTGTCTCGTGACATCGTGGACAGCCGGTCTCACGACATCGTGGCCGGTTCGGTTCAGCTATGGACTCGAACCACGTGGCCGCAGACGTGCGGTGGGCGATTGCGAACTGGCCAGAAGATGCTGAGCGCGGTGCGGTGACGCGCTTTTGTGAGCGGCACGGAATCAGCCGGTCGGTGTTCTACAAGATCCAGCGGCAGGCACGCGAGCAAGGTCCCGTCGGCGCGACGGAGCCGGGGTCAAGGCGGCCTCATCACAGCCCGACGCGCACAGACCCGCCCGTGATCGAGCATGCGCTGGCGGTACGCGCGTGGCTGGTTGAGCAGGGCCTTGATGCCGGCCCACTCTCGGTGGTTGCCAGGATGCAGCGCCAGGGACTCAACCCACCATCACGAGCGACGCTCGCCAGGGCGTTCGCCGCGGCCGGGGTGTCCAAGCCTGAGCCGCGCAAGCGTCCACGGGCAGCGAATCGACGCTTCGTCTACCCGGCACCGAACTGCTGCTGGCAGATCGACGCCTTCGCGTGGTCACTTCGCGACGGCACGGTGGTTGCGATCCATCAGGTCCTCGACGACCACACCCGCATGGCGGTAGCGACCCTGGTTGCCGACGGCGAAACCGCCAAGGCGGCCGTGCAGGTTGTCTCGACCGCGGTACGACGGTGGGGCGTTCCGCAGCGGCTATTGTCGGACAATGGGCTGGCATTCAACCCCACGCGCCGGGGGTTCACCGGCAAACTGGTCGACTACCTCCTCGACCTGGGCGTCAAGCCGATCACCGGCAAGCCTGGACGGCCCACTACGCAGGGCAAGAACGAACGGCTTCACCAGACCCTGCAGAAGTGGCTCAACGTACGACCACCCGCCGCGACGGTCACCGACCTTCAGGCACTGGTTGATGAGTTCGACCGGTACTACAACCACGAACGCGTCCATCAGGCCCTGGACGGCAAGACTCCGGCCGAGGCCTGGGCTGCCACTGATCCTGCCCCCGAGCCCGTGGCCGAACCCCGGATGCCCTCGGTGCCGTCCTCGGTGCCGTCCTCGACCGTCAGCCCTGTCGACGGCTCTGCGATGCCGGCGACCGGCAGCAGGACTCCACTGGCGTTGCATGCGGCCGAGGGGACCGCTGACCTGAAAGTCAGACAGAACGGTCAGATCAAGGCGCTCAGCTGCCTGTTCTACGTAGCCACCAGCCGCGCTGGCCGGACCGTCCACGTTCTGTGGAACGAGACCACCGTCGAGATCTTCGCCCACGACGGCGAACACATCATCAGCTATCCACGACCAGCGAGCACCGGGATGTACTACGGACCCCGCACAGGCCCTCAAGGCACTCCCGTCAAGGGCATCAATCAGAACCCATCGGCTGGCGTCACGGGGACCGTCGAGCGGACAGTTTCCACGGGTGGCTACGTCGGCGTGCTCGCCTGCAAGTTCTACGCCGGCTACAAACGCCACGGCCAGCAGGTCACGATCACCTGGAACGCAACGACCGTCACCATCACCGAGGCGACCGGGCAGACCATCGCAAGCTACGCCAAACCGTCCCAGCCCGGAGGCTGGCACGGTCCCGCCGAGGCTCAACCGTCCACGAAGTCCTGAGACATGCCAGTGTCCACGATGTCATGAGACATATCCGTGCACGATCTCCCGAGACATCACACGGGCGACCGCGCTACACCACTATCGGGGACTCAACTACGCATATATCGCGACCATCGCGTGTGCATGCGCGGCCAGGTGGCTTGGAAAGAGCCACCGGGTAGGTCCAGCCCGTTGACAGCCGACGTACGTATCCGCTGTGGCGGGTGCGGCGTCACATCTTTGTCGACGCCGTTCGCATTCACGGCGTCGAACCGGATGGCCACGTCAAGACCCGCCTTGCCGCGCTGTTCCCGATGTCCGACGCAACTCAAAGACTCCTCGAGGATCCGCACCGCGGTCAGATGCTGGCGGACGAGGGTTCCCTCCAGCGCCCATCGCAACAGTTTCCCCAGGAGCCGTGCCCGCGGCTGCGCCCATCCGCGCCGGCAGCGAATGCGTCGGTGGCGCGGATATTGATCTCCGGGTCAACTCGCCCGCAAAGCCCGGCGGCTTCTCCGTCAACCGCCGAGCACGGTGGTTCGTGAAAGTGGCCAGCATCCGCAGCGTAGGGACACCATCCACCCTGTCGGGCCACCAGCGGGCCAGGACTGCAGATCGGCCTTGAGTCGCTGATCGGTCACTACCCCGCCGGGCCCGTCGAGCCGACAGACGTTGGGTCAGGTCAGGCAGCGAAACGAAGCCGATATCGTGGTGGCTCAGGCACGTTGAGGTCTCCACGCGGGCGAGGTGAGCATGGCCCGTCCTTGGGCGCCTGGACCTCTGTCCGGTCGTCGCCGCGCCGTGGCAGCGCACACCCTCATCGACGAAGAGTCTCGACGACCACTTGATGGACCTCCTGACCACGCTCCACCGACAACGCCCATCAAGGCACTGCTGCCGCCGGGGACTCTGTTCTGAGCCCACTTCTGCAGCAGGCGAGCGATCGCTGACTTATCTCAAGCGCAGACACCAGAAGAGGGAAGATACGCGTTCGGTGGCTCACGCCCGCTTCGCGCCGCACAGGACGTACACCATGGTGCACACCTCGGAATCTCGGTTGCGCCATGCGTGCCGGGTTCCTCTCTGTACGACCACGGTTCCCGGGGTGATTCGCTGCTCCGCACCGTCGTCGAGCTCGAGGTAGATCTCACCGGACAGGCAGATGCCGTAGTCGATCGAGTCGGTGATGTGCATGCCGGGGTTGTCGGCTTCGAACGCACCGATCAGGCCCGGCTGGGTAACTTCCGGGTCGGCTCCTTCCTCGCTGTGGTCGGTGTCCGACGCCGGCGGGAAGTGAACTACGCAGAACCGGGTGCCGTTCCCGTCCGGGAAGAACGGGAACAGCACAGGCTCGTCGGTCCCGCCACGCCCAACGGTCACCGAACCGTCGTCGGGCGTACCCCACACGTTGTAGATGTTCATTCCGCCCGCCTCGGCGCTGCGCGGTGCTCCGACCGAGCTGAACACGGCCTTTCCGTCAGGGTTCACGTCGGTGACGACGCGGGTGATGTTAACTGCGGTCATATCGCTGGCTCCTCGATATCGCGGCGGGCGCCTGTCGGCCACGCCCTGGACCCGAGGGTAGGGGGCTTTCCGAACTGCTCCCTGTATCACTATGAGGCACTCGGGAGGGTGGCCTGTGACGCCATCCACCCCAGCTGCTCGTGGATGCCCCAAGCTAAGTGCAAGCTGGCGTTCAGCTGCGGCCGCTCGGTAGCCCCATAGCGCACTTGAGGTGGCCTCCTCCCGGCGATCGAGGTAGTCGGTGGGCGTCGAACCATGAGTGATGGTGTACCTGATCGCCGTGGTCATTGCCCCGCATGTCGTTAAGGCGAGTGGGAGACTATCCTCGCCAGGACCTGGCTCCCATGTGTGTTCTGAGATGGATCACTTACGGGATGCAGGTCGATGGTCGAGATTTGATTCCCGCGCGAGCACGTGCCCAAAGACCCCTGCTTTGCGGGACTCGTGGTCTCGAGTGCCAACATCGCCTTCGAGACCACACCCGGCAACTTCCATTCGCTGCGAATCGAGTGTCTAATCGGCGTACCCTTCCGGCGTCGGCAGCGCATTCTCGGAGAGCTCGAGTACCCGCCGGAGCGCGGGTGAGTCGTCGTCGGCGCGCCAGACCAGCCGGCTCACCGCGACCTCCCGGCCTTGGTCCAGAGGGATCACCGATAGCCCGGTGGTGGTGACGTTGGCGAAGGCGGTGTCGATGGTGAGGGTGATCCCCACTCCGGCCGCGACCAGCGCCATGATCGTCCACGTGTCCGGCGCCTGCTGGGCGATGGTCGGCGCGAAGCCCGCATCGTTCGCTTTCTGCAACGTGGTCTCCCGCAGTGACGACCCCCGCGACGCCTCCAACAGGATCCAGTGTTCGTCGGCCAGTTCGTCCATCCGTACCGACTCGCGCTCGGCCAATGGGTGGGACTCCGACACCACGATCACGTAATGGTTGACGCGCACCACCCGCGATTGCATCGCCGGGGATGTCGAGTCATATCGAACGATGGCCAGGTCGAGGTCGCCCTGGGACAACCTGCTGAGCGCCTCGCCGCCGTAGAGCGTCGAGCTCAGCGCCAGCTCGATTCCCGGCTGCACTCGCCGCACCGTCTGCGCCAGCGCGCTGATCAGTGAGTGGGAGGAGGGGCCGGCAAAGCCGATCGCCACCCGGCCGATCTCGCCGCGCCCGGCGTAGGCCACCGCTCGCTCGGCGTAGGCGAACGACTCCACGATCCGCCGCGCCGGCTCCAGCAGCGCCTGGCCCTGGGGAGTGAGCCGCACCGTCCGCGTGGTCCTGTCGAAGAGCGTGGTGCCGAGCCGCCGCTCCAGCTGCTGAATGGTCCGGCTCAGCGGGGGCTGGGCCATGTGGAGCCGGGCGGCTGCCCGCCCGAAGTGCAGCTCCTCGGCGACCGCGAGGAACGCGGTGATGTGGTGCAGATCCATCATGCCTCACGGGAATTGATTGCAGGCCAGCATTAATGCAATACCGACTTAGGCCTTGCTGAGTATAGAACAAGGTTGCGACGATCACAGGTATGAGCTTCGAAGTCCCGCAGTCGCCGGGTGAGCAGGCCGAGCTGCCCCTCGCCGGGGTCCGCGTCGTCGCGATCGAGCAGGCGGTCGCCGCCCCTTTGGCAACCCGCCACCTCGCTGATCTCGGTGCCGAGGTGATCAAGGTCGAGCGCGTCGGGGAAGGTGACTTCGCGCGGGCCTATGACTCCTACGTGAACGGCCTTGCCTCGCACTTTGTCTGGCTCAACCGCGGCAAGCGGTCTGTCGCCCTCGACCTCAAGACGGACCGCGGTCGGGAGGTGGTCACCGACCTGATCGGTACCGCCGACGTCTTCGTCCAGAACCTCGCTCCAGGCGCCGCCGAGCGGCTCGGCCTCGGCGCGGAGCACCTGCGCGCCGCCCACCCGCGGCTGGTGGTCGTCAACCTGTCCGGCTACGGCACCGCCGGTCCCAAGGCTCAGCGGAAGGCCTACGACATGCTGGTCCAGGCCGAGACCGGGCTGATCTCCATCACCGGCACCCCCGAGACCCCCACCAAGACCGGCATCCCCACAGCCGACATCGCCGCCGCGCTCTACGCCCTCACCAGCGTTCTCGCTGGCCTGCTCCGCCGCGAGCGCACCGGCGCCGGCGCGGTCGTCGATGTTTCCCTGTTCGACGCTACCGTCGAGTGGCTCGGCCACCCGATGTACGTCCAGATGTACGCCGGCCACCAACTCCCTCGGATGGGCCTGAGCCACGCCGCCATCGCGCCATATGATGCCTACCCGACCCGCGACGGCCAGGTCCTCATCGGCGTCCAGAACGACCGCGGCTGGGACCTGCTTTGCCGCAAGGTGCTCGGCGACGACGAGCTCGCCGAGGACCCCCGGTTCGCCACGAACCAGGTCCGCGTCAGGCACCGCCAAGAGATCGACGGGGCAGTCGCTCAGCGCACCCGCGGCTGGGGGACCGCCGAACTCGAGAAGCGGCTGGCCGACGCCGGCGTCCCGGCCGCCCAGCTCAACGACATGACCGGCCTGGTCGCCCACCCACAACTCTCCGCCCGCGACCGCTGGCGCGAGATCGGCACCGAGGCCGGCCGGATCCAGGCGGTGCTGCCGCCGATGACCTTCAGCGATACCGAGTTGGCCATGGGCGACGTACCCGCCCTCGGTCAGCACACCGACACCGTCCTGACCCGTCTGGGCATCGACGCCGAGGAGATCGCCCGCCTCCGGCACGACCTGGTCGTCGGCTGAGACAACCCCGAGGAAGAGGAACCAATGGAGCCCAAGGAGTTCACCGCAGTGCTGGAGGCCGTCGAGACCTTCGTCGCCAAGGAGGTCATCCCCGCCGAGACGGAGATTGAGGAGTCCGACGAGATCCCGGCGCGTATCCGCACCGGGGCCGCCCGGATGGGACTCTTCGGCTACGCCCTCCCCGAGGAGTACGGCGGTCTGGGCCTGACCATGAGCGAGGAGGTGCAGCTGGCGCAGGTGATCGGCGGCACCACCCCCGCGTTCCGGTCCATGTTCGGAACCAACAATGGGATCGCGGGCCAGGTGCTGGTCAACTTCGGCACCGATGAGCAGAAGAAGCGGTACCTCCCCGACCTCGCCGCCGGCGAGAGCATCGCCTCCTTCGCGCTCACCGAACCAGAGGCCGGCTCCGACCCCAGCGGCTTACGCACCCGGGCCGTACGGGACGGCGACTCCTACCTGATCACCGGCCAGAAGCGGTTCATCACCAACGCCCCCGAGGCGGATGTGTTCATGGTCTTCGCCCGCACCGGCGACGTCTCCGACGGCCCCAAGGGGATCAGCGTCTTCGCCGTCGACGCCACCCTGGCCGGCGTCACCGTCGGTCCCTCCGACGACAAGATGGGCCAGCGCGGCGCGCACACCGCCGAGGTTGCCTTCGACGAGGTCCGGATCTCGAGCGACTGCCTCATCGGCGGCGAGGAGGGGGCCGGGTTCTCCGCGGCGATGCGGTCGCTGGCCAAGGGCCGCCTGCACATCGCCGCCCTGTGCACCGGCCTTGCCGAGCGGTTGATCAAGGAGTCCGTCACGTACGCGGTCAGCACCCGCCAGGGCGGCACCCCGATCGCCGACTTCCAGCTCGTCCAAGCGATGCTCTCCGACTCCTGGACCGAGCACTACGCCGCCAAGGCGATGGTCGCCGAAGCCGCCAGAGCGTACGACGCCGGCGAAGACCGCTGGCAGGCACCCTCGGCCGCCAAGCTCTTCTGCACCGAGATGGTCGACCGGATCGCCGACCGGGCTGTCCAGATCCACGGCGGCATGGGCTACATGCGGGAAGTCGCCGTCGAGCGGTTCTACCGCGACGCCCGCCTGTTCCGCCTCTACGAGGGCACCAGCGAGATCCAACGGCTGATCATCGCCAAGCAGATGGTGCGGGCCGCACGTGATTGACCCGTACGACGGCCTCCGTGTCGTCAACCACGGCGCGGTCGTAGAGCCCGACTTGGACCGACCGGGCGTCGGCAACGCCCTCAACACGGCCGACCAGCACCACCCGACGGCGCGCCGTCAGGGCGGCGCCGCAGACCCGGCGGTTCCGGTGACGCCGCGCACCGGCGCCGGTCCGGAATTCTGCGCCGGCGGCAACATCGCCGGAGTACGCGTCGCGCCGGCCGACCTCGTCGACCGGTTCGCCAGCCTCACCGCCCTAGTGACCGCGATGCTCCGCGGCCGGCAGGTGATCATCGCCGCCGTCGAGGGCGACGCCTACCGCCTCGGCCTGGCCTCGTCGCGCGACCTGGTGCTCACCGTCCGGTCCGCGTGGTTCGCCGCGGCGTTCGTCAAGCTGGGCCTCACCGCCGACATCGGCTTCCTCGCGGACCAGGGGGGAGCCAGGGAACGGGTCACCGGGATGGCCCAAGGCCTCGCCATCACCCGCCAACTGATCGCCGACCTGCCGGCCGAGCTCGACGCCGCCGTCACCGCCGACAACGCCGCCCAGACCGAGCTGCTCAAGGATCTGGAGTTGAGCGCCGCACAGGCCGCCTTCCTGGCCCGCCGCCCCGCCTGTGTGGGGGGAACTCGATGACCGCGCTGCTGAAGGGTTCGCGAATCCTGGAGCTATCCAACTACGTCGCCACCCCGCTGTGCGGGCTGGTGCTCCACCAGCTCGGCGCCGACGTGGTCCGCCTCGAACCGCCCGGTGGTGCGCCCGACCGGACCCGGCTGCCGCTCTCGGAGACCGGCACCTCGATGTACTGGGCGGGCCTGAACAAGGGCAAGCAGGCGATCGCGGTCGACCTCCGCACTCCCGACGGTGCCGCCCTCGCCGCCGACCTCGCCGTCGACGCCGGCATCGTGGTCACCAACGGCGCCCACCGCGGACCCCTAGCCACCGAGGCGCTCCGCGAGCGCCGACCGGACCTCATCCATGTCCGGCTCAGCGGCACCCCCGACGGTGGCCCCGCCGTCGACTACACCGTCCAGGCCGAGACCGGGTTCCCCCTGGTCACCGGCCCCGGCAGCGGCGGGACACCGGTCAACCAGGTCCTCCCCGCCTGGGACATCGCCGCCGGCCTCTACCTGGCCACCGGTCTGCTGGCAGCCGTCCACCGCCGCCAGCAGACCGGCGAGGGTGCCACCATCACCCTGGCGCTGGAGGACGTCGCACTCTCCACCGCCGGCACGCTCGGGCTCCTCACCGAGGCCCAGACCCGCGGCATCGACCGCGGCCCCGACGGCAATCACGTGTACGGCACTTACGGCCGCGACTTCCAGCTCGCCGACGGCCGACGGATCATGCTGGTCATCCTCACCGACCGCCACTGGCGCAGCCTGCTCGAGGTCACCGGGCTCACCGATACCATCGCGGCGCTGCAGAACACCTTGGACGCCGACTTCTCGCTCGAGTGCGTCCGCTACCAGCACCGCGCCCTGATCAGCGCCCTGCTGGAGCCCTGGTTCGCCGCCAGGACGTTGCCCGAAGTCGGCGCGGCCCTCGAGGGCACCCGGATCCTCCTCGCCGTGTATCGGACCTTCGATCAGGTCGCCGCCGACCTCGCCGACCGACCGCTCTTCACCGAGCTCGACCAGCCCGGCGTCGGCCCGCACCTGGCCCCGGCCGGCCCGCTGGCCGTCGACGGCAGCAATGGCCCCGTCGAGCGAGCCCCCGCGCCCGGGGAGCACACCCACCGGGTCCTCGCCGACCTCGGCCTCACCGCCGAGGAGATCACCCGACTCGCCCACGCCGGTGTCATCGACACCGGCGCAACCACCCGCCCTGACACCAGGAGTGCCTGATGATCCTGCTCGAGAACAAGACCGCCGTGATCACCGGCGGCGGCCAGGGCCTCGGCCTGGCCATGGCCAGGGCGTTCGTCGCCGAGGGCACCCGCGTGGTGCTCGGCGACCTGGACGGCGCGAAGGCGAAGGAGGCCGCCACCTCGCTGGGCGGTGAGGATGTCGCGGTCGGTGTGGAGTGCGACGTGGTCGACGCCTCGGCGGTGCAGCGGCTGCTGGACACCTCGGTGGAGCGGTTCGGCTCCCTGGACGTGGTGGTCAACAACGCGGGCATCACCCGCGACGCCACCATGCGGACGATGACCGAGGACGACTTCGACCAGGTCATCGCGGTACACCTCAAGGGCTGCTGGAACGGCACCCGGCTGGCTTCGGCAATCATGCGGGAGCAGAAGTCCGGGGCGATCGTGAACATCTCCTCGCTCTCCGGCAAGGTCGGCATGGTCGGTCAGACGAACTACTCCGCAGCCAAGGCCGGCATCGTCGGCCTCACCAAGGCCGCCGCCAAGGAGATGGCCCACCACGGCGTACGGGTGAACGCGATCCAGCCCGGCCTGATCCGCTCGGCGATGACCGAGGCGATGCCGCAGAAGGCATGGGACCAGAAGATGGCCGAGATCCCGATGCAACGCCCCGGCGAGCCCGACGAGGTCGCCGGAGTCGCCCTCTTCCTCGCCTCGCCGCTGTCGTCCTACATGACCGGCACGGTGCTCGAAGTCACCGGCGGCCGCTTCATGTGACCCCACGCCCCCTCAACCCCTGGAGCAAGCCATGCGCGACGTCGTCATCTGCGAGCCCGTCCGGACCCCCGTCGGAGGATACGGCGGCAGCCTGCGCCCCCTCACCGCCGCCGAGCTCGGTGCCCAGACCCTCCGCGGCCTGGTGGAGCGGACCGGGATCGACCCCGAGGTGATCGAGGACGTCATCCTCGGCCACTGCAACGCAAACAGCGAGGCACCCGCGATCGGCCGGGTCGTGGCGCTCGACGCCGGCCTGCCGATCACCACCGGCGGCATGCACATCGACCGCCGGTGCGGCTCCGGCCTGCAATCGGTGATCCAGGGCGTCCTCCAGGTCGGATCCGGCGCCAACAACGTACTGGTCTCCGGCGGGGTGGAGTCGATGAGCAACGCGATGTTCTACACCCTCGACGCCCGCTGGGGCGCCGCGCGCAGCGGCATGCGGATGCACGACGGTCTGGTCCGGGCCCGCGAGACCGCGGGTGGCAAGCACTACCCGGTGCCCGGCGGCATGATCGAGACCGCGGAGAACCTCCGCAAGGAGTACCGGATCCCGCGCGAGGAGCAGGACCGGCTCGCCCTCTCCTCCCACCAGCGCGCCGTCGCCGCCCAGCAGTCCGGCGTCTTCACCGAGGAGATCATCCCCGTCACCATCAGCAGCCGGAGGGGTGACACTGTCGTCGACACCGACGAGCACCCCCGCGCCGACGCCTCGCTGGAGAAGCTCGCCGCGCTGCGGCCAGTCCTCGGCAAGGTCGACCCGGAGGCCACCGTGACCGCCGGTAACGCCAGCGGCCAGAACGACGCCGCCGCGCTCTGCCTGGTCGCCAGCCGTGACGCCGCCGAGCAACACGGCCTCACGCCCATGGTGCGGCTGGTCAGTTGGGCCGTCGCCGGCGTACCACCGAAGACGATGGGCATCGGCCCCGTCCCCGCCACCGCCCGCGCACTCGAACAGGCCGGCCTGACGCTGGCCGACATCGACGTGATCGAGCTCAACGAGGCGTTCGCCGCGCAGGCCCTCGCGGTGATGCGGGAGTGGAAGTTCACCGAAGCCGACCACGAGCGGACCAACATCCACGGCTCCGGCATCTCCCTTGGCCACCCGGTCGGCGCCACCGGCACCCGGATGGTCGGCACGCTGGCGCGCGAGCTCACCCGGCGTGAGGGCCGGTACGGGCTGGCCACCATGTGCATCGGCGGAGGTCAGGGCCTGGCTGCCATCTTCGAGCGGGTCTCCTGATGGGCGCCCGAGTCATCGATACCGCCGAGGAGCTGAACGGCCTGCTCGGACAGCAGCTCGGCGTCACCGACTGGCTGACCGTGGATCAGGAGCGCGTCGACGGGTTCGCCAAGGTCACCGACGACCACCAGTGGATCCACGTCGACACCGAGCGCGCCAAACAGAGCCCGTTCGGCGGCACCATCGCCCACGGGTTCCTCACCCTGGCGCTCACCGTGCCCCTCGGTGCGGAGCTCTACGAACTCAACTTCGGGTCCTCGAGGCTCAACTACGGCCTCAACAAGGTCCGATTCCCCGCGCCTGTCCCCGTCGGTAGCCGGATCCGGGCCCAGGTGACCCTGGACGAGATCCGGGAGACCGGAGCCGGCCTCCAGCTGACCACGACGTACACCATCGAGATCGAGGGCAAGGAACGCCCGGCCTGCGTGGCCGAGCGGCTCACCCTCGTCACCCCCTGAGTAGAGGAACCACGCCATGACGAACCTGGAAGACCTGCCCGAGGAGGAGCGCGAGATCGTCGCGCTGGTCCGCCGCTTCGTGGACAAGGACGTCAAACCGACCGTCCAGGAGCTCGAGCACGCCAACACCTACCCCGAGCAGCACATCGAGAAGATGAAGAAGCTCGGCGTCTACGGGCTCGCCATCGACGAGCCCTGGGGAAGCGGCAAGGTCAGCACCCCGTGCTACGTGCTGGTCACCGAGGAGCTGGCCCGCGGCTGGATGAGCCTGGCCGGCGCCATGGGCGGCCACACCGTGGTCACCAAGCTGCTCCAGGACTACGGCACGGCCGCGCAGAAAGAGAAGTACCTCAAGCGGATGGCCACCGGTGAGCTCCGCGCCACCATGGCGCTCACCGAGCCCGGCGGCGGCTCGGACCTGCAGAACATGCGCACCACAGCCCGCCCCAACGGCTCCTCCTACCGGGTCAACGGCTCGAAGACCTGGATCTCCAACGCCCGACGCTCCGGCCTGATCGCGCTGCTCTGCAAGACCGACCCCGACGCCTCCCCGGCCCACAAGGGGGTCTCGATCCTGCTGGTCGACAAGGAGGAGGTCGGTGACCGGCTGACCATCTCCCGCGACCTGCCCAAGTTGGGCTACAAGGGTGTGGAGAGCTGTGAGCTGGTCTTCGAGGACATGGTCGTCCCCGCCGACGCGGTGCTCGGCGGCGTCGAGGGGCAGGGCTTCGCCCAGATGATGCGCGGACTCGAGGTCGGCCGCCTCCAGGTCGCGGCCCGGGCGCTCGGTGTCGCCCGGGCCGCGCTGGATGACGCGCTGACCTACGCCCAGGAACGGGAATCCTTCGGGGTCCCCATCTGGCAGCACCAGTCGATCGGGCACTACCTGGCCAACATGGCCACCAAGCTCACCGCGGCCCGGCAGCTCACCCTGCACGCCGCACAGGTCTACGACTCGGGCAGGCGCGCCGACATGGAGGCCGGGATGGCCAAACTGTTCGCCTCCGAGGTGGGGATGGAGATCGCCCTCGACGCGATCCGCATCCACGGCGGAATGGGCTACTCCACCGAGTTCGACGTGGAACGGTACTTCCGCGACGCGCCGCTGATGATCGTCGGCGAGGGCACCAACGAGATCCAGCGCAACGTCATCGCCAAGCAGCTGGTCCAGCGCAACTCGGTCGCCCCATGAGCACGTTCGGTGCGACCGTTGACCTCGCCACGGCGGTGACGCTGCTCTTCGTACCCGGCAACCAGCCCGACCGGTTCCCCAAGGCCGCAAGCGCCGGAGCCGATGTGGTGGTCTGCGACCTGGAGGACGCCGTGCCTGCCGACGCTAAGGACGACGCCCGGAGCGCGGTGGTCGACTGGCTGGCGGACGGCCGCTGCGCCGCGGTCCGGGTCAGCGCGCCAGGTACCGCTTCCCACCTCGCCGACCTGGCGGCGCTCGCGGCGGTCGGCGCAGACCTCGGCGGCGTCCTCGTGCCCATGGCCAAGACTCCCGAGTCGTTGGCCACGGTCGTCGAGGCGCTCCCAGGCATCCCGGTGATGGCGCTGGTCGAGACCGCCCGCGGGATCCGCGCCGCCGCCGACCTGGCCGCCGTCGAAGGGGTGGTCCGGCTCGGGATCGGTCACCTCGACTTGGCCGCCGACCTCGGCGCCGACCCCGACGGACCGCTCATCGCACATTGTCGCCACGAGCTCGTACTCGCAGCCCGCGCTGCCGGCAGCGCCCCTCCCGTGGACGGCGTCACCGCAAGTGTCCGAGACGAGGAGCTAGTCGCCGCCGAGGCATCCGCTGCCAGGCGCAGCGGCTTCGGTGGCAAGCTCTGTATCCACCCGGCCCAGATTCACCCGGTCGCTGCCGCCTTCGCGCCCTCGGCCCAGGAGACGGACTGGGCGCGCCGGGCATTGAGGGCCGCAGGCGGCGGTGTCAGCGTCGTGGACGGCGCGATGGTCGACGCCCCGGTGCTGGCTCGGGCTCGCTCGATCCTGACCCGCGCGGAGCACACCTGATGGCCGAGACGGCAGTACGTCGCGGCCTGATCACCGTCGCGCAGCAGGAGGCGCTCGCCGCCCTACTGGACCTCGAAGACCCCCTCGGCAGCACGCTCCCGGAACTGTGGCACTGGACCCAGCTGCTGAACGCGCCCGCTCAACGCGATCTCGGGCCCGACGGTCACCCTTCCAACGGCATCCCGGCGCCTCCAGGGCCTGGTCAAAAGCGGATGTTCGCGGGCGGCCGGGTCCGGACCTACCAGCTACTCCGCACCGGCGAGGCCTGCGAGCGGACCACGCAGATGCTCGGCACTGTGGTCAAGGAAGGCCGCACCGGCGCGCTCACGTTCGTGAAGATCCGGCACACCTACATGCAGGCCGGCGAGGTCTGCATCGTCGAGGAGAACGACATCGTCTACCGCGACACCGGCAGCCGCCTTGACCTCACCCCCAGCACCCTCAACCATCCCGGACCAGCCGTCGAAGCCGAGCCGGTGATCCGGCTCGCGGTCGACGAGACCTTCTTGTTCCGCTTCTCCGCCCTCACCTACAACGCCCACCGAATCCACTACGACCTAAACTGGGCCGACCACGAAGGCTATCCGGGGCTGGTCATCCACGGCCCTCTCCAGGCGCTGCTGATGGGCGAGCTGCACCGCCGGCACGGCGACGGACTGGTCGGTCGGGAGTTCGCCTACCGCCTCAAGGCGCCAGCCGTGGGGCCGCAACGCTTGACAGCCGTGCCGGGACCCCACGGTCTCGAACACGGCTCCCGGGTCCTCGACACGTGCGGCAACGTCACCGCCGCCGCCACCATCTCCGCCATCGACAAGCCAGCGCACCGACCGGTCTGACAGGCCGGAGGAAGATTCGAACACAACTTTGCCGTGAGAGACCGACCAACGAACAGATCACCAGAACGACCTCCCACGGCGGCCTCAGGGAGCGTCGGTGTACCCGAAGATTCCGGCTCCTCCTGTCGGGAAGCCGACGCGCCTGGCATCGCTCCGAGGCTTCGGCGTGACGTCGCGCCGGCCCTCGTGGGACGAAGACACAGCCCGCACGGCAGCGTGCTCTTGGTGGCCGGTCAAGCGTCGGGCCTGCGTCTGCGTGACGTCGCCCCGACACCGATCGGGCGCTACGCGGTGCGGCGGGAGGTGGCCGACGCGGACTGGCTGGTAGGGCAGGGGCTACCCCTCGTTGAGCCCGAAGCCGCCCTCAGCCGACGGGTTGTGGGAGGGGGCCATCTGTTCAGGGCATTCGATATGGAGTGACCGGATCTTGCGGTACAAGGTGGTCCGCCCGATGCCCAAGAGCTCGGCAGCCTTGGAGCGGTTGCCGCCGGCTTCCTCAAGCGCCGCTAGGATCGCGTCGCGCTCCGCTCGCTCGTACCCGCTGAACTGGCGTCCCCGAGCCGCATCACGAAGCCAGATGGGCAGTTGCTCCAACTGGATCAGCCAACCAGGCCTCGAGGCCGCGACCTCCACCATTGCTTGGCGCAGTTGACGGCAGTTACCCGGCCAGGAGAACGTCATCAGCGCCTGCCGGGCGGCGGATGTGAAGGTGGTGCCCGGTGCGATGCCCGGCAGGCCGGACAGGATGGCCCGGGCGACCTCGGGGATGTGCTCTTTCATGTGGACGAGCTCGGGCAGGCACACCATGGTCGCGGTGTGCCGGACAAGCTCGGCTACCTCCTCGGGTGCTTGCTTGAGGTTCGCAACCAGAATCAGGCGGCCGGGTCCGGTTCCTGTGCCATCCGGAGCGGTGGTGGTGATACAGGTGAGTGCCTTGAGCTCGGTGGTCGCGCCGGCGTGCAGATCCTCGAGGTGACGAAGGATCACCTGGCCGCCGCTGGTCAGAGTGTTCGTGGCCTCGGTGAACCACCTCCGGTCGGTCTGTTCGCGGCCGGCGAGGTCGAGGTCGCGCACGGGGCGGTCCGGGTCGAGCGCAGCAATCCGCAAGGCGACGTGGTGTTTCCCGGTGCTGGCGGGGCCGTCGAGGGCGATCGGGCCGGACAGCCGGGCGGTGTACTGCAACCGGTCATCGATCGCAGGCACTGGATGCAGGGACCCGACGGGTGCAGCGTCAGCGCTGCGGGACGCCGGGGGGGAATGAGACTGGTGGCGGAACTCCAGCCGAAAGGCGTCGCCGGTCGGGTCCGTGATCCGATGTGCCACCGCGAGCACGCGCCCGGCGGGCAGGTCCAGCTCAATCGTCTGCGGGTCCGCGCTCCAGGATCGACCGGTCACGGCCTGCCAGAGCAGCGGGTGCTGCTCGGGGCTGACGAACTGCAGCCCGGCGGTGTTGGACAGCACCGCGTCGGAGGTCAGCACCACCATCGGCGCCCGATGCTGGCCAGACCTGGGCGCCAGGGCGGCGAACAGCGCCCGGTTGCGTCCGCCGTCGAGGTCGGCCATCACCTGTTCGAGCTGCCGCGCGGCGTTCACCGCCAGGGTCAGCATCATCGGGTTGGTGGTCTCGGCCGCACAGGTCAGCGCAAGGGAGCCGACCACACGGCCGGTGTGGGCCATGCGAATGGGTGCGCCCGCGCAGGTCAACGGCTCGAGCAGATCGTTGAAGTGTTCACCGCCGCGCACGAACAGCGCGGACTTCTCCTCCAATACGGTGCCGATCGCGTTGGTGCCGACCGCGCGCTCGGAGAAGTCGAAGCCCTCGGCCGCGCAGGCGTTGTCGAGCTTGTTGCGCTCGGTCCTGCTGCTGGCCCGGCGGGACAAGATTCGGCCCTGGTGGTCGCTGAGGAAGATCGCGACGCCAAGCCCGTCGAGGTCTTCCTGGAGCCGATCGAGCACCGGACCCGCGGAGCGGCACAGCAGCTCTGAACGTCCGCGAGGATCGAGATAATGGAATGCGATGCGGTCAGTGGGGACTGCTTCGCTGGCGGACCGGCGCCAACTACGCAGGATGGGATCCCGCACGGCTCCGGAGACATCGACATGGCGCTGCACGCCCTGGCGCACCAGCAGGTCGCGGGCCTGCCGCAGATCCTCCACGGCGGCGACGGGCGATGGTCGCTTCATTGGCTACCTCCGGGCGGTCAGTTCACCCGAGTCCGGCGCTTGTTCCGCGGATAGCACGATCCGCCCGGCCACCCGCCGCTCGACGAGTCGGGCCAGCGAGTCGGCAACGCCGGTGGCGTCCAGCCTACCGTCGATGATGGGGATGTGCGGCAAGGCACCGGCTTTGGCCAGATCGACCAGCTCCCGCAGTTCGGTCAGGTTGCCGACGTAGCTGCCCTGGAGCGTCAGCATCTTGACCGGCAGCAGCACGGTGGGGATCGTGAGCTCCCCCCCGAAGAGCCCGACATGGACGAGCAGGCCTCCCTTGCGGAGGGCGTCGAAGCCGTGGATGGCCGTTGCGGTGCCGTTGACGAAGTCGATGACGGCCGCGACGGGTCCGCCGGCGGCCTCCACGATGGCTGCGGACAGGGTCGGGGAGTCGGCGGGCACCGTGGCGGTGGCGCCCATCTCCATCGCCAACTTGAGGTTGGGCTCGGAGAGGTCGACGGCGATGGTGTGGCGATGACCGCGCGCGTTGAGCATCGCGATAGCCGTCAGTCCCAACCCGCCGGCGCCGATGATGACGACCGCGTCGTCGGGGTCCAGTGCCCGCACCTTGTTCACCGCACTGTAGGAGGTCAACCCGGAGCAGGCGAGGGTGGCAGCCCAAGCCGGATCGAGTCCGCTGATGTTGACCAGGTACTTCTCATGTGGCACCGAGATGTACTCCGCGTAACCCCCTTGGCGTTGAACGCCGAGCATCCGTCCGTCGGTGCAGGCGTTGTCGTGACCGGCGCGGCACGTGGAGCATTCCCCGCAACCGATCCAGGGGAACACCAGCAAGGTCTTGCCGACCAGCTCGGGGGATGCCTGGGGACCGACCCGTTCGACCGTGCCGACCACCTCGTGACCGAGGACCAGCGGATAAGGAACCCCGCGGTCCTTCAGCAGCATCATCCCGCGCGCCCCTAGGTCGTACCCGCCCTCGAGGAGGTGGGTATCAGAGTGACAGACCCCGCTGTGCAGGACCCGGAGCACCACCTCGGACCCCACCGGGACCGGAGTGGGGAGGGTGATCTCGCTAATCTCCGTGGCGCCTTCGAGCACCGCGTAAGCCTTCATGTGTGAGTCCTTCCATGCAGGATGCCCTCCATCGGGCAATGTGTCCACCATCACACCGCACGAGCGTGGCCGTCCAATACATAGTGAGCCATGCATTGATGCGCCAATCGCAATAAAGCGACGGCAGGCTGGTATCGGCCGGCCCCCTCCCCGTCATGACGGCTCCGACGGGTTGCGTACCGGTGTCTTGGGGGCCACGGGAGCGTTTCAGATCGGAACACTCAATGGTGTTGCGCCCGTCACACACTGGCGGAGATCAGTCGCCCAACACGCTCCTGGGCTCTCCGTCATCAGAAAGGAAGTCCGATGACCATCTCTGCTCAAGCCGGCTATCTCGAGGCGCTCTACCGCGACTGGACCGCGCGGATGGCTGCCGACCCGCAGATGTCCATTGCCATGCTGCGCAGCCTCTTCGACGAATGGCACCAGCCCACCTACGAACCCGAAGACGTGACCTACCGGTCCGGCCGCCTTGCCGGGGTTGAGACCATCTGGACCCTCCCGATCGACGCCGACGCCAACAAAGTGATCCTCTACACCCACGGCGGAGGCTTCGCGGTCGGGTCGGCTGCAAGCCACCGCAAACTCGCCGGACACCTCGCCAAGGCACTGGGCACGACTGCCGTGGTCATCGATTACCGGCGAGCCCCAGAACACCCCTTCCCCGCGCAGATCGAGGACGCCACGGCGGTCTACCGCGCGCTCCTGGACATGGGCTACGCGCCGGAGAACATCGTCACCGCCGGGGACTCAGCGGGTGGCAACCTGGCCATCTCCACCGTGCTCAAGCTTCGGGAGGACTGCACTGAGTTGCCCGGCGCGGTGGTCGCCCTGTCGCCCTGGCTGGACATGGAGCACTCCGGGGACACCCTGGTCAGCAACGCGGCTACCGACGGACTGGTCAGCCGCGAGATCCTGGAGGGGATGTCGGCGATGTTCCTCGGACAGACCGGCAAGCCGGACGACCCCCTGACCAACCCGCTGTATGCCGACTACACCGGGTTCCCTCGGCTCTACGTGACCGCAGGATCGGTGGAGACGCTGCTGGACAACTCCACCCGGCTCGCCGACCGTGCCACCACGGCAGGGGTCGACGTGACCTTGTCCGTCGTCGACGGCATGCAGCACGTGTTCCCGTTCCTGGCCGGCCGGGCCGCAGAGGCCGACACGGAGATCGAACGCATCGGCGCCTGGTACCGCGGCTGACCGCCCACCCGACCATTACGCAACAGAAGGAAGCAACCTCCATGACTACACACCATGACGCGATTGTGATCGGCGCCGGATTCGGCGGCATCTACATGCTGCACAAGCTGCGCAACGAACTTGGCCTCTCGGTGAGGGCCTTCGAGAAGGGCGGCGGTATCGGGGGCACCTGGTACTTCAACAGGTACCCGGGTGCCAAGTCCGACACGGAGGGCTTCGTCTACCGCTACTCCTTCGACAAGGACTTGCTGCAGGACTACGACTGGCATACCCGGTACCTGGACCAGCCGGACGTCTTGGCCTACCTCAACCACGTCGTGGACCGCTTCGACCTGCGCCGCGACATCCAGCTTAACACCGAGGTCACCGCCGCCTTGTTCGATGAGGTCACCAGCCTGTGGACCGTCACCACCGCCGACGGGCAGGAGTTCACGAGTCGTTACGTGGTCAACGCGCTGGGACTGCTCGCCAGGACCAACATCCCTGACATTCCGGGCATCGACAGCTTCGGGGGCGTCATCACTCACACCAACGCCTGGCCCGAGGACTTGGACATCACCGGCAAGCGCGTGGGGGTGATCGGCACGGGCTCGACCGGCACCCAGTTCATCGTCGCTGCCGCCAAGATGGCCGGACACCTCACCGTGTTCCAGCGCTCGCCGCAGTACGTGGTGCCGTCCGGGAACGGCCCCGTGGACCGAGCCGAGGTCGAGCAGACCAAGGCGGACTTCGACGCGATCTGGGACCAGGTCCGTGGCTCTGTGGTCGCCTTCGGCTTCGAGGAGAGTGCCGTGGAGGCAATGAGCGTCTCGGGGGAGGATCGTCGCCGCGTCTTCCAGGAGAACTGGGACAAGGGCAACGGTTTCCGGTTCATGTTCGGCACGTTCTGCGACATCGCCACCAATCCGGAGGCCAACGCTGCGGCTGCGGAGTTCATCCGCTCGAAGATCGCCGAGATCGTCGAGGACCCGGAGACCGCACGCAAGCTCACCCCGACCGACCTCTACGCCAAACGCCCGCTGTGCAACGAGGGCTATTACGAGACCTTCAACCGCGACAACGTGGAACTGGTCTCCATCAAGCAGGCCCCGATCGAGGAGATCACGCCGGTCGGAGTGCGCACCGCCGACGGAGTCCTGCACGACCTCGACGTCCTGGTCCTCGCCACCGGCTTCGACGCAGTCGACGGAAACTACCGCGCTATCGACCTACGAGGCCGCGGCGGCAAGCACATCAACGAGCACTGGACCGACGGCCCGACCAGCTACCTCGGTGTGTCCAAGGCCGGCTTCCCGAACATGTTCATGATTCTTGGACCCAACGGCCCCTTCACCAACCTGCCACCGAGCATCGAGACACAGGTCGAGTGGATCAGCGACCTCATCAGCCACGCCGAACGTCACGGCATCCGCACGGTGGAGCCGACCGAGGAGGCGGAGGACGGCTGGACGGCCACCTGCATGGAGATCGCCAACATGACCCTCTTCCCCAAGGCCGAATCCTGGATCTTCGGAGCCAACATCCCCGGCAAGAAGCAGGCGGTCATGTTCTTCCTTGGCGGGCTCGTCAACTACCGCGCCCAGCTCGCCGACGTCCAAGACCACGGCTTCCACGGGTTCGATTTCGACAAGGTGCCCCAGCCGTCCTAGGGCCTGACGCGCGACCCGGGCTGATGAACCTCGTCGGCCCGGGCGGCCCCAGGAACTCTTCCAACGCTCCGCGGGCGCTCCGGTCCGAGCGCCTCAGCGGCGCACAAAACGATCCGTCACCGGCATCCCCCGTCCACCACCATCCCCGCACGAAAGGCAGAGCACGTGTCCCGCACCATCACCGTTCAGATACCCGGCACCGAACGACGCCACACATTGCATGCAGGCATCCACATCAACGGTGAATGGATCGACCTCGCCGATACGTTCGCCGTGGTCGACCCCGCGACCGGAGATGAGTTCGCCGCCGTCTCAGACGGTCGCGCGAGGCATGCGATGGACGCGCTGGACGCGGCCCACGCCGCACAGGGCTCCTGGGCGGACATCGCCCCTCGGGTTCGCGCGGACATCCTGCACACGGTCCACCAGCTGCTGACCGACCGTGCGGAGGCGTTCACCGACGTGATGGTGCTTGAGGCCGGGAAACCCCGCACCGAGGCCGCGGGCGAGGTATCCCTCACCCTCGACTTCGTCAAGTGGCTAGCCGAACAGGCGGCCCACGTGCATGGTTCCTACGCCCGGGCGTCCCGCGGCGACTTCCGGATCATCACCACGACACGGCCGGTCGGACCGGCCCTTCTGGTCTCGCCGTGGAACTTCCCGGTCCTCATCCCCGTTCGCAAGGCGGCCGCCGCACTCGCGGCCGGTTGCACGGCCATCATGAAACCCGCGCCACAGACACCCCTCACCGCCGCCCTGTTCATGCAGACCCTCGTCGACGCGGGGCTGCCGGCGGGAGTGATGAACCTCGTCCACACCACACGTCCGGCAGAACTCTCCGAACACCTCATGCAAGACCAGCGACTGCGCAAGGTCAGCTTCACCGGATCCGTCGCGGTGGGCTCGCTGATGCTGCGCCAAAGCGCCCGCAACATCACCAGCGTCCAACTCGAGCTCGGCGGAAACGGCCCCTTCATCGTCCTGGACGACGCAGACCTCGACAACGCCGTCGAACAAGCCATCGCCGCCAAGTTCCGCAACGCCGGACAGGCCTGCGTCGCCGCCAACCGGATCATCCTGCATCAAGCCATCGCAGACCAGTTCACCGAACGATTCGTCGATCAGACCCGAAACCTCGTGGTCGGCCCCGGCTACCGCAACGGCGTGGACGTGGGACCGATGATCTCCGACAGCCAGCGCGACGCCACCGCGGAGACCGTGGAGTCGATCGTAGGCGAGAAGGCGGAGTTGTTGGTCGGAGGGAAGCCGATCGGTGGCGACGGCTACTTCTTCGAACCCACCGTGCTGCGGATGCGGGAGAAGGCGCCGGAGTTCTCCTCTCAAGAACTCTTCGCGCCGGTAGCACCGCTGTTCACCGTCAACTCGGTCGACGAGGCGATCGAGTTCGCCAACGACACCGTCTATGGACTGGCTGGTTACCTATTCACGCGGGACCTCTCACGTGCGATCGGCATCAGCGAACGACTCGACGTCGGGATGGTCGGGGTCAACCGCGGCATCATGGCGGACCCGGCAGCACCCTTCGGCGGCGTGAAGACCTCGGGCCTGGGTCGTGAGGGCGGCCACTCGGCGCTCGAGGAATTCCTCGAGACCAAGTACGTGGCAATCACCGTGCATTAGCCGGCCTCAGGGGCCGCAGCGCAACTCCCCGGGACTGCTGCAGGATCCGGGTGACAGGTTGGGTCACGCAGCCTGAGTGGCTGATGTGGTCATGATTGTCTCGTACTCGATGGGCGCCAAACGTCCCAGGGGCGCCTGCCGTCGGCGGTGGTGCGTCTTCTCGATCCGGGTCACGATCGCGATGCGGAGGTCTTCGCGGGTCTCCCATGCGCTCCGGCCATGGAATCGTTCTTCTGGAGCAGACTGAAGAACGATTCCATGGCCGCGTTGTCGCCACACGCGCCGACACGACCCATCGACCCGACCAGTCCGTGGTGGTTGATCGCACGGACGAACTTCCGGCTGCGAAATTGGGCAGGTTCAAGGGGTCGATGCAACACCGGGTTGTTGAAGTGAGCGCAGCTGTTCCTCGAAGACTTCTGCCGGTGTCTTCCAGCCGAGGACTTGCGTGGCCTGTTGTTGAGTGCGTAGGCGACGGCCTCGAGGTCGTCGTCGGACCAGCGGGACAGGTCGGTGCCCTTGGGGAAGTACTGGCGCAGCAGGCCGTTGGTGTTCTCGTTCGTCGGTCGCTGCCATAGTGAGTGCGGGTCGGCGAAGAACACCTTGGTCCCAGTCTCCATCGCGAACTGTGCGTGGCCGGAGAGCTCCTTGCCCCGATCCCAGGTCACGGTCTTGCTCAGTTGCTCGGGCAGTTTAGTGATCGACGCTGTCAGAGCGGCGTTCATCGCGACGGCGCCGTAGCCACCCAGCGATGGCCCGTTCTTCACGTACGGCTTCTCGCCCCAGCCCTCCATGCGCGGCAGGTGGGCCAGGATCGTGGACCGGCTGCTGCGCTCGACGAGCGTGCCGATCGCGGACCTGCCCGTCCCGATGATCATGTCTCCTTCCCAATGGCCCGGAACGGCACGGTCCTCAGCCTCGGCAGGCCGCTCGCTGAGGACGACGTCAGCGGTGACGTGGCCTTGGGGCTTGTTACGCGAGCGTTCCCTCGGCTCCCGCAGCGCCCGCCCGGTGCGCAGGCACGCGACCAGTTCACGCTGAGCGCACCACGGCCCTCGATGAACAGGGCCTGGTAGATCGCCTCGTGGCTGATGCGCATGGACTCATCATCGGCGAAGTCGACCTTCAGCCGCTGGGCGATCTGCTCGGGACTCCACGCCATCGACCAGCGTCGATCCTTACGGTGGGGTTTGTTCAACCCCTTCCACGGCGGCGGGTTGGGGATGCAACGATCGTGCCGTCAGGCCCACGGACCTGGCCAGCAAGCCGGTCTGTACGTACCCACGCAGCTGGTCATTGGCCGCCAGTTTGGAGTCCTTCGGTCGCTTGGCGGCCTGCTGCCGCCTTCCACTGCGCGACCGTGGCTCGGTACTCCTGCTTCCCACCACGAGTCGCGGCGTTGCGGCGCAGCTTGCGTGAAATCGTCCCTGAATCCCGCCCCAGCGCACGAGCGATCTCACGCACTCCCTGGTCCTTGGCACACAAGATCGCGATCTCCTCGCGCTCCTCGAAGGACAGATAGCGGCCAGTGGGCTCGGCCAACGAGATCGGCGCCATGCCGCCAGCGTGGCGAAACCAACGCATCCCGACCGGCACCGACACACCGACCGCCATCGACGCCTCAGCGGTCGTGATGCCCGTGGCGATCAGCCGCCAGAACTGCCGCTGCACCACCCCCAACGGATCAGGCCTCCCCGGCGAACGCATCGCCGGCCGCAGCACACGATCAGCTCGCCACTGCCGCCGCAGCCCCTCGGGCACATCGCTGGTCTTCTTGCTCCAGTCCACCTTCGCCATCGTTGAACACCTCCGAAGTCAAGGTGTTGCGACGACCGGTTGAATCCGCCCTGGCTGCCCCGGTCGGAATGAACGATGCAACCGGCCACGTCCTCACCGGCTGCCTGACGCATCCCGACGGCGTTCTCCAGGGCCGCGACGGCGAGTTTGGACTTCATCGGGTCGCTGATGGAATAGCCCACGATCCGGTTCGCGAAGACGTCTTTGACCGCGCACAGGTAGACTTCCCCACACCGATTGGATGCTCGGGTAGGGGTCGGACCGGGGCGCCCTGTCGGCCTCTCGGCTGATGGGTTTCCGCGGCCCGCCTTCCGAACCGGACGTGCGGCTTTCACCGCATCCGGCTCTCCACGTGTTCATGCCGCTGGGGTGGGTTCTGGCGTTGTTGCGCTCGTCCATGGCGTGGGGATTCTGGTGCCCCGGGCCATGCCACAGGGGCATTGGCTAGCGTTGTGGATCGCCTCAGATAGCGGAGCTCGGGCGTGCCTGAGCGAAGTGCTCGGCGTCGACTGTAACGAACACAGCCGTCGATGTGGCGGCGGTTCGCCCGTCGAGTGCGGTCACCTTGGCGTTCACGAACAGCTTACGGCCCTCGCGCCGATCTACCCGGGCCTCGAGTCGGTATGTCGTCCCGATCAGGACCGGCGCGAGGTATTCGACCACCAGTTGGCGAGTGACAGCTGGTTCTCCGACCAGGTAGAGCAGGAAACCGTAGAGGTCGTCAAGGACGGTGGCGACCGCGCCGCCGTGCGCGATGCCGGGTGCGCCCACGTGGCGATCGTCGAAGACGTGGGTGGCCACCACGAGATCGCCTTCGCGATGCACGCTCAAGTGATGGCCATGAGGGTTGTCAACGCCGCAGCCCAGGCATTGCTCGTGGTGAGCCGGCAGGTGCGCGCCATCTGGATGGGGGCCGATTCTTTGCTGCAACGCAGTCATGAGTGCTTGAAGGTCAGCCACGGGTGCTGCCGTTCAGAAGGCGTGCCCAGCCGGTGAGCAGTTCTGCTTGCCGATCGGGACGTGGCGTCAACAGCCGTGCGACACCCCGTCCGAGGACAAGGTCCAAGGTCAAGCGAACTTCGATCGGGTCGTCGCTGATATAGGTGCGACAGATCTCAGCGAGCTCCGCGTTGACACGCTCCTCGGCTGGGACCAGCTCCTTACGCAAGCCGGGGTCTGAGCGCGCGGCCACCCAGAGCTCGAGACTGGCCGCGTACAACGGTCCGGACAGGGCCTCAGCTAGCAAACCCAACGCCGCTTCGCGTTCCTGGGTGACCGTCGTCAACGTCTGGAGTTGGGCCCCTTGTGGTGCGATCCGAGACATCTCCGTCCGCACCCTGCGCATGCGTTCTTGCGCTAAGTGCTCGACGGCGGCTACCACGAGTTGGTCACGGGTTCCGAAGTGGTGCAGTTGGGCCCCGCGGGACAGCCCGGCTCGCTCCGCCACGGCGACACTGGTGGTGCCGGCATATCCCAGGTCGGCAAGGCAGGCGATGGTCGCGTCCAACAGCGCGCGTCGGGTGGTGGCCGAGCGTTCGGCTTGTTTTCGCGGTCGTCGCGTAGCTACCTTCATGCCCGAAGCGTACATGCATGCATGAACGTATGTACTAGGCCGAGCTGGCTTTTCTGATCTGTGTTCCCTTAAGCCCAGGGTTCCGGATCTGGCGGGCAGGCCACCAGTTGTGGTCCTCAAGCAGGGCGGCACAGGCGGGAACGATGAGGCTGCGGACTACGAAGGTATCGAGCAGCAGTCCGGCTGCGACGGCGAAACCAGTCTCGACAAGCGTGACCACGGGAGAGGTGAGCAGCGCGATGAAGGTGCTCGCAAAGATGATTCCTGCGGATGTGATCACCGGGCCGGTCAGGGTCACTGCTTCGGCAACGGCGCCTCGAGTCAAGGTGGTGCCGTTCTCGCGCATTCGGCTCATGAGCAGGATGTTGTAGTCGGCGCCAACGGCGACGAGCAGCACGAACGTGATCACTGGGACGGCAAACTGGATGTCGTGGCCAAGGATGCCTTGGAAGACCAGGGTTGTCAGGCCAAGGGCCGCGGCGCAGGATAGCGCTACAGAGGCGAGCAGGTATAGCGGCGCGGCCAGGGAGCGCAGGGCGATGATGAGGAGGAGCAGGACGATCAGAAGCACCGCCGCGAGCACGAGTTTCGCGTCTTCGTACAGATAGCGGTTCAGGTCGGCGCCGAGTCCAGCGGCCCCGGTGCCGCTGACGGTTGCGCCTTCGAGACGTGTCCGATTCAACGCGTTTTCAGCGGCTGCCTGGGATTCTTCGAAGCGGCGCAGCCCATCCGGGCTAAGAGGATCTGAGTCACCGGTTACCTGGATGCGGGCAACGCGGCCATCGGGGCTCAGGAATACGCTGCGGGCGTAGGCGAAGCGCTGGTCGTCTAGGGCGCTCGCGGGCAGGTAGAAGCCACCAGCCTCTGGTGTGTCGGCCTGACGGTTGACCGTGCGCAGGTAGGACTCAGAGGTCTCCAGGTTCTGGGCGAGTTCCTTGGTCTGGCGGATGAGGTCCTTGATCCCCGGCGCAAAGGCCTCGGCGTTCTCAGCGATCTGGGAGGTGCCGTCCGCCATCTGCCCTAGACGCGTGCGCAGAAGGCGCTGTCCTTCGGTGATCCGGTCGGCACCCCGCTCGGCCTGCCTCAACCCGGAGGCGAGATCGTTGAGGCCATCGGCGAGGCTTCCTTGTTTGCGGGCGATCAAGTTCGCTCCGTTGGCTGCCTCCTGCAGTCCTGGGAGGAGTTCATCCTTCATGCCGCGGTGGATGTCGGCAAGTCCTTCCCTGGACCTGCGGCAGATCGGGTCTGCGGTGCACAGCAGGTCGCGGTCGAGTGCCTGGACGATCAGGCCGATGCTACTCACGACCACGGTGACTTGGTCGTGAGCGGTTTGGATGCCTGTGGCCAAGGCGGCAGCGCCGGTCTGCAACTGGCGGGCGCCGTGCGCTGCGTCACGCGTGCCCTCGGTAGCGCGGCCGAGACCGTTGGCGAGATCGCTGGTTCCGTTCGCAAGTCGGTCGGCGCCGCCTTGGGCGCGGCCGGCGCCGTCGGCCACCCGGCTGATCGCGTCGGCTAGCTGGGCGCTGCCCGAGGAGAGGCGTTCGAGATCGGGCTGACCCTCCTCCAAGCCATCGCTGGCCCGACCCAGCCCGGTGGCGAGGCGCTTGAGCTGTCGCGCGATCGACGCTGGTTCTAGTGGCTCACCTGCCGGCTGGGTGATGCTCCGGACGCTGGAAACACCATCGACCTTGGCCACGGCTCGGCTGACCTCGTTGAGGACTGCCAGATCCTTCGAATTGCGCATGTCATGTGTGGACTCCAGCAGCAGGTAGTCCGGCAGGGTCTCGTTGCGAGGGAAGTGGTCCTCCAGCACCGCCAACCCCTTGTTGCTCGGCGTGTCGGGCGGCTGGGAGTTCCGCTGGTCGTAGGAGATCACCATCGTCGGAAGAAACGCGGCAAGCACAACCAACACGGCGGTACCGGCAACAAGCACCCGGACCGGTCGGCGCGCCACGAGGCGGCCGACGCGTGACCACGCCGACGTCGGTGCTGGCGTGCGCGCCGGCCCGATCCGGGGGCCGAACCAGACCATCAGCGCGGGCGTGAAGGTCAGACTCACCGCAACGGTGACCGCGACGCAGATCGCCATCGGCGGTCCGGTGGTGGAGAAGATGGCCAGCTTGGTGAATCCCAGACATATCGCGGCGAGGATGACCGTGCCGGCGGACGCCACCAACGCCGGTCCTACTCTGGTGGCTGCCTCCTCGACGGCCGGCAGCGCGTCGACTCCGCGCCCGTATGCCTCGCGGAATCTGCTGATCAAGAACACGCAGTAGTCAGTGCCAGCGCCGAGCACGATGGCGGTTACGAACGCGTCGGTGTAGGTCGACAGCGACATTCCTTGCATCCCGGCCCATGCCAGCACTCCCCGCGCGCACGCCAGTGCCACCCCGATCGATACCAGGGAAACCAGTACAGTGGTGACGCGGCGGTAGATGATCAACAAGATGATGACCAGCAGCAGCCCGGAGACCACCGTGATCCTTACCGAGGCCTCGTTCACCTCGGTGGTCAGGTCGGTGATCATCGCTGGGTCCCCGGTCACATACGCGCTGCTGCCACGGGGCACGGACAGGTCGGCGACCCGTTCTCGCAGCCAGTGGATGTCCTGTTCGGAGTCCGGCGATCCGATGCCACTGGTCAGCCCGGCCACCAGGTAGGCCGCCTGGCCGTCCTTGCTGACCAAGTGTCGCCGCGCGTCCTTGTTGCCGACGAAGTGCTGCACTTCGGAGACCCGCTCCTGGTTCGCACCCAGGGTGCGAACCAGGTCGCGATACGCAAGCGTGTCAGCCGCGCTCAGGCCGTTCTCGTTGCGGAACACGATGTAGGCAAATGACTCGGTGCGCCCCGAGCCGAACGCCTCGTCCATGTCGTGCAACGCGGTCAACGTCGGCGCGTCCTCGGGCAGAAAGGCTGCACTGCTGCGCTCGACCACCGACGGCAGCGACGGCAGGCCGAGAGTGACCGCTGCAGCCGCGACCAACCAGCCGACGACGACCAGACGCGGGAAACGGATTCCCGCCGTGCACAAACGGGCCAGACGACCCGGCGCCCCAGCATCCACGGATGCCTCCATGATTTGTATCTTGAGTTTGTACTCGCAGTACAACATAGGCTGAGGCTGCTGTCGATACCCTCCGAATACGCAGTGTCACTCGTCCGGAAAGGTGTGTGGAGATGCGGCAACTGCCTGCCTCCATCGCAAGCAAGCTCTACGGAGCCGCGGAATTGATCGCCGAGCGCGGAGTCGCCGAGGCCAAGATGGACGAAATCGCGGCTGCCTCCGGCATCCCTCGCGCAACCCTCTATTACTACTTCACCGGTAAGGATGAGATCCTCGCCTTCCTCCTCACCGACATGCTCGAGGCAATTGCTGGCGAGGTAGCGGCAGCTGTTGGGGCCACCGGAAGCGCCCGCGTCCGCCTCGAAGCTGCGGTCCAAGCCCAGATCGCCGTGATGCTCGACCAGCCCGCCGCATGTCGGGCGCTCGTTGGTGACCTCGGCCGAGCCACCAGACTTCCTGCGCTCGCTCACGCCCTCCAAGAAGCATTCCGCCGTCCCATCGAACAACTCCTTGCCGAAGGCGCCGCCGACGGATCGCTACACGTGCAGCCCCACCCAGAAGAGGCATCCCTGGCGATCTTTGGGGCCATCACAGTCGCCGGTCTGTATCACGCAGTTGAAGACAGCCGCCCCTCTGCAGAACAGGTTGCGAAACGAGTTCTCGGCGTTCTGATGCAAGGGCTTGGCGGCCAAAAGGAACCACGCACCACTGATTGCCCTGCTAGCGCGACTGACGCTCAGGCCTGATGGTGAGATGGCCTCTGAGTGCATGCCCGGGGGTAGCGCGATCACGACCTCGTTCCTCGGCTCCCTGCCGCCCCCACCGCTCAGTCCGACCCGACCTGGGACTAGTTGATGTGCCCGCTGAGAGGACACCCCAAGATTGGGTCGCTCGCCCAGGTCTCAATGCCTGTGCTGCCATGCAGGAGCCCACCTAGACCACCTGGCTCTGCGGAACCGGCGGGCTGCGGCTGCATCAGATCTGGTGATTCAGTGCGGAACCGTCACCACCTCAGGCATTCTTGTCGGAACTGGCTTGGAGACTGGCCAGTCCATCGCTTGAAGGCGTGTGAGAAGTTGGTCAGGTCGCTGAAACCGAGTTCAACAGCTATCTCGCTGACCGACAAGGATCGGTCGAGCAGCTTTAGCGAGGCCCGCTCCAGCAACGACGATTCGAGTATCTCTCGGAACGTGGTGCCCTCGTTGAGGAGACGTCGCTTGAGAGTGCTGGTCGAGATTGACAGTTCGTTTGCGACCGACTGACAGGTTTTTAGTCCGGGGCCCTCGTCTATCGACAGTCTTACCTTGGTCGCGTATGACGCCGGTCCGATCCGGTGCTCAAGGGATTTCGACAGATCGGCGATCGCGTGTCGGTATGCAACGGGGTCGGAGAACCGGCAGACCTCGTTCAGGACCTCCGTGGGCACATACAGGAACGTCATGGGCGCGTTGAAAACCAGGTGTCCTCCCAGCGCGTCCTCATGCTGGGTCGTGGAGGCGGGCGCCGGCCAACTGGTGTGCAGCCTGACGGTTGACACATCGCCAGCGAGCATTCGGATCAACCGCAGCAGCGCGGAACCACAGTAGGTGACGACCAGGCAGTCCAGGTCCGGATCGCCCGTCTGACCTGTGAGCCCGACCGCAAGGCCGTCGTCATTCGGATGGAACCGCGTACTGACGGCCGTCGTAATCAAGGGAAGATACGTGAGCAGTTCCATGACCTCAGCGACCGAGCCCGCACTGATCAAGGGAAGACTCAATGGGCCGAATGAGGTCAGCTGGGCCTGATCTGCGAACGCATGGCCGAGGTGGGTCGCTTGATCGGCGTCTAGGTCGGGGTACACCTCCCGGAACCATCGAGCCGGTGCCTGGCCGCCGAGTTGCAGCAGGGTCGTCTCGTCGGCTCCCTCGCGAACCATGATGGCGCGGAACCGTGCGGCTGCCTCTGCGTCGAGAGTTTGGCTCTCGAGCAGCTGTGCGAAAGCCGTGTAGGGCACGCCCGCGTCGCTGCCGTTCAAAGACACTCCTTGAGCCGAAATCACAACTTTCTGACTCGTGTGACCATAGCCACAGGGCGCATCCGCGACAAGAGTTTGTCCAAGGCTTTGCGGCCCACAACAGCACCAGGAGAGTTGATCATGACAGTGGTTAGGTTTGTGTCACACGACGGGAAGACGCACGCGGTGCCCGTTGAGGAAGGGCAGTCGTTGATGCAGGTCGCGACGAACAACGCGGTGCCTGGCATCGACGGTGACTGCGGTGGAGAAGCTGCGTGCGGGACCTGTCACGTCATCGTTGATCCGCAGTGGTCCGAATGTGTCGGGCCGCCCGGCGCCGATGAGGAGGAGATGCTCGCGATGAACCCTGAGCGTGAACCGACCTCCCGGCTGTCTTGCCAGATGGTGGTCTCCGACGTGTGGGACGGGCTGAGCGTCCGGCTTCCCGAATTTCAGATGTGACGACGAGAACGGGTTGAAATGATGAAGATTTCTGAGGCAATCACGGCCAAAGTTCAATCCTCCATCCCGATGGAGCGCCAGATTCAGGGCGCGCATCTCTACGACAAGACCATGAGATGGGTGAGAGGTGCGAACGGCGACAGGATGTTCGTGGAGCGTCCTATCCCGCCGGTCGACGAGGTGGAGCTCGCGGACATCGACGTCAGCAATCCCTTCCTGTATCGGCAGGGTCGATGGCAATCCTACTTCGAGCGCCTGCGCAACGAGGCCCCGATCCATTATCAGCCCAACAGCCCGTTCGGCCCGTTCTGGTCGGTCACTCGTCACGCCGACATCATCGCCGTTGACAAGAACCATGAAGTCTTCTCGGCCGAACCTTTGATCGTCATCGGTGTTCCACCTCGATTCCTCGACATCGAGATGTTCATCGCGATGGATCCTCCGCGTCACGACCTGCAGCGACAGGCGGTCCAAGGCGTTGTCGCGCCGAAGAACCTGCGCGAGATGGAGGGCCTCATCAGGACACGTGTCCGCGAGGTGCTGGACGATCTTCCTGTGGGTGAGCCCTTCAACTGGGTGCAGCGAGTATCAATCGAGCTGACGGGCCGCATGCTCGCCACCTTGCTGGACTTCCCGTACGAGCAGCGGCAAAAGCTCACGTACTGGTCAGACCTTGCGTCGTCGATGGAGCAGGCAAACGGTGGTCCCTCGGACAACGACGAAGTCTTCCATGGAATGCGCGACATGGCGCGAGGTCTCAGCGCGCTCTGGCATGACAAGGCGGCCAGGACTGCTGCCGGGGAGGAACCCGGCTTCGATCTGATCACCATGCTGCAGAGTGACGACAACACCAAGGATCTGATCGACCGCCCCATGGAGTTCCTCGGGAACCTGGTGCTGTTGATCGTCGGCGGCAACGACACCACCCGGAACTCGATGAGTGGCGGGGTTCTAGCGCTCAACCAGTTCCCGGACCAGTTCGAGAAGCTAAAGGCCAACCCCGACCTGATCCCCAACATGGTGTCGGAGATCATCCGCTGGCAGACGCCGCTCGCCTACATGCGCAGGGTCGCGAAGACCGATACCATCCTGAACGGCCAGTTCATCCGCAAGGGCGACAAGGTCGTCATGTGGTACGCGTCTGGTAATCGCGACGAGACGGTGTTCGATCGGCCAGATGAGCTGATCATCGACCGGCCCAACGCACGCAACCATATCGCCTTCGGCTTCGGTGTTCACCGTTGCATGGGCAACCGGCTGGCCGAGTTGCAACTGCGCATTCTCTGGGAGGAGCTGCTCCCGCGCTTCGAGAACATCGAAGTCGTGGGTGAGCCGGAGTACGTGCAGTCCAACTTCGTGCGGGGTATCAGCAAACTGATGGTCCGACTGACCCCGAAAAGCAGCGCATGACCGCGCTGAGAACGGTGATTGTCGGAGCAAGCCATGCCGGCGCGCAACTCGCGGCCAGCCTGCGCCAGGAAGGCTGGGACGGCGAGATTGTCTTGGTGGGCGATGAGTCGCCAGTGCCCTATCAACGCCCACCACTGTCGAAGGCCTATCTGGCTGGGAAGAGCGCCTTCGAAGAGCTGGAAATTCGCAGTGCGGAGTTCTACGACAAGCGGAAGATTAGCCTTCTCGATGCGAGGGTCGAGGCGATCGACCGCTCTGCTGGCCACCTGACGCTGAGCAGCGGCCAGTCGCTGGCCTACGACCATCTCGCGTTGTGCACCGGCGCGCGTCCGCGACGGTTGCTCGTCCCAGGTGCCCATCTTTCCGGTGTTTGCTACCTGCGCACCGCCATGGACGTGGACCTGATCCGAGCAGCCGCCCAACCAGGAAGCGTGGCCGTGATCGTTGGCGGGGGGTACATAGGGCTCGAGGTGGCAGCCTCGCTGCGCGCCTTGGGGCTGGACGTCACCGTGCTCGAGGCGACCGAGCGTGTTCTCGAAAGAGTCACCGCTCCCGAGGTCTCAGCGTTCTTCCAACGGGTCCACCAAGAGGAGGGTGTGAGCATTCGAACCGGAGCCCTCGTCGAGGCCTTCACCGGTGAAACCAAGGTCCGCGAAGTGCTCCTGTCCAATGGCGAGGCCGTCCCTGCAGACCTCGTGATCGTTGGCATCGGTGTCGAGCCGAACACCGAGCTCGCCGCATCAGCCGGCTTGGAGGTCGACAACGGTATTGTGATTGACGACCGTGCTCGGACAAGTGACCGGAACATCGTTGCGGCCGGTGACTGCACGAGTCGATACATGGCCTCCTACGGCGGTCGGGTCCGCCTGGAATGCGTTCCAAGCGCGGGGGAGCAGGCCAAAGTGGCCGCAGCGACGATCTCTGGAAAGTCCAAGGAGATCGCTGCTCTTCCATGGTTCTGGTCGGATCAGTACGACGTCAAGCTCCAGATCGCTGGGCTCAACACCGGGTTCGAC
This sequence comes from Nocardioides sp. NPDC000445, assembly GCF_040300245.1. Taxonomy (NCBI): domain Bacteria; kingdom Bacillati; phylum Actinomycetota; class Actinomycetes; order Propionibacteriales; family Nocardioidaceae; genus Nocardioides; species Nocardioides sp. NPDC000445. The sequence continues at coordinate 66,053 of NZ_JBEPDH010000002.1, read as the reverse complement.
GAAGTCGTCCTCAGCGGTGACCCGAAACTGGACCGTGACTTCACCTGCTTCTACCTTCGTCAAGGCGAGCTAATCGCTGCGGATTGTGTCAACCGTCCCCGTGACTTCGTCGTCAGCAAGCGGCTTCTGACGCAGGCGTCTCGGGGCGTTGGGCGAGCCGAGCTGACTTCGGCTGTGAGTGACGCGGGTGCGTAATGCCGTGCGATCCGGGCTCGTCGCGAGCCGGGCGTGCTGGAGCGGAGGGCTCCGGGCCAACCGCGAATCCCATGGCAACGAAGAGTGGACCTATCGTCGAGAGGACATTCAATGACGACCTGCCTATCGCGTTCGGGCAGACAGAGCCCTGCGCGCGGTCCGAGACCAGTTGCCAGTCCGCGACCTCGCACCAGTTCGGGCAGGCTCCGGTCTCAAGTCGGTTCAGGAAACTGTCAGGCTCCCGTCTCTTGGCCACGTCATGGACTGCTCCCGATTCGGACCAGTCTCACCCGGGCCAAGAACAAGCGATGGGACAACGCCTCGCTACCGGTTCTCGCGGACGAGTATCCGATGACCTTGGAGCGAGGATGAGCTGCAGTCCGGCGTCGTTCCTTGAGGCGACTGAGTTCCTCGACATCGAGCACGAAGACATCCGCGCCTTCACCGAGGCCACCGTTGGTGACGCGTCCGGCGACAGGGAAAAGGCGAGGCGCCTCTTCGCTGCCGTCCGGGACCAAGTCTGGTACGACCCCTACACCGTTTCGGCCGACCCCGCCAACTACCGCGCGAGTTTCGTCCTCCAAGCGGGCCGTGCCTATTGCGTCCCGAAAGCGGTCCTCTTGACCGCAGTGTGCCGTGCAGCGGGAATTCCAGCGCGGTTGGGGTTCGCTGATGTGCGCAACCATCTGCAGACCGAATCACTGCGAAAGCTCATGGGCGGCACCGACCTGTTCGTCTATCACGGATACAGCAGTCTCCACATCGACGGGAGATGGCTCAAGGCCACCCCGGCATTCAACGTCGAACTATGCGCTCGTTTCGGCGTTCCACCTGTGGAATTCGACGGCGAGCACGACGCGCTCATGCACGCTTTCACTGGGGACGGAACCCAGCACATGGAGTACGTCCGCGAGCGCGGCGTCTATGACGACCTTCCCCTGGCCGCGATCCTGACCGAGCTTCGGAACACCTATGGATCGATGGTCGAGGCCTCGCCGCAGGCGATCGACGACGCCTTCACCGCAAAGCCCGCCAGCCAGGTCAAACCCGGTGGATCCTCACGCCGGTCCACTTCGCCTCAGGAGGATCAATGACCACCACAACGACCTCAAATAGCGCACTCGAGGTGCGCAACCCGTCCGACGGTCAGCTGGTGGGAACCGTGTCCGTTGACGACCGTGACGCTGTGAACCGCCGCGCCACGCAGCTCCGGCTGGCCCAACGTGCATGGGCCGAGGCTGGTCCGCGGCAGCGCTCCAAGTGGCTGCGCCTCTGGCGCGACTGGATCCTCACGCACTCCGATGAGCTCACCGACCTGCTGCAGGCCGAGACAGGCAAGGTTCGTCCGGACGCGCTCGTAGAGACGACCGCCTCGTGCGAGTTCATCACCTACTACGCCGACCATGCCGAGGAGTTCCTCGCCGACGAACGGGTCAAGACCGCGGGTCTACTCAGCCTGCCGAAACGACTGTCCAAGACCTACCAGCCCTACCCACTCGTCGGTCTGATCACCCCGTGGAACTTCCCGATCACCCTTTTCCTCATGGACGCAGCCCCCGCACTGGCTGCCGGTTGCGCGGTACTGGCGAAGCCCTCAGAAGAGACACCGCTGACCTGCGCGCGGGTCATCGACGGCTGGCGCGAGATCGGCGCGCCACCCGTTCTCGCACATGTCACAGGAGCCGGCGACACTGGTGCCGCAGTGGTGGATGCCGCCGACTTCGTCCAGTTCACGGGCTCGACAGCGACAGGGCGCCAGGTCGCCCTCCGCTGTGCTGAGCAGTTGAAACCGGTGAGTCTGGAGCTGGGCGGCAAGGATCCGGCGATCGTGCTGGAGGACGCCGATCTCGCTCGAGCGGTCGAGGGCGTCGCCTGGGGTGGCCTTTTCAACGCAGGGCAAGTCTGCATCTCCGTCGAACGCGTGTATGTCGTTGCTGCGGTCTACGAGGAATTCGTGGCCCGCCTGACACAGCGCGTGCAGTCCCTGACCCAGGGGGCGGATGCCGGCAACGATGTTGGTGCGATGGTCACCGCGAGACAAGTTGACATCGCGGATCGCCACGTCAGCGAGGCGGTGGCCGCGGGAGCGAAGGTAGTGGCCGGCGGCAAGCGGGGTGCGGCCGGGAACTACTACACGCCAACGGTCCTTGTCGACGTGGATCACACGATGTCCTGCATGACCGAGGAGACCTTCGGACCCACGATCCCGGTGATGTGCGTCGCCGACGAAGAAGAGGCCATCCGACTGGCCAACGACTCGACGTACGGATTGTCGGCGACCGTGTGGACTCGTGATCGTGCTCGCGCCCGCCGTGTTGCACGGCGCCTGGAGGTCGGCGCGGTCAACATCAACGATGTCTTCAGCAACCTCTTCGCGATGACGTTGCCTCATAGTGGCTGGAAGGCCTCCGGGATGGGCGCCCGGCTCGGAGGAGCCGACGGGCTGCACAAGTACTGCCGCGTCCGCGCGGTCACCGAGCCGCGACTTCCAGTCCGGGCAAGAGAGCTCACGTGGTACCCGTACTCCGCCTGGCGTACGGCCATCGCCGCAAAGATCATGCGCGCAGCAGCCGGACGCGGCCTGAGTCAACGCCTCGGCCGGAACAAGGAGCACCGCAGATGACGCACGCCACTTCCTTCCCCGCCAAGACGATCGCGATCACTGGAGGAGCCCGTGGCATCGGCTACCAGACGGCGAAGGAGCTGACCGAACGCGGCCACCGCGTGGCCATCGGCGACATCGACGAGGCCCGTGTCAAGAAAGCGGCGGATGAGCTGGGTATCTCTGTTGTGGGCCATCTCGACGTCACCCACCCCGACTCGTTCCGGGCGTTCCTCGACATGGTCGAGGAACAGCTCGGTCCCCTCGATGTGCTGGTCAACAACGCGGGCATCATGCCCACCGGACACGCTCACGAGGAGGACGACGCCGTCACCCGGCGACAGGTGGAGATCAACCTCCTCGGAGTGATCTTCGGGACCAAGCTCGCCCTCCAGCGGATGCTGCCGCGGCGGGCCGGACACATCATCAACACCGCATCGCTGGCCGGGGAACTGCCCGTGCCTGGCCTGGCTACCTACTGCGCCACCAAGTTCGCAGTCATCGGATTCACCGAGGCAGCACGGCAGGAGTACCGCAAGTCCGGGATCCAACTGTCCACCGTGCGACCGACATTCACCAACACCGAGCTCGTCGCCGGCACGGCCGGAGCCAAGGGGCTGCGCAACGCCGAACCCGAAGAGATTGCTCGCGCGACAGCCGAGCTGATCGAGCATCCCCGTCCCTTCGTACGGGTCACTCGCCTCGCCGGCGGCATGGTCGCAGCAATGAAGTTCGTGCCCGGACGGGTGGCGTCCGCGCTTGGCTCTGTCCTGGGTACGGACTCGGTCTTCCTCGACGACGTCGACATGGTCGCCCGCCAGACCTACCTCGACCGCATTCGGAACAACTGACCCCCCAACCCCAACCATCCGGCACAAGAGAAGGACGCCACATGCCCGTCAATGCCTTCATCCAGGACTACCCCCATCGACTGGGGGGACACTGCGGCTCCGGTGCGATGCGCGATCTGCTGCACTGGCACGGCCTGGGATGGGATGGACCGCCCAATGAGGGCCTGGTCTTCACGCTCGGCGGCGCCCTAGGGCTCTCCTTCCTCCGGTCGAGCGAACTCTTTCCCCCGCTATACCTGGTAGGACGAGGTGCCGACTTCGAAATCGATCTACCAACACGACTGGGCGGTGTCGTGCAGGTCCTCACCACCGACGATCCCGCCGAGGGATGGTCGTGGGTCCGTACCGAACTCGACGCCGGTCGACCCAGCCTGATTTGGGGAGACATCTCCGAACTTCCCTACCTCCGTGTCCAGCTGCAGATGAGCCGTCACGACATCGTCGTCATCGGCTACGACGAAGACGAACAACTCGCCTACGTCGTGGACAACGACCGCGCCGAGGTGCAGAAGGTGCCATTGGAAGCCTTGGCCCGGGCACGGTCCTCAACGGCATTCCCACAACCCACGCGTCACTGCACGTACCGCATCACCTGGCCGCCGTCCCTGCCCGCCATCGAGGAAGCCGCCGCAGGCGCGTTCATCCAGTGCGCCGGCAACATGCGCGATCCGTCACAACACAGCATTGCCGGCCCCACCACAGCCGCCGTCGGTGCCGAAGGCCTGAAGGCGGTTGCTCTGTTCGCTGACGACATCGCGACCTGGGCGGAACTTCCCGACGACGAACTCGGACTCTTGTTGTTCAGCCTGGGTGCCTTCATCGAGAAGGCAGGCACCGGCGGCGGGCTCTTTCGGCGACTGCTCGCAGATGGCTGCGCAGAAGTCGCACGTCTGACCGGCGACCAGGCGACCGCTGAGGCTGCGACCGAAGCCGCCCGTTGCGCACAGGGCTGGACAGAAGCCGCCCGCGCTGCGGTCAAACGCGACACCCACCCACGTTCGCGGATTGACGACGTGGTCCTGATGGCCAGCCGGCTACCGGAGTTGGAGTTGCGTCTCGTCGAGTCCCTGGAGTCTGCCGCAACCTCCTTGGCAGCGGCAGATGGCTGATCACCGCCATTGACTTTCCAAGGTCGGCTCTCTCCGAACAGCTGTCCGTCCGGATCCACACACGAGTGAAGGAACCTCATGCAGAGCACGATGATGAACGTCCCGTTGACGACCACAGCAATCATGCGTCACGGCGCAGGCGTGCACGGGTCTGCAACGGTGCGGACCCTGCAACCCGATGGAACCGTAAAGGTCGGCACCTTCGCCGAGGTCGGCCGTAGGGCTGCGCAGTTGGCTCACGCGTTGCGAGGCTGCGGAATCACTGGCGATGATCGGGTCGCCACCTTCATGTGGAACAACCAAGAACACGTGGAGGCGTACTTGGCGGTGCCCTCGATGGGCGCGGTGCTCCACACCCTGAACTTGCGCCTCACCCCGGAGCAGATCACCTACATCGGCAACCACGCCGAAGATCGAGTGATCATCGCCGATGGCAGTCTCGTACCCCTCCTGGCTCCAGTGTTACCGCAGATCACCAGCGTGCACACCGTCGTGGTGACCGGCGACGTCGATCTCACTCCGCTACGCAGCAAGGACGTCACGGTCGTGAGATACGAGGATTTCATCTCGGGCCAGCCCGAGGCCTTCGACTGGCCCGAGCTCGATGAAGGCACGGCGGCGGCCATGTGCTACACGTCCGGGACCACCGGCAATCCCAAAGGAGTCGCCTACAGTCACCGGTCGACCTACCTGCACTCCATGGCCGCCTGTCTCGCAGACGGCCTCGGTATCGGCGCCGGTGACCGCATCCTCGCGATCGTGCCAATGTTCCACGCCAACGCTTGGGGCCTGGTCTATTCCGCCTTCATGGCCGGTGCCGACCTACTCATGCCCGAGCGTTTCCTACAGGCCGAACCGCTCGTGCGCCTGATCGGTGCTGAGCGACCCACGATCGCCGGAGCAGTCCCGACGATCTGGAACGACGTCTTGAACTTTCTGGAGTCCAACCCAAGCCACGATGTGTCCTCGCTCGGTCTTGTCGCCTGCGGTGGCTCTGCGGTGCCCCTGCACCTCATGAAGACATTCCAAGAGAAGTACGGCGTGCAGATCGTCCAAGCATGGGGGATGACTGAGACCTCTCCGCTGGCCGCCGTCGCCCGTCCGCCCGCATCGCTCGACCCGTCCGAGCAGTGGCAACTGCGTGCCACCCAGGGGCGTCCGGTCGCTGGAGTGGAATTGAGGATCGTCGACGATGCGGGCCGAGTGCTGCCCAACGATGGCGCGGCGGTGGGGGAGTTGCAGGTGCGCGGGCCCTGGATCAGCGGCGCCTACTACCGGGAGGAGGACGACGGAGAGAGGTTCCACGACGGGTGGTTGCGCACCGGCGACGTCGGGCGCATCAACTCACGCAGCTTCGTCACGTTGACCGACCGCACCAAGGACGTGATCAAGTCCGGAGGGGAGTGGATCTCTTCGGTTGAGCTTGAGTTGCACCTCGCCGGTCACCCCGACGTTCTGGAAGCCTCCGTGGTGGGGGTTCCGGACGCGAAGTGGCAGGAGCGGCCACTGGCCGTCATCGCCGTACGCGAGGGCAGGGAACTCACACCGGCCCAGCTTCGTGACTTCCTCGAGGACAAGGTTGCCAGGTGGTGGCTGCCGGAGCGCTGGAGCTTCGTCGCCGAGGTACCGAAGACGTCGGTCGGGAAATTCGACAAGAAGCGCCTACGCGCACTGCATGCCGACGGCGAACTGGCCGTCATCGAAGTCTGAGAAGTATCGCTTCACTCGGACAACTCGAAGCCCGACGAATAGAGAAGTGACACGGATGACGGCGATTGGGAAGCACAGCAACCAGATGACGCCCGTTGGCGGTAGCGAAGGCGACGTATCCCGCGAGGGGGGAGTGATCTCTCGCTGGGCGGCGCACCTCGCCGGTCAGCGCCCGGTGGGGATCGGCCAGACGCTGCCCCCGCACTCGCCGGATTGCGCCGGATGCGGGCCGGATAATCCGGCCGGCCTGCATCTGCGTGCGGTCCGCACCGCGTCGGGAGTCGAAGCAGTCCACTGCTTCGACGAGGCGCATGTAGGAGCCCCAGGTATCGCGCATGGAGGAGCGGTCGCACTCGCGTTCGACGACTTGTTTGGGTTCGTGCTCTACACGGTCGGATCGCTCGCCGTCACTCGCAGCCTTACCGTCGAGTACCGAGCACCGTTCCGGTTGCGCCAGCCGTACACCTTCTGCGCCAACGTGGCCCAACGGGAAGGACGACGGCTGCTGCTCCACGCCGAGGCGCGGGACGACAATGGACGGGGGGTCGGATCCGCCGAGGCCACCTTCGTGGTCGTCGGTGCTGAACATTTCGCCGCGAACGCTGGACAAGGAATGAGCCCCGGCGAATGCGACCTGCAGATGAGAGATCCGAGAGGTCCGAGCAACGTGCCCAGTTCAGTAGCGGTGTCCTACGTGCACAGCCAGCCATCGGTGGAGGTCCAGTGAGGTTACCTGCGTTTCTACCTGGGTGGGGCGTGGCGTGGTGGATCGCGTTCTTGGTCTGCAAGCCGGCGTTGGTCTTGGTGCGCCGTCGGGACTGGCATGGCGTTGAACAGATCCCATCCAGCGGCGGCGTGGTGCTCGCCGTGAACCACGTTTCCCATGGTGGGCCCGCTGCTCATTGCCGAGATGGTGTTCGCGAACGGAAGGACTCCGGCATTCCTTGCCAAGAGCCGTCTGTTCGGCGAGCGCATCGTGGGGTGATGGTTCGTGCCGCTGGGCATGTGGAGGTTGACCGACATGGTGAGCAGTTCGCGCATCAGATCACGACTGGCTTGGGCCAGCTGCTCGTTCAGAAGCGGGCAGGGTCGGTACTGGGTCCAGCGGCCATCTCGGTGTCCTTCTTCGAGTCGGTTGTGAGAGATCACGAAGGAACCACCCGGTGGCACCGCCTACGTTGGAGGCACGCGCTCACTCAGGTCCGTGCTACCACTCCGCTGAACTCCACTTCGTTTCGGTGATTGACGTGCATGCCCAGCCCGTCAACTGTCGGTGCAGGCGACGGTTTCGAGGCTCAGAATCAATCTGAGAGAAGTCGAGCGGCGTATCGCGGATCGATTCGTGGGACTGCGTGCCATGTGTGGCAGGGACGATCTGAGCAGCCTTTCGAGGACGATCCGAAGCCGACGGGAGGTGCCGCCACACAGACGGATGGGCCAAGGTCTTGCTAGGGGCCCGGCTGAGCCGGAGGCTTCGGGCAAGACGGTCCCGCGGAACTGCTGCTGTTCTGCTCAGGTCGACATACGTTGCGCTCGCTTGCGGTAGGCGTGCGGGCTGACGCCGGTGCGGCCCTTGAAGGCCCGCGTGAAGGCGGCCGTCTCGGAGTAGCCGAGTCGTTCGCCGATCGCCCCGACGGTCATCGCGCTCGACTCGAGCCACTCCTTGGCCAGCGAGACGCGCACCTCGGCGGTTGCTTCGCGGTACGTAGTGCCGGCAGCCGCCAACCGGCGGCGCAGTGTGCGCGGGGTGGTCAGCATCTCTGCCGCCATCTGGGGGAGGTCCGGCATGGTGGCTGGGCGGGCCCGCAGCAGCTCGCGCACTTGCCCGGCGAGCCCTCGACGTGCCCTGCTGCGCGCCAGCTGCTGCTCGCAAGCGCGCACGCACCAGCGGTGGATCGTGGGATCTGCCTGGCGAAGCGGGCGCCGCATGGCCTGTGGGTCGAAGACCAGGCGATCGGAATCGCAGGAATAGCGCACGTCGCACCCCAGGGCAGCGCTGAACACTGCGGGGTCTGCGGGCGCGGGCCGTGTCAGCTCGACTCGGGTGACGAGGTTGTCGGGTGCCCCCGCGTCCTCCACGCCGTTCATTATCAATGCCAGATCACGCTCGACCAGGACGCGCCGGAGGTCAGCAGGCACCCGGCTGTGGTCGATGCGCACCCCGGACGGTTCCGGCAGGGTGCGGCAGAAGCCGTGAAAGTGCCTGCGATAGGCGGCGACGAACTCCAGCGCCGTCCGTGCGTCGGGGGCGCTGATCAGTCCTAGTCCCGCGATTCCGCAGGAGGACAGGTGGTAACGTCGCCCGAGCCGCAGGCCAAGCTCGGCGTCGGCGGGCAGTGAGTCGATCACGTTCCGGATGATCTGCAGTTCCTGCCATGACGGCAGTTCCGCGTCATCGTCGCCGACCAGTTGTCTCGGCTCCACCCCGGTCCCCCGTAAGCACAATGCGGCACTCATGCCGTGCTCGTCGGCGAAGGCCAGCAGAACCCGGGCGCTCGCCATACTGCGGAAGGTCTCTGTCGCCGCCACCGGCTCGCTCGTCACCTCGTTTCAGCCGGTGTGGCCGTAACTGTCAAACAGCTGGCCCGACATGTCATGGCAACCTTCCCCTTGTCGTTCGTACGCTCGCGTCACAGGGCACACCGCTGCCCTCGTCCTCTTAGGAGCCGCGAATGAAGATCCTGTTGAAAAGAACCGCAGCCATCTTGGCTGTGCTGTTCGTGACCGCCGTCGGTGTGTCCTCAGCGCCGGCCGCCGCCCACTCCGGACCCGCACTGCAAACCCCAGGCACGACGCTGCAACAAGCCCTGAGTTGCACCTCCGGGCTGAGCAAGGCCACCAAGACACCGATCCTGCTGGTGCACGGCACCTTCACCACCCCCTCCGAGACCTGGACCTGGGGCTATCAGCGGGCGCTTTCCGCCAAGGGCCACCCAGTGTGCACTGTCACCCTCCCGCAGCGCGCCACCATCGACATGCAGACCACAGTCGAATACGTCGTACACGCCATCCGAGAGATCAACGACGTCAGCGGACGTGAGGTCTCGATCATCGGGCACAGCCAGGGCGGGGTGCTGCCCACGTGGGCGCTGCGCTTCTGGCCGGACCTGCCCGACCGCGTGGACGACTTCGTGGCCCTGGCCGGCCCACAGAATGGAACCGGGTTCGCCGACGCTCTATGCGCGCCGTCACGGTGTCCGGACCTGATGCACCAAATGGTCACCGGCTCGAAGTGGATGACCGCGCTGCGCCGTCAATCCCTCGACAGCTCGGTCTCCTTCACCTCCATCGGCAGCAACTCGGACGAGGTTGTCTTTCCGGCTCCGATCGCGACGAACTTCCCCGGAGCCACCAACCTGCTGGTCCAGGACGTCTGTCCGGCACGCGTTGTGGGCCACATCGGCATGCTGTCCGACGCGGCAACCTTCGCCCTCGTCATAGATGCGCTGACCCATACCGGCCCAGCCAACGAAACCCGGGTCAGCCGCAGTGTGTGTCTCCATTCCGACTACCCAGGCATCGACTACGCCGGCCGGAGCAGCCTGCTGGCCACCGGCATCGCCGGGCTGACCGCGTTCGCGACGCTCCCGCACACCTCTCATGAGCCCGCCCTGCGCGACTATGCGGTGACTGGTTGACGCTTGCGGGCGGGGCGCCCTGGCGCCCCGCCCTTCAGCTCCTGTCCCTCTGAGCTGCAAGCGCGGCTGCTGGATGTCAGCCGACGATGGATTGTCAGCCGACGACGCGGTCGATCCAAGCGATCAACTCGCCGAACACCTCGTCGCGGTTGGTCTCGTTGAACAGCTCGTGGCGCGCCTCGGGGTACGTACGATATGTGACGTCGCGCAGCCCAGCGTCGCGGTAGCGCTGGACCAGCAGGTCGCTCAGGGCAAGGCCCGCGTTCACCGGATCGCGGTCACCGACCAGCACGTACAGCGGCAGATCCGCAGGCATGCCCACCGGCTCGGCGAGCCGGGGTGCTGCTGCGACCAGCGCACCCATCGACGCGTCCTGCAGCGCGAAGCCGCACAGGGGGTCCGCAATGTAGGCGTCCACCTGCGCCTCATCCCGGCTCAGCCAGTCGGCCGACGTACGCACGGGCTCGAACGACTTGTTGAGCGCCGCCATCATGTCGTCGCCGCTGCCGGCCAGCCCTGCGAAGAGCTGGTCCGGCGCGCTGGTGCCGCACAGGGCGATACCGTCCACCAGCTCCGCGTAGTCCAGCAGATACTGCTGCGACGCGAACGAGCCCATGCTGTGGCCGACCAGGACCAGCGGCAGACCCGGGTGCCGCTCGCGGGCCGTACGGGAGATGGCAGCCACGTCGGCCACCAGACGGTTCCAGCCGTCGTCGCCGAAGTCGCCAGGCGTGGTGTGGATACTCATGCCGTGGCCGCGGTGGTCCCCGGCGTAGACGGCGTAACCCGCCGCCACGAGTGCCTCGGCAAGCGGGGCGTAGCGGGCGGCGTGCTCACCCATACCGTGGGCGAGCTGGACGATGCCGCGCGGCGGCCCGTCCGGGGCCCACTCGTGGACGTGGATCCTGACATCGTCCTGGCTTGTGAAGACATACATGTTGCTGCTCCTAAAGGATAGATCGGAAGGTTGTCGGTTCAGCAGACCCGCTGTGCCAGCAGGTTTTCGACGCGGGCACGGACACCGGGGGTGTCGAGGCCGCGGACGGTCAGGGTGGTACGGCGGCGCAGGACATCGTCCGCCGTCTCCGCCCATTCGTGGTCACGGGCGTAGATGACCTGGGCCCAGATCTCGGGCCCATCGGGGTGGATGCGTTCGCCCAGCCCCGGGTCATCGTTTGCCAGCCGGGCGACGTCGAAGGCCAGCGAGCCGTAGTGGGTGGCGAGGTGACGGGCCGTCAGCGGGTCCATGCGGTGGCCCAGTTCGCGGTCGATCAGCAGCCGGTGCGCGACGGCGTTGGGGTTGGCGACGCCGGGCAAGGGGGTGCGGCGTACCAGGGATTTCATCGGTTCCATATCCTCCGCGAGGACAGCGCCGGAAGAGTTGGCGAGCTTGTTCATCACCTCCCGTCCGATGTGCCGGTAGGTGGTCCACTTGCCGCCCGCGACTGACAACATGCCTCCGCTGCCTTCGGTGACGACGGTCTCCCGCTTGGCCGTCTCCACACCGCCGGGACCGCTTGGGAGCACGCGCAGCCCGGCGAAAGCGTAGGTCATCAGCGATCGGTCGAGCTCGGCACCTCGCACCGAGAAGGCGGCCTCGTCGAGGATCTGGGTGACATCGGCTTCGGTGGCCGCCACGTCGGCCGGGTCGCCGTCGTAGGGCTCGTCGGTGGTGCCGAGCAGCAGTTGGTCCTCCCACGGCAGGGCGAAGGTAATGCGGTGCTTGTCAATTGGGGTGGCCATCGCGGCCTTCCAGGGCGACTTGCGCTTGAGCACCAGGTGCGCACCCTTGGACAGACGGATGGACGGAGCGGCTCCCGGGTTCTCCATCCGGCGCAGGTGATCGACCCACGGGCCAGCGGCGTTCAGGACCACCCGGGCGTTCACGCCGAACTCGGCGTGGTCCTGGCCGTCCCTGAGGTCCGCCCCCGTGACTCGGCCTCGGGTGGTGCGCAGTCCGGTGACCTCGGCGTGGTTGAGCACCACTGCGCCCGCTTCGACCGCCGCGCGCACCGTCATCACGGCCACCCGCGCGTCGTTCATCTGGTGGTCGTAGTAGACGGCGACGGCCTTAAGGTTCTCCGTACGCAGCGCTGGATTCACTGCCTGCGCCTTCGCCGGGGAGATCAGCTTGCCGATGCCGTCGCCGAAGGCGGACAGGGCCGAGTAGGCGAACACTCCCGCGCCGAGCTTCGCGGCGCCGACCGGTCCGCCCTTGTAGACCGGCAGATGGAAGGTGAGCGGGTTGACTAGGTGCGGGGCGACGTCGTTGGCCAGAATGCGGCGCTCGTGGTGGTTCTCGGCGACGAGCTTGACTGCGCCGGTCTGCAGATAGCGCAGACCGCCGTGCACGAGTTTCGAGGAGGCAGAGGACGTGGCGCCGGCGAAGTCGCCAGCGTCCACCATCGCCACCCGTAGCCCCGACTGCGCAGCGTGCCAGGCTACCGAGGTGCCCAGGATGCCGCCGCCGATCACCAGCAGGTCATAGGCGGCCCGCGACAGCAGCTCCCGGGTCTTGGCGCGCGAGGCATTGACGTTGGATGCGGGATATACGCCGAGTGATCCGATCGCGGCCGTGTGGGTAGTGCTCTGCGAGGTGGTCATCGCTCGTCTCCTGCTTCTCGGTGCTCGTCTTCCGCCCAGTCCAGGGTCCGTTGGACGGCCTTGAGCCAGTTCTTGTACTCGCGCTTGCGGGTGTCGTCGTCCATTTGGGGAGTCCACTCCGCGGCACGGCGCCAGTTGGCGCGCAGCGCGTCGGTGTTCGGCCAGAAGCCGACCGCGAGGCCGGCAGCGTAGGCTGCGCCCAGACAGGTTGTTTCGGCGACCAGCGGGCGCACCACGGGGGCGTCCAGGAAGTCCGAAAGGTTCTGCATCAGCAGGTTGTTGGAAGTCATGCCGCCGTCGACCCTGAGCGTGGCTAGCTCCACGCCCGAGTCCTTGGTCATCGCGTCGCAGATCTCACGCGTCTGCCAGGCGGTGGCCTCCAGCACGGCGCGGGCGATGTGCGCTTTGGTGACATAGCGGGTGAGGCCCGCGATCACACCCCGGGCATCGTCGCGCCAATAGGGTGCGAACAGGCCGGAGAAGGCTGGCACGAAGTACGCGCCGCCGTTGTCCTCGACGCTCAGCGCGAGGGACTCGATCTCCGCTGCGGTGGAGATCAGGCCCAACTGGTCACGCATCCACTGCACCAGCGAACCCGTGACTGCGATCGAGCCCTCCAGGGCGTAGACCGGGGCCTCGTCGCCGATCCGGTAGCCGACTGTGGTCAGTAGCCCATTGTATGAGTTGACGACCTTGTCACCTGTGTTCATCAGCAGAAAGGTGCCGGTGCCGTACGTGGACTTGGCCTCACCCTCGGCGTAGCAGGCCTGGCCAAACAACGCCGCCTGCTGGTCGCCGAGCGCCGAGGCGACCGGAACGCCCTGGAGGGAGCCGGTGGCGGCGTGACCGTAGACCTCGGCGGACGAACGGATCTCTGGCAGCACCGAACGCGGCACCCCGATGGAGTTCAACAGTTCGTCGTCCCAGTCCAGCGTGTGCAGGTTCATCAGTAGGGTGCGGGACGCGTTGGTCACGTCAGTGACGTGCACGCCTCCGTCTGGGCCGCCGGTCAGGTTCCAGATCACCCACGAGTCCATGGTGCCGAAGAGGATGTCGCCGGCCTCGGCGCGCTCACGCAGGCCATCGACGTTGTCCAGCAGCCAGCGGACCTTGGGACCGGCGAAGTATGAGGCCAGCGGCAGCCCGGTCTCGCGGCGGAAGCGGTCCTGGCCCACGTTTCGGCCCAGCTCGCGGCAGAGTTCGGCGGTGCGAGTATCTTGCCAGACCAAGGCGTTGTAGACCGGCTCGCCGGTGTTCTTGTCCCACAGGACTGTGGTCTCGCGTTGGTTGGTGATGCCGATGGCCTTCACGTCGGAGGACGTGATGGCCGCCATGGCGACGGCGCCGTCGACGACCTCCTGGACGTTGGCCCAGATCTCCGTGGCATTGTGCTCCACCCAGCCCGGCTCCGGGAAGATCTGCTCGTGTTCCTTCTGGTCGACCGCGATGATACGGCCGCCCTTGTCTGAGATGATGCAGCGGGAGGAGGTGGTGCCCTGGTCGATCGCGGCGATGAACGGGCCTGCGGTGTATGTGTCGATCACGGATGGCTTTCAGAATCAGGTGCGGTGGGGCGGACAGACGGCTAACGAGGCGGCACGAGCCCGGCCCATGGAGTTCACGGCCATCGCCGGACGCCCGCGTCCACCGACCACAGCATGGGTCCCTTGTTGCATTTCCATTGTGAGTGCTGAGACGGTCCACAGCATCTGTCACATGACCGGGTTGTCGTGGTCGCTTGGGATTCAACTCCCGAACACGGGTCAGGCTTCTTCGTCGCCCAGATCGATGTCGGCGAGCTGGCGGCGGTCGCTGACGCCCAGTTTCGGGAACAGGTTGTAGAGGTGGTAACCCACGGTGCGCGGCGAGATGTGCAGCTGCGCTGCGATCGCCCGGTTCGTCAGCCCGCGCGCGGCGCGCTTGGCGACCTGCAGTTCCTGCGCGGTGAGAGCCGCACGAGCACCAGCTTCCACTCTCTCCCCCGCTGCTCGCAGCTCACACTGCGCCCGGCCGGCGAACCCCCCGGCGCCCACGCTTGCCAGCACCTCGGCCGCCTCCCGCAGCGGGTCGCGGGCCTCGGCTGGGCGGCCTGTCCGGCGCAGCCACTCGCCGTACGACAGCAGCGCCCGGCCGCGGGCGTACAGGGAATGACCGGCGATGTCCGTCGCGGCCCGGAAGTGCCGCTCCACCGTGGCCGTGTCGGTCTGCTCAGCGGCGGCGCGCAGCGCCTCGCAGTGCTCGGCCGTGGTCAGTAGGTCCGGATCGATCGAGCCGGCGGCGGCACGTGCCACCACCTCCCGCAGGTGAGCGGTGTCGTCCGTACGGTCGCAGCGTAGGGCGGCCTCCACCACGTCGGCGGCGAACTGCAGGGCCAGCCCCGGATGCGCGGGCTGCGGCCCTGCCAGCGGGCGCAACCGCGCCCATGACTCCTCCCAGCGGCCATCCGCGGCGGCCAGCAGGCCCAGGGCAAGCCGGGCCTGCGCCGCGGCCAGCCTGTTCTCGCTGCCGGCCAGCTCGTGCACCCGTTGCACCTCGCGCCGGCACTCCGCCGCCCGACCGCCGATGCCGTGAGTGACGGCGGTGTGAGCGGCGGCCTGTCCCACCAGCCAGTCCTGCCCGATCCGGGCCGCGACCTGCTCGGTCTCGACGAGCAGGGCCGCCGCGATGTCACCGCGGCCGGTGAGCGCCGCGGCGGGGGCCGTCGCGGCCAGCAGGAACGGCAGCGAGCCGACAGCCTGCCCCCGGCGCAGCCGGGCCCCTGCCCGTTCCAGGCAGCGCAGCGCGTCGGCATGGGAGCCAAAGAGCACCAGATTGGGCTGCAGCAGCGGCCCCAGCTCGTCCGTCGGGCGCTCGCCCGACGCCTTGGTGAAGTGGTTCAGCACCTCCGCATACGGGTGGTCTGCCGCCGCTGGGCCGACGGCCGCCGCCAAGGCCCGGATTCGATCGAGCCCGGCCAGGAACCATGTCGGAAGGTCGGCGGCCCACGCGGCGTACACCGTACGCAGCAGATCGCCGAGCGGGACGACGACCGCATCCTGGTGGGCGTCCTGGGAGGCCGCCTCGTCCGGAGCCTGGACAGACGCGGACAGCAGATCTGCTGCCACGAGAAGGTGCTCGCAGGCGATACGCAGCTCGCCCCTGCCGAGCGCGATGAGACCGCGTAGTCTTGACACCCGAGCGCGCGCGACGGTATCGCGTTCATCCTGTGACCCGGCCCTGTCCAGCAGCACGGCGGCGCGGCCCGCGTGCCCGGCGCTCCACGCCGCCCCGGCTGCCAGCAGCAGACGCCGGTCGCGGTCCCGGATGTCTGGGCTGAGCTCAGCGGCTTCTTCCAACATCCGTGCTTTGGCCTTGGTACCCCCGCGTCGGACCGAACGCGCCGCCGATTGCTCCAGCAGCCGGGCGATGTGCTCGTCGGGTCCGGTGGCCGCCGCGGCGAGGTGTGCGGCGCGGCGGTCGGCCACGTCGCCGTGGACGAGCACGGCCGCAAGGGCGAGGTGGGCGCGACGGCGCCTATCGTAGGTGCTGCCGCGTAGCACCGCCGAACGCATCAGCGGCTTCCGAAATGCCACGGAGGTGCCCTTGACCACCACAAGTCCGGCGTCTTCCGCAGTAGCCAACGTGGCACGGCCGTGCCTTCCCATGGCCTGCGCGGCGGACAACAGGGTGCGCAGACCGACGGAGTCTTCAAGGGCCAAGAGGGTAACCAGGTCGCGACCTGCCGAGGTCAGCTGGTCGAGTTCGGCTTCGTAGGTGCTCTGCAGCCGAGCCCCCAGCGGCAAGGGATCCGGCAGCGGGTCGACCCCGGCACGCTGCCGCGTGGTCAGTTGCTTCGCTAGCTCGATGATCGCCAGCGGGCTGCCCCCCGCGACGGCCAGTACGCGATCGGCCGCCGTCGGCGACAGATCCGCGTGCCTCTGCTGGAGCAGGGCCCGTGCGGCGACGTCGTCCAACGGGTCCAGCGCAAGCTCCAATACATCGAGACCGCCTGGGAGCGTGCAGGCCGCACAGAGGATGGCGATTGGCTTGTCCCCGACCCGGCCCGCCGTAAACATGATTGCCTGCCGTGACGACCTGTCCAGCCGGTCGAGGTTGTCCACAACCACCAGCACAGGTTCATCGGCACTCACCCGGGTGAGGAGGTTCAGGAAGGCGATCCCCGTCACCAGCGGATCCGGGGGCCGGGACTCGGTGCCCCCTATCGACGAAAGAGCGGCGGCCTGCACTTCCGCCAGCCGCCCGACATGTCCCTCCATACCTCGCAGTAGGGTATGCAGGCCGGCGAACTCCAGATCGGTCTCCATAGCGGATCCGGCCAATCGCAGAACCCGCATCTTCGCTTCTGCGGAGACGCGCTCCAGGACAGCGGTCTTTCCCATCCCCGGCTCGCCGGTGACGAAAAGCGCCCCGCCGCCGCGCCCGGCACGGGCGGATGCCAAAATATCCGCGACGAGAGCGAACTCTTCCACGCGGCCCACCAGTGGCCACCCGGAATCGCGAGACTCACTCAATGATCACTCCAAACCCGGCCACATCGGACCACTGGGCTCGTCTGAGACATCATACACGGGCGGGCAGCGCGACTTTCGATGACTCGGCGGTCAAGTAGGTAGCGGTCATGGCTCGGTGACGACGGTGGGGAAAGGCGCCACGTACGCCTCGGAGCACCAGTTGACCGGACCCCTGGTGGCCGGGTTTGCTTTGCGCCGCGGTGCGGCCAGTGTGCGCCTTGGCCGCCACACGGTGCGCTGACGCGGCACTATGCACCCACGGCGCCTCGTTGTTCGGGATATGTATCCCTACCATATGCGCACGACAGCGGCCGCATTGAAGGGTGGGTGACGAGCGACTGGCTGCCCGTAGCGGATCGGATCGAGGAGAGCGCCTTGGTGCGGGAGGCCCAGGAGGTCATCGACTGGATCGTGGACTCACCGACGCGATGTGCGTGCATCTTGACGAACTCGTCGTGCGGATCGCGCCGGGCGCAGATTCTCGAGGATGTCCGCTACCAGCTCGCGGTCAACAGCCTGGTCACGGCGGACTCGATGGTCGGTAGGATCACCCACGGCACCTCACCCTGCCTGTGGTCGAGGTGCGTTGTTGACCCTGCTTCAACGTGTGACGGTCGCCGCATGGGTGACGAGCGGATTGTGACGTGCTGGTTTCATCGCTCGCCCGTCAATCGCTGCCCGGCTCAGGCCCGGGCGGGGTCGACTGGACTGAAGTCGACCTTCTCCCGGACTCCGCAGTCGGGGCAGCACCAGTCGTCGGGAACGTCGCTCCAGGCCGTGCCCGCCGCAAAGCCCTCCAGGTCGTTGCCGGAGGCGACCTCGTAAAGGTAATCGCAGCCGGGGCACTTGGCAGCAAGGACCTCGACCGCGGAGGTAGTCGCAATGGTGACGTCCTCGGACGTTGTGCAAGCGTGCTCCTTGGCGCCCCATCTGGCCAGAACTCGCCCGCGTTTCCGCGGGGAGATGTTCGCCAGTGTCAGGTCTCCGTCGTAATGTGCGGCGACTCGCTTGTCCATGATGTGCCAGAACAGCGGAGGGATGAGCGCCACCACGATCATGCCGGTATAGCCGGTCGGGAGCACCGGCGACTCCGGGAAGTCCCGCAGGGTCTGATAGCGCCGGGTCGGGTTGGCGTGATGATCGCTGTGGCGCTGCAGGTGGTAGAGTAAGACGTTGGTGGCGATGTTGTTGCTGTTCCAACTGTGTGAGGGATTGACGCGCTCGTAGCGCTGCCGACCGCCAGCACCGACTTTCTGGCGCAGCATCCCGTAGTGCTCCATGTAGTTCACCGCCTCCAGGAGGGAGAACCCGACGACGGCCTGGAGCAGCAGGTAGGGAAGGATGACGGGCCCGAGCCACAGGGCAAGGCCGCCCCACAGTGCCACCGACATGAGCCACGCGTTGAGGACGTCGTTCCCCAGGCGGAACGGGTGCTGCTTCTTGCGGGCGTAGCGCTTCTTCTCCAGGTGCCACGACGAGGCCAGCGAGCCGGCGACGGTGCGCGGCCAGGATCCGTAGAAGGTCTCGCCCATCTGGGCGGAGGCGGGGTCGTCCGGGGTGGCGACGCGGACGTGGTGGCCGCGATTGTGCTCGATGTAGAAATGGCCGTAGAACGTCTGGGCCAGTGCAATCTTAGAGAGCCAGCGTTCGGCGCCCTCGCGCTTGTGGCCGAGCTCGTGGGCGGTGTTGATGGCGACGCCTCCGACGATGCCGACTGAGACGGCGATCGCGATCCGGTCGACGGTGGACAGGTCATGCGATGCCAGGTACCACAGAGCGCCGACGAAGCCTGCGTATTGCACCGGGAGATAGAGGAAGGTCACCCAGCGGTAGTACTTGTCGTTCTCCAGCGCCTCGATGACCTCATCGGGCGGGTTGGTGTCGTCGTATCCCGAAAACAGATCCAAGAGTGGGATGACGACGAAGAACATCACTGGTGTGAGCCAAAACCATAGACTCGAACCGGTCGCCTCCATCAGCAGGACGCCGATGATCGGTAACAAGGGCACGGCGATGCCGAGCACCCAAAGGTAGCGCTTCTTGTCCTTCCACTTCGCGTGGGTGCGGTTGGACACCGCTGCTGCATTCATGACGGGCCTCCTCGGATTGTCCCAGGCCGCTGGTACAGCCCGGTGCCACGAGATTCGCAAGTGCGGCCCCCGTCCCGCTCGTGGCCTGGTTCAAGATCTATGCCGCCTTTTGTGTGCAGGGCCAGTCTGTTCGTCCATTCGCGATGCGACGCCTCCGAGACTGTGCCTAGGTCCAAGAGGCGACGCCGGATTGACACTCCGCCCCAAGCCGCGAGCAGTGGTGTGATGCGAGGGTGAGGCGGTCAGCAGAACGTCGTGAAAGGAACCTGACATGAGGATCGTGGTCGACCGGGACAGGTGCGAGGGGGCTTGGCATGTGTGAGGCGATGGCTACTTCGAGCTCGATGACGACGACACTATGGTGGTGCTCGAGGAGAACCCGCCCGAGAGTGAGCGCAGCGAGGTGCATGCGGCCGTGCAGGCTTGTCCGGTGCGTGCCCTGACGATCCAGGGCTGATCCGTGATCAGGGATGAATCGCTGCTCGTCGTCGGCGGTGGCCTTGCTGGACTGCGCGCCGTCGAGTCCGCTCGAGCGGCAGGGTGGGGAGGCCGAATCGGCTTGCCGGGACGGAGACGATCAAGCCGTACGACCGGCCCCATTGTCCGAGGACCATCTGGATGCCGCTGTCATCGCCAGGAAGGTCGTCCCGTTCCGCACCAGCCGTCAACTCGTCGACGATCTCGGCGTGGACGTGCTGCTCGGCTCCGCGGCGGTGAGCCTGGACACCGCCGAGCGGGTGGTGGGGTTCGAGCATGGGGGTGGGGTCGCGTACGACCGGCTCGTCATCGCCACGGGCCGCGGCGCCGATCGAGTTGCCCGGTCAGGCGGACATCGACGGTGCGTTCGGGCTGCGGACTGTTCAGGATGCGGATCGCATCCGGGAGGGTCTCGGCAGGGCGACTCATGTGATTGTCATCGGTACAGGTTCTATCGGCTCCGAAGTTGCTTCTGCCGCCGGCAAGCGTGGGATGGGCACGACGATTCTCGACAGCGAGTTGCTGCCGATGAAGCAGTCGGTCGGCCTGGCGGTGGTTTCGGAGTTGCTCGAGTTGCATCGCCATGCCGGCACCGCAGTGCGGCTCGGAGTGACGGTGTCCGGTTTCGAGGGCCATGACGGCCAGGTTTCAGCGGTCCTCCTCGAGGATGCCACCCGTGTCGAGGCCGACCTGGTTGTCGTCGGCATCGGGGCCCGCCCGGCGACCAGTTGGTTGGAGAACACCGGGATCCGGCTCCACGACCACGACCGAGGCCTCGTCTGCGGCGCAGACCTTCAGACCAGCGTGCCGGGCATCTGGGCCGCGGGCGACGTCGTCCACGCGCCCGATGCGGCACTCAACAGCACACTGGCCCGTACTGAGCACTGGACGAGCGCCGCCGAGAGCGGTGCGCAGGCTGGACGCAACGCAACCAGCGACGGCGCCGGGGAGCCGTTCCGGTCGCTCCCAAACCTCTGGTCGGACTGGTACGTCCACCGCATCCAGTTCGTGGGCAGCCATCGCGCCGACGCTGTCAGTGTCGCCGGCGAACCGGGACCGGGTGTCTTCGTTCTCTACCGTCGCGGCCGACAGGTTGTGGGCGCGCTGAGCATCGATCGCGGTGGCGACATCATGAAACTGTGCCGCCGCATCCTATATGGCGGTGACTGGGATGAGGCGATGGACTCGCACGCACGCGTTACGTCGAGCGCCCATCTGCACAGGTGTGAACGGGCCGTCGAAGCGGCCGGCTACTCAGCCTAGGTGCCGGGGGCGTGGAAGAGCTCCCAGTGCTGGATTGCCAGCCGAACCTCGTCACCGGTCTTGGTTATTGGCCGGTCCAGCAGTTCCTCGGCCCGACCGAGCCGATACCGGACGGTGTTGCGGTGTACGCAGAGCTGTTCGGCTGCCTCCTCCGCGTTCCCTCCGAGCGACAGGAATGCGAGAACGGTCTCGCGAATCCGCACGGTCGGCTCGTCCGGTGCCGCCAGTGGTCCCAACACACGGTCGACGAAGCGGTCGACCTCGGGACTGCAGCCAAGCAGGGAAAGGAGCTCCACCTGCTCGTAGCGCAAGACTGGTGTGGATGTGTCACCCCTTGCGGCGATCTGCAGGGTGCGTCGGGCATCTTCGTGGCTGCTGACGAAGCCTTCCCCGCCCGGTGCTGGTGCGCCGGCGTACAAGACGGCCCTGATGCTCGCCAGGTCGGGGATGAAGTCGTCGAGACGGTCCATCTCCGGCTGGTCACGTGTGCCGATCCAGGCCCACAGGTGGCGGCCCCCAGGGCGCACCACAAGAGGACTGCTGCCGCCGAGTCGGCGGGCGGCGTCGTGGGCAAGCCGGTCGAGCTCATCGATCGCGTCGGCGTTAGCGGCCTTGAGGATCAAGGCGGTGTGTTGCACCGACATCGGATAGCCGCCCAGAGCGGCCAAGGTGCGGCGAGGGTCAGTGGATTCTCGTGCCAAGAGGGCCTTTACGACCTCATACCGCTGTGTGGCTACGCCGTTGGTGTGACGGGAACTCTCGATGTGAAAGATCTCGGCGGACTCTGTTATCGACGCGTCGATCCACGAGCTCGCGCGTCCCCAGAAGAAAATCAGCAGCGCAGCATGGTCGATCTGGTAGCTAGGCAGTGCGTTGACGACGCCGGTTACGTAGCGCCACGACTCCTGCTGAGCGGCTCGGTAGATCTTGATCAGCAGTTCCAGTGGCAACTGGCGGTCAGCGACCTCACGAGCCATCCGACGGCCCGCTCCTGGCAGCTGGACACGGAACTCGGGTTGGACGAAGGCTGCCAGAAACGCAAGCCAGTGCTCTTTGACGGCATCATCCAGGATCGCGACGAAATCCGGCTCCAAGGCAAGTTCGGGCAGGTCACGCCGGATCGCGCTGCTCGTCCGGGTGACCCACTCGGCGACCATCTCTGGGCGCAGTTCATCGGAGACGAACTCGGGCAGCCAGGAGGCGAGCTCGGTGGGAAGTACATCGATAGTCAACTGAGATCCCTCCCGAACGGATAGACGCGCTGGCCTGCCAGGGTACTCCAGTCTGTGACCGTGCCCACATCGTGATCGCGCCAGGTTCACAGCCGCCGACAGGCCCGGCCGGGGCGCGATGCCGTTTGTCTGGGCGCACAATCCGCACCACGACTTTTGGGCCCAACCACTAGAGCCCGACGTTCGTCGGTTGATGAACTACGGCCGCCCGTTCGTGTGACGGGTAGCACATTTCGAACGAAGACAGGAGAACCCGGTGAACGCATCGCGCCCGGAACAGCCCTACGACGTAGTGGTGGTCGGCTCTGGCTTCGGTGGTTCGGTCGCCGCCCTACGACTGGTCGAGAAGGGTTATCGGGTACTGGTGCTGGAGGCTGGTCGCCGATTCCGAGACAAGGACTTCGCGGCGACGTCCTGGGACGCCCGGAAGTTCCTCTTCGCGCCACGAGTTGGCTGTTTCGGAATCCAGCGGATCCGTCTCCTTCGCGACGTGATTGTTCTGGCCGGCGCGGGGGTGGGCGGTGGCTCCCTGGTATATGCGAACACCCTCTACGAGCCTCGTTCAGATGCGTTCTACCGTGACCCTCAGTGGTCCCACATCACCGACTGGCGCGAGGAGTTGGCGCCGTACTACGACCAGGCGAAGCGGATGCTGGGCGTCCGCCCCAACCCGACCACGACCAGGTCCGACGAGATCATGGGCGAGGTCGCAGCCGAGCTTGGCGTGGCCGATTCCTACGGCCCTGCGCCGGTCGGGGTCTTCTTCGGTCGCGGTGACACGTTGGAGCCGGGCGTAACGGTCGCCGACCCGTACTTCGGCGGGGTCGGCCCCGACCGCACCGGTTGTCTGGAGTGCGGCGAGTGCATGACCGGATGTCGGCACAACGCGAAGAACACGCTGCTGAAGAACTACCTCCATCTCGCCGAGCGGGGTGGTGCCGAGGTGCGGGAGCTCACCACCGTCGACAGCATCACCCCGTACGACTGCGGCTACCGCATCGCGGTTCACGAGTCGGGCGGCTCGCGCCGCCGCACCGCGCACACGATCACGGCCGACCAGGTCATCATCGCTGCCGGCACCTGGGGTACGCAGGAGTTGCTGCACACCATGAAGCAGCGCGGGCTCCTACCCGGCCTCTCGGACCGGCTCGGTGAGCTGACCCGCACGAACTCCGAAGCGCTGTGCACCGCGAGCATGCGGCCCGGAGCCCGGATCGACGGCGACCTCAACCGCGGCGTCGCCATCACCAGCTCGATCCACCCCAACGACCACACCCACATCGAGCCGGTGCGCTACGGCGCCGGCTCCGGGTTCATGGGGTTGCTCACCACCGTCATGACCGACGGCGGCGGCCGGGTGCCCAGGGCGCTGAAGTGGATCGGCCAGATCCTGCGCCACCCCGTCCAGTTCCTCGGTCACTACCTGGGGATCCGCACCTGGGCGGAGCGTACGGTCATCGCCTTGGTCATGCAGACCAGCGACAACTCGATCACCGTCTTCGGCAAGAAGCGGCGCTTCGGTCGCGGGGCGCTGCGGCTGTCCTCGAAGCAGGGCCACGGCGAGCCGAACCCGACCTGGATCCCGGTCGCCAACCAGGCGATCCGCAGCATCAGCGAGAAGATCGACGGCCGGCCGTTCTCGAGCATCGGCGAGATCTTCAACATCCCGATGACGGCCCACTTCCTTGGTGGCTGCGTCATCGGGGACAGCGCGGAGAGCGGCGTCGTCGACCCCTACCACCGCGTCCACGGCCACCCTGGGCTGCACATCACCGACGGCTCGACGATCTCCGCCAACCTCGGCGTGAACCCGAGCCTGACCATCACCGCGCAGGCCGAGCGCGCCATGTCCTTGTGGCCGAACAAGGGCGAGACCGACCTGCGCCCGCCGCTCGGTGCCGCATACGAGCGGATCGCGCCGGTCGGCCCGAAGCAGCCGATGGTGCCGGCCGAGGCGCCGGCCGCGTTGCGGCTTCCGGTGGTCGAGATCAACGGTCGGGCCGCTTCATGACGGCCACCCAGACAGACCGGATGGAGCCGTCCGGTCCCCGCGGCATGACGCCCGAGCGTCAGCGGATCGCCGCCGAGGCGCTCCAGTCGAACGCCCTCTTCAAGGCGCTGGCGTCCTTCGGCGACTTCTACGCTTTCGTCGTCTCGGTCTTCCGCAAGGGGTTCACGCACAGCTTCCAGTTCCGCGAGTTCGTCTCCCAGGCCTGGTTCATCACGACCGTCTCGTTCTGGCCCGCGCTCCTGGTCGCGATCCCGTTCTGCGTCGTCATCATCTTCCAGGTCAACCAGCTCCTGATCGAGATCGGCGCGGTCGACCTCGCCGGGGCCGGGGCCGCCGTCGCCGTCGTCCGCGAGATCGGTCCGATCGTCAGCGTCCTGGTCGTCGCCGGTGCCGGGGCGACCGCGATCTGCGCGGACCTGGGCTCCCGCAAGATCCGCGAGGAGATCGACGCGATGACCACGCTCGGGATCGACCCGATCCACCGGCTCGTCGTGCCGCGCGTGGCCGCCTCGACCCTGGTGGGCATCGCCCTCAACGGACTGGTGACCGTCGTCGGCCTGGTCGGCGGCTACTTCTTCTCGGTGGTGCTGCAGGGCGCGACCCCAGGGCTCTACCTCAACGACCTCACCCTTCTCGTGGGCTTGTCAGACTTCATCGCAGCTGAGGCGAAAGCCGCGATCTTCGGACTGCTGGCCGGGTTGACTGCCTGCTACCTGGGCCTCAACGCCAAGGGCGGCCCCAAGGGCGTCGGGGAAGCGGTGAACCAGACAGTCGTGTTCGCGTTCATGCTTCTGTTCGCCGCCAACAGCGTGATCAGCACCCTGTTCCTCCAGTTCAAGTTGGGAGCCTGAGATGGCGGTCAACGCATCAGCACTCCGCGAGCTCGGCGAGCAGCTCGCCTTCCATGCACGCGCCTACTCCCACGTCCCTCATGCCTTCCACCGCTACCGCAAGGAAGTTGTCCGGCTCCTGGCCGAGGTCGCGATGGGAACCGGGGCCTTGGCACTGATCGGCGGGACCGTTCTCGTGATCGGGTTTCTCACCGCGGCGTCGGGCATCGAGGTCGGCCTGCAGGCGTACACCTCCTTCGACAACATCGGCGTCTCCGCGCTGTCGGGATTCTTCTCGGCGTACTTCAACACCCGCGAGGTGGCTCCGATCATCGCCGGGATCGCGCTCACCGCGACCGTCGGCGCGGGCTTCACCGCCCAGATCGGCGCGATGCGGGTCTCAGAAGAGATCGATGCGCTCGAGGTGATGGCGGTGCCGCCGGTGCCCTACCTGGTCACCACCCGGATCATGGCCGGGCTCATCGCGGTCATCCCGCTGTACGCCATCGCGGTGATGATGTGCTGGCTGGCGACCCGGCTCGTGGTGACCGTCGGCTACGACGAGGCACCGGGTACCTACCAGCACTACTTCGACACCTTCCTGATCCCCGGCGACCTGTTCCTGTCCATGTTGAAGGTCACGATCATGGCGCTGGTCGTGGTCTCGGTGTGCTGCTACCACGGATTCAAGGCCGCGGGCGGACCCGCCGGCGTCGGCCGTGCCGTCGGCCGCGCCGTGCGGTCGGCCCTCATCGCCATCATGTTCGTCGACCTGATCTTCGGCATCGCCATCTGGGGCGGTCCGTCGGTCCACATCGCGGGGTGATCGGGCATGGTTGATCGTCACGTCACGTACGGCCTCACCTTCATCGCGCTGATCCTCGCGCTGATCGTCGGCACCGTCGCCAGCTATAAGGGCGTCTTCCGCTCCACCGTCCCGCTCACCGTCTCCTCCGACCGGGCCGGTCTGACTTTGGCCCCGGGGGCAGCGGTCAAACTCCGAGGTGTGGTGATCGGCCGGGTCGGTTCGGTCGACCATGACGCCGGCGACGGGGTCTCGATCCAGCTCGAAATCGACCAGGACGAGCTCAATCAGATCTCCAGCGACACCACCGCCGAGATCGTCCCGCCGACAGCGTTCGGAGCAAAGTACATCCAGCTCAACCCCGGTGAGCCGGGCGCCGAGCGGATCCAGGCCGGGTCCACGATCGACGCCGACCGGGTCACGGTCGAGGTCGACGAGGCGTTCGAGAACCTCACTCAGGTACTGGACACTGCCAAGCCTGCCGAGGTCGCGGCCGCGCTCACCGCCGTCTCGCAGGCGGTCGACCAGCGCGGCGAGGACATCGGGCTCCTGATCACCCAGACCAACGGCTACCTCACCTCGTTCAACCCCTATCTGAGCACCCTCACCAGCGACATCAGGTCGGGCGCGAGCGTCGCTCAGACCTACGACACCGCGCGGCCCGACCTGGTGGCCCTGGCCGACAAGGCTGCGGTGACCAGCAGGACCCTGACCACCCAGCAGAAGTCGCTGCACGCCTTCGAGGTCAGCCTGTACTCCTTCGACAACAGCGCGAGCCAGCTGCTGGACAGCTCGGGTAGGCGGCTGACCACCACGTTGAAGCTGACCGCCCCGGTCGCTGACGTAGTCGAGCGCTACTCGCCGGAGCTCCCGTGCACGATCCTCGGCCTCGCCTCGGCCAACAAGCTCGCCGAGGCCGCCGTCGGCGGCACACATCCGGGAATCACCACGATCACCCGCATCGTCCCGGGTCGCGATCCATACACGTACGAGCGCAACCTGCCGAAGATCGGCGACACCAGGTCTCCCGAGTGCTACGGGCTTCCGTACGTCACCGAGGAGGAGGCACAGGCTGCGGTGCCGACCTTCGCAACCGGCGCCAACCCCTACGCGGGCAAGCAGCCCACGGTCCAGGAGAACACGCTCACCACGCTGCTCGGCCTGCTGGCCGGTGGCGCCAACGCCGCAGGAGGTAAACAGTGACCAGCAACAGTAAACTTCGGCGCCGGGAGCGTTCCGACCTGATCAAGTTCGGAATCTTCTTGGTGGTCGCGGCGCTGTTCACCTACTGGGTCGGTGTGGTGACGGCCGCGCATCGCCCCGGCGACCGGGTTACGTACGATGCCGTCTTCGCCAACGTGTCGGGTCTCCAAAAGGGCGACTCGGTCCGGATCGCCGGCGTGGACGTCGGCAAGGTCACGGCCCTGGCAGTCCAGCGCGACGCAACCGTGCGCGTCTCCTTTGACGTCCCGCGGGACCAGAAGCTCAACGCCTCGACCGAGGCCACGGTGCAGTACCGGAACCTCATCGGCGACCGGATCGTCCAACTCAGCCGGCCCGACCCGGACGCCAGACCGATCAAGGCCGGCGACACCATCCCAATATCCCAGACCAGGCCGGCCCTCGACCTCGACCTGCTGCTCAACGGGTTCAAGCCGCTCTTCGCGGGCCTTGCCCCGGCGCAGATCAACGCCTTCTCCGGTGACCTGATCAAGATCCTCCAAGGGCAGAGCTCCGCCATCTCCACGCTGGTGCAGCGGGCGGCCTCGCTCACCACGACGCTCGGGAACCGCCAGGAGCTGATCGGGGAGGTGATCCGCAACCTCAACACTGTCGTCGGCACCCTCGATGACAAGCGCGAGACCATCCAGGCGCTCATCGACCAGTTCAGCAAGCTTCTCGACGGTCTCGAGCAGCAGGACACCCAGATCCTCGATGCAGCGGCGCAGACCGACCGGTTCGCCCGTGACGCGGCGTCACTGGTCGAGGCGGGCAGGGAAGACCTGGCGGCCGACCTTACTCAGCTCACCAAGACGGCGAACGGCATCAACCAGGAGCAGGCCACTCTTCAGCAGGTCCTGCAGAAGCTGCCGAACCACTACGCGGCGATCCAGAACACCGCCTCGTACGGCAACTACTTCAACTTCTTCCTGTGTGGGGTCCGGATCCAGACCGAGGCCACCATCACGACTCCCTGGATCATGTCCGACACGCAGAGGTGCAAACGATGAGCGTCCGTACGCCCTCCCAGAACGCCGCCCGAGGCCTGATCGGCACCATGGCGATCGCCCTGGTGGTCACCGCCAGCCTCAACTACAACAAGCTCCCGCTCGTGGGCAACGGTGACATCATCCACGCCGCCTTCACCGAGGCCGGTGGCCTCAAAGGTGGAGATGCCGTGATGGTCTCCGGCGCCCAGGTGGGCAAGGTTCGTGACGTCCGTCTCGATGGCGACGAGGTCGTCGCCGACTTGGTCGTCACCGAAGGTGATGTCGACCTCGGCGGCAAGACCGAGGCACGCATCATCACGGTCACGCTCCTCGGCCGGGCCGCCGTCGAGCTCGTCCCCTCCGGCAGCGGGCGGCTGAGTGCCGGTGACACGATCCCGACCTCCCGGACGTCCTCGCCCTACAACCTCACCGCCACGCTGAACGAACTGACGACGACCACGGCGGACATCGACAAGGCACAGCTGGCCGGCGCGCTCGACCAGGCCAGCGCGGCTCTGAGCGGAACCCACGACGACGTCGGGCCCGCTCTGCGAGGTGTCACTGAGCTCACCGCCGCCGTCGAACAGAACGACGACCAACTTCGCGCCCTGCTCGCCCGCGCCTCACGGGTCTCGGGCGTCCTCGCCAGTCGCAACGAGCAGATCGAGACCCTACTTGTCTCCGGACAGTCGCTGCTCCAGCAGCTCAACGCTCGCCAGGCCGTCGTAGTGAGCCTGCTTAGCAGCGTGCAGGACCTCTCCACGCAGCTGCGTGGACTCGTCGACGACAACCGGGCCACCCTCGGCCCGGCACTGGACCAGCTCGATGCGGTGGTCACTCTGCTCAACCGGAACAAGGCGGCTCTCCAGGACGCCATCACCGGCCTACGCGGGTACGTCACCGGGTTCGGGGAGGCCATCTCGACCGGACCGTGGTTCGACGCGTACATCCAGAACCTCACCTCGCCAGGCACGCTGGTGCCGATCGTCTCGGGGGTCGTGAAATGACCAACTCCTCCAGTCTCCTGCTGCGCCGTGTCCTGATCGGGCTCGCGCTACTGCTCCTCGCCACGGGCGGCTACTACACGGTCAAGGACACCCGCTCGACGGTGCTGACCGCGGTCTTCAGCAACGCCGACGGGCTCTACGAGGGCGACGACGTCAAGGTCCTCGGCGTCGCCGTCGGCCGGGTCACCGAGGTCGATCCGCAAGACGACGGCGTACATGTGAGGATCGAGGTCGAGGGCGGGCAGCGGATTCCGGCCGAGGCCAACGCCGCGATCGTCTCCCCGAGCCTGGTCAGCGGACGGTTCGTCCAGCTCTCGCCGGCCTACACCGACGGCCCGGCGATGCCCGACGGTGGCCAGATCCAGCTGGACCGCACCGCGGTGCCGGTCTCGTTCGACGAGGTCAAGAAGCAGCTCACCGACCTCGCCACCGCGCTCGCTCCCGATGGCTCCGGCAAGCAGCCGCTCCGGACCGCCATCGAGACCCTGGACGCCAACCTCCGCAACGGCAACGCCGAGCAACTGAGCGAGGCAGTTGAGGGGCTCCGCAGCGCCACCGCGACCCTCTCGGACGGGCGCGCCGACATGTTCACGACCGTCTCCAACCTGAACAGCTTCACCAAGAACCTCGCTGTCAACGATGCCGCCGTGGCCGGGTTCACCGAGCAGCTCAGCGAGGTCTCCGCGGTGTTGGCCGCCAACCGGCGCGAGCTCACCAAGGCGATCGAGGAGCTCTCCGCGGCACTGGTGGCGACGGGTGAGCTCACCCACGACAACCGCGGCAGGATCAAGAACTCCGTACGCGACCTGAACCTGCTCAGCGCTGCCCTCGCGGACCGATCCAACCAGCTGGCGGCGATCCTGCACATGGCTCCGACGGCCTTGATCGATCTCTTCAACGTCATCGACAAGCAGGCAATCACCGGCCGGGCCTCACTGACCGGGCTCAACGACGCCGCCCAGCTCGTCTGCGGCGCCGTGCTCGGTGCCGGCGGCACGGCACAGCAGTGCCGTGATGCGCTCGCGCCGCTTGTCGACCTGATCAAGACCGCCCAGCAAGGCACGACCGGGCCAGGCGCGACGGGGCCAGGCACGGGGCAGCCAGAGATGGACCCACCGGCCGACCCGGGGCGACCGCCGACACCGCTCCCTGACCTGGGCTCGGGCCTCGACGGGGTACAACCCCTCTTGCCCGGCCTGCTCGGCACCGACCTCGGAGGCGACCGATGAAGACACAGATCCTGGCCACCATGGCCGCAATCGTGGTCGGCCTGACCGGCTGCACGAGCCTCCAGCCGAACGATCACACACTTCCCGGCCAGCCCGGCGTCGGCGGGGACGGCTACACCGTCACCGTCACCTTCGACGAGGTCGCGAACCTGGTGCCGAACTCCGCCGTGCAGATGGACAACGTCGTCATCGGCACCGTCGCCGGCATCAGCGTCTCGGACTGGCAGGCAAAGGTCCGGCTCCGGCTGATGAAATCTGCCCGCGTCCCGGCCGATGCCACCTTCGCGATCGGACAGAAGACCCTGCTCGGCGCCCAGTACATCGACGTCAGCGCGCCCGGGCCAGCCCCGACACCGAGCAGCGCCGACAGCATCGCGGCAGCGGCGGAGCGGACCGAGATACTGCAGCACGGCGCCCGGGTTCCGGTCACCCAGACCGGTACCTACCCGGCCACCGAGCAGGTCCTCGGCGCGGTGGCGCTACTGCTCAACAACGGCGGGTTGTCGCAGATCGAGACCATCACCTCCGAGCTGGCGACCGCGCTGGACGACCGGGTCCCCGACACCCGCAACCTGGTGCGACGGACCAACGAGCTGCTCGCGGTGCTCGACGATAACAAGAGTGAGATCGTGCAGGCGCTCGAGGCGCTCGACCGGCTCTCCGCCGGCCTCGCTAAGGACCGGACGGTCCTGGCGAACGCGATCGACGATATCGCTCCGGGGCTGCGTGCGCTCGAGGAGGAGCGGGAGAGCCTCGTCCGCGCTGTCACCCGGACCGGCGAGACCGGAGATCGGGCGACCAAGGTCATCCGGGCCAGCCGTACGGCTCTCCTCACGAACCTGGACGCCCTGCGGCCCATCCTGACCAGCCTCGGCAAGGTCGGCGACTCCATCCCCGAGGCGCTCAAGCTCGCTCTGACCATCCCGTTCCCCGCGATGACCACGACCAACGCGCTGCGTGGCGACTACGCCAACCTCTTCGCGACGCTCGACCTCCGCGGCTCGAGCCTCACCGAAACCTGGCTCACCGGATTCGGGCCGACCGGCCTGCCTCCCGTTGGCGCCGCCCCCACGTCGACACCCATCCCGAGCACGTCCGACGACAGCGGCTGCCTGATGGCGAACCTGGGGGGCTGCTGATGCTGCTGACGAGACTGGTGAAGCGGCAGTTGGGCGTCTTCGCCTGCCTGACGGCTCTCGCGCTCGGGCTGATGGTCTTCACCTATGCGAGAGTCCCGGCGATGCTCGGCATCGGGGTCTACCAGGTCACCGCCGAGTTCAAAGATGCCAGCGGGCTCTACGAGAGCGCCCTGGTCACCTATCGGGGCGTCAAGGTCGGGCAGGTGACCGACCTTGAGGTGACCCCGCGAGCAGCCGTCGCCACTCTTCGTCTCGATGATGGCACCAGGATCCCCGGCAACGTTGACGCTGAGCTCCACAGCACCTCCGCGGTGGGGGAGCAGTACGTCTCCCTGGTCTCGCCGTCGACCACCAAGGCGGCCTTGAGCGCCGGGGACGTGCTACCAACTTCACGCACCGTCGACATGCCCCAGATCGCGCCCGTCCTGGATGCCGTCAACCACCTGCTTGAGTCCGTGCCGCAGCGACAGACACGCAACGTACTGGATCAGGTCGACACCGGCCTCGGGTCGAGCAGCGAGGACGTCGGCCGGCTGATCGAGGAATCCAGCACGCTCTTGGACACAGCCCAGCAGGAGGTCACCTCGACGACCGAGCTGATCCGCGCCCTGGAGCCGGTGCTCGCCACCCAGCAGGAGATGGCGCCGCAGACCGTGTCGTCGATGTCGTCGCTCCGCGCGCTCACCAAGGAGCTCGCGGCGAACGACGCCGACCTGCGCTCGCTGCTCCGCGACGGGCGTACGGGTCTGGACAGCACCGCCGCGACAGTTGATGACCTCCAGACCACGCTGCCGATGCTCTTGGACAACTTGATGGTCAACGGCGAGGTGCTCAACACCTATCTTCCGCAGCTTCAGCAGACCCTGGTCGTGTACCCCGCCACGATCGGACGACTTCAACAGACGGTCAATCCGCGGGCGAAGGAGGGCGACGTGAAGCTGGACCTACGCGCAGGCGTCAACAATCCACCGTCATGCACGACGGGATACCTGTCCACCGACGATCGACGCAGCCCGTCCGAGGAGAACGTACGCAAGGTCGACTCGCTCGCTCACTGCCAGACCGCGCCCGACGACCCGTCCTCGGTGCGGGGCGCTCGTAACCAGCCGTGTCCGAACTCCAGTGCGCGGGGTCATCTGCCCTCCTCGTGCGGGCTGGAGTTCGGCAAGGGGCGCTGGCCCGAGGGCGACGATCCGAACGCGCCAAAGGCTCCGGCAGGTGAGCCGTCGTCGACGGGGACGACGGACGCATCTGAGGACAACTCCTGGAAGCAGTTGTTCCTCGAGCCGGTCGGGCTGTGGTGACGATGTCCAGACTCTCCACAAGGACCTTCGTTCTCCTGCTGGTGCTGGGCATCGGGCTGCTCGCGTTCGCCGGGCAGCGCGCTTGGTCCTGGCGCGAGGACGTAAGCGCGGAGCATCAGCGGGCAGAGGCCGTCTCGGCGGCTTCCACCGAGGTCACCCGACTGATCTCGGTCAGCGCAGAGGACTCGGAGGCGGCCTTCGAGTCCCTTCTCGACGGCGCGACCGCCTCCTTCCGCAGCGACCTGAAGCAGCAGGCAAGTGCGCTGCAGAAGGCGCTGAAGGCCAACAAGGTCGACGCCGAGGGCGAGGTCGTCTCGGCCGGTGTGGCGCGCTCGACCGACGAGCAGGCGACGGTGTACATCGCGGCGACCGGCACGGTGTCGAACTCGGGCACGAAGGCACCACAGCAACGTGGCTATCGGGTCAAGGTCGAGATGCGGAACGTCGAGGGCCGCTGGCTCGTCTCCGGACTGGAGTTCATCCCGTGACCATGGAGGAGATCGAGATGCCAACAGCCCTCTCAGAAGAGACCGAGGTGGACGAGCACGTGGACAAGTCGCGACCGCCCGAATCCGGTCGGCTCCGGCTCGACCTGGGGGGAAGACTGCTGCGCTGGGCGATCGTGCTGCTCGTGATCGTCGGACTGGCCGCGGCGATAACCTTCGCCGCGCTCGCCGGTCACGCCTCGGACCGCGCTCGGGACCGAACCGATGCGCTCGCCACGGCCAAGAGCCGGGTGCCCGTCCTGCTGAGCTACGACCACCGCACGCTCGAAGCAGACCTCGACCGGTCCAAGAACCAGACCACCGGCCGGTTTCGCACCGACTACACCAAGCTGCTCGAAGGCCCTGTCGCCAAGGCAGCGACCCAGAAACAGATCTCCACGAAGGCGACCCTCTCCGGGGCAGGCGTCGTCGAGGTCGCCGGGCCGCGGGTCACGGTCCTGGTCTTCATCACGCAGACCACGATCGCGCCTGGAGCCGAGCCCAGCGTCAGTGCATCGCGCGTCGAGGTGAAGATGCAAAGGGTCGGCAACGGCTGGAAGGTGGCTGGGCTCACGCCCCGCTGACCGGACGACAAACCGCGAGTGGAGGCATTGGTATGGGTGTAGACGTAAAGATCGAAGGGCTGACCAAGAGCTTTGGTAAGCAGCTCATCTGGAAGGATGTCACGCTGACGCTGCCTGCGGGCGAGATCAGCGTGATGCTCGGGCCGTCCGGCACAGGTAAGTCCGTGCTCCTCAAGACCTTGATCGGTCTGATCAAGCCCGACACGGGCTCTGTGGTCATCGAGGGCGTCGACATCGCCAGCTGTTCGGAGAGGGACCTCTACGAGGTTCGCAAGCTGTTCGGCGTGCTGTTCCAGGACGGCGCCATGTTCGGTTCGATGGACCTCTTCGACAACGTCGCGTTCCCGCTCCGTGAGCACACGAAGAAGAGCGAGTCGGAGATCCGCAACATCGTCATGGAGAAGATGGACCTGGTCGGTCTCATCGGCGCCGAGAACAAGCTTCCCGGTGAGATCTCCGGTGGTATGCGCAAGCGTGCCGGTCTGGCGCGTGCGCTGGTCCTCGACCCCGAGATCCTGCTGATCGACGAGCCCGACTCGGGCCTGGACCCGGTGCGTACGGCGTTCATCAACCAGCTCTTCATCGACCTGAACGCGCAGATCGACGCGACGTTCCTGATCGTGACCCACGACATCAACTCGACGCGTACGGTGCCGGACAACATCGGCCTGCTCTACCACAAGCACCTGGCCATGTACGGTCCCCGCGAGATGCTCCTCAGCTCCGAGGAGCCCGTCGTGCGGCAGTTCCTCAACGCTCAGACGATCGGCCCGATCGGTATGTCCGAGGAGAAGGACGCCGACGAGCTGGCTGCCGAGAAGGACATGGGTCTGCCGCCGCTGCCGCCGATCCCGATGCAGCTCGAGCCGTCCAACGGCATCCCGCGCAAGTACCAGCGTCCGCCGGGCGCCTGGTGCCGGGAGAACGGTGTCACCCCGCCGCCGGGGTCGTTCCAGCCCGACGAGACACAGGCCTTATCTGGCGCTCGTGTACTTCAGATGGAGTCGTCGCGACCGTCCGTAGCAGGGACGTCTGGCGAGTTGTTCACGTAGAAACGCTCGCCGCCGACGTTTCTAGCGGTTCTTGTCGCAGCGAGACCGGGTTGGACTGATCGCTCAGCTGTTGGCACAGTCGGCCATGGTTTCCGCTGCAGGCGGCATCTCATACTGCTGCTTCGCCCGAATCACATCGAGGCACGGCCACCATAGCCGCGATGGGCCACGACCATCCCGGTAGTCACATCGCTGCCTGAGACTGTCGGTCAGACCTCGGAACTCGCGTTCGCGGTTGGCGGAGCGAAACAGCAGGCGAAAGCATCGAGACCCTCGGCGGCTGCATCGAGCAGCGCGGGAATCGC
This sequence comes from Nocardioides sp. NPDC000445, assembly GCF_040300245.1. NCBI lineage: Bacteria > Bacillati > Actinomycetota > Actinomycetes > Propionibacteriales > Nocardioidaceae > Nocardioides > Nocardioides sp. NPDC000445. The sequence continues at coordinate 30,810 of NZ_JBEPDH010000002.1, read as the reverse complement.
ATCGTCCTCGAAGTCATCGGTGCCCACGTGTTCGGCCAGCCGCTCACGCGCCCGATCCAGGATGGTCCGACACAGCTCTGCCTTGGAGTCGAAATGCCTGTAGAGCACGACGCGCGTGCCCCGTGCCTCATCGGCGACATCGCCCGGGCTTGTCTCGGCGAAACCTCGTGGCGCGCAGGGCCGCGTTGGACGCGGGACCGCTGTTGCCGGCGGGCACCTGAATTCGCAGAACCATCCCCGCCCGGTGTCGGCGCACCGCCGCTTTCGCCCCGCAAGTACTCGCACTTTTCACGCCAGCACCCGCTCGGTGGGCCAGCGCGCTCGCGCTGAGGCCGGATGCGTCGGGTTGCGTGGGTAGAACCGCGCGATGAACTCAACGTCTCCAGTGCTCATCGACTCCTATCCTCACCGCGGTACGCCGCTCACCGCGGAGGACGTCGAGCGGATCACTGCCGCGATCACCGCCACCCACGCTGCGACCACCCGAACCGTCTACGCCTCCGCCTGGCGCCGATGGGAACGCTGGTGCACGCACCGCGGCATCGCTCCGCTCGGCGAGGAGGGTCCCGGCGCCGGCCGTCGGGGCGCCGACCCGGTCGCGGTGTGCGCCTACCTCGCCGAGACAGCCGCTGACGGGCTCTCGGCCGCGACTGTCGACCTGGCTTGCTCCGCGATCGGCTACCACCACCGATGTCGCGACCTGACCGATCCCACCGCGACTGTAGCCGTTCGCCAGGTACGCCGCGGCCTGCACCGCATCCTTGGGACCGCGCCACGCCGCCCCGCCCATCCAGTCGGCCCCGAAGAGATCGGCCAGCTCCTCGCCGCCATCGACCGTGACAGCCCGGTTGGTGCGCGAGACGCCGCGGTCATCCTGCTCGGCTTCGCCGGCGCGCTGCGCCGCTCCGAGCTCGCGAACCTCACCCTCGCCGACCTCGAACCCAAGCCCGGTGGACTGTTGCTCCGCCTGCGTCGCTCGAAGACCGACCCCGATGCTCGCGGGCAGGTCGTCGGGATCGCACCGGGCCGCCACCGCGACACCGACCCGATCACGGCCCTCGACGCCTGGCTCGCCCATCGAGGACCCGGGCAGGGCCCGGTCTTCACCAGCTTCCGCAACGGCGCTCCGCCGCTCCAACCGATCTCCGGCAACGTCGTCACGAGTGTCGTCAGGCGCTATGCCGTCGCTGCCGGGCTGACCGGCCGCATCACGGCTCACTCACTGCGCGCAGGACACGCCACCACCGCAGCCATGGCCGGTGTCGGCATCGACCGGATCGCCGCCCAGACCCGCCACCGACGCATCGACATCCTCATCGACCGCTACATCCGACCCGCCCACGCACTCCACGCCACCTCCAGCAGCGCCCTCGGGCTGTAGCCCGTGCATGTTCGGGAGCCCGGCAATCACCGAACACCTCTCGGTAGGCCGGACCTTCTGGGGGCGGCGGGCCCGCGTGTGACACTGGATGAGAAGGGAGCCGGAGATGACCGCCGAAGAACATGGACCCCATTCGATCCCAGCAGACCAGAAGTGGTTCTGGATGCAGGCCTGGCAGAAGCGCGAGCAGGAGGTCGACGCCTACGTCGCAGCCGGCGAGTTGGACGTACATGACAACGCCGATGAGTTCCTTGCTCACCTCGGCGCGATCGACGCCCACCGCGTGGACGGGTCAGACTCCCGGCGCCGCGACGACCAACCCTGACGGACCCATCGTCGGGCCAGGGCATGCTGGATCAATGCCATACATGCGGGCGTCGAGAGTGAATGGAATCGATCCAGATGAAGCCAGCGACGCTGGCGGCACGGCGTGTGCGATCCGGTAGGGATTCGATTTCCTAAAACGTACGATATTGTCGTTTTTATGAAAACGTCGAGTCCGATGCTCCTGCCGCTGCTGCGCTCGCGGCTGCAGGGCGAGCTCCTGGCGTGGGTCTTGCTCCACCCTGACAATCCGTCGAGTCTGTCGGAGATCGCGGAAGCGGTGGGCACGACGGTCCCGACGGTCAAGCGTGAGGTGGATCGGCTGCAGGAGGCGGGTCTGGTGACCAGTAGCGTCCGGGGGCGCAACCGAGTGGTCACCCCCACCATGGATCATCCGCTCTATCGCCCTCTCGCCGAGGTCATGGCGCTCACGTTCGGCCCGGTGGGGCTCTTGCGGGAGGCATTGACGCCCGTGGACGGGATCGACGAGGCGTTCATCCATGGTTCCTGGGCTGCTCGATATCGGCAGCGACCAGGGGCCGTGCCAGACGACATCGACATGATCGTCATCGGCACCCCTGACCGCGACGAGTTGTACGCCGCGATCGAAGCCGTTGAGCGAACGCTGCGCCGCGAGGTGAACTACAGGGTGGTCTCGCCGCAGGTGTGGGACGCCGACGATGGTTCGTTCAAGACGACTGTCTCCTCCCGTCCGCAAGTCCACCTGATCGGAGGCAGCGATGACTGACCAGCCGGCCCACACGCCGGGCCATTGGCCACAAGGTGACGCCGAGATCGACACCATGCTCGAGCACGGAGACCTCGAGCGTGTCACGCCTTCAGCCGAGCATGCCAACCTGCTGATGAGCCACGCCGACGGGCATCTGGAAGCGGCCGAGCCGCTCATCGATGTCCACCCGACCTCGGCGTTCCCACTGATCTACGACGCCACCCGCAAGGCAATGACTGCAATTCTCGCCAAACAGGGACTCCGGCCGTACGCACGCTCCGAACTCGGCGCCCACAAGGCCGTGCAGCAGGCCATCCAGGCCCAGCTGGGCCGAGCCGCTGGTGTGGTGCGCCCGTTCGGGCCGATGCGGCTACGCCGCCACGACACCGAGTACCCGTCTCTGGATGATGTTCCGCTCACCAGCGGCGAAACGCGTCAAGCGTTCGACGATGCGACAAGCATCGTCGCCGCAATGAAGAAGCTTCTTCCCCGCCTCGGGCCGTTCTGAAGTCGACGACTGAACTCCGCGAATACTCCGCGAAAACCCCTTCGAGAGACCCCGAGATCGGGCGAGGCGACAAGGTATTGTGGGCTACAGATGCAAAGTCGATGATGGACGTTCGCCCAGGTCAAACGGTGGTTTCTCAGAAACGTGCCGAGAAACGCCGAGACATCCGGTGCCCGATGCAGGGCGCCAGGCACCAAGAGAAGGCCAGGGGTTCGAATCCCCTCAGCTCCACCACCAGAAACCCGGTTCTGACCAGCCACAACACGGCAGTCGGAATCGGGTTTCTTCGTTGTTACGACGAGGTCGGCAACACCACCCGGGTCACGACCCCGCGTGGTGCGCAGACTGCGAACGAGGACGACTTCGTCGCCCGCACGACCTATGATGAGCTAAACCGTCCGGTTCGTTCCTACCAGCCCTATGACCCGTCGGATGCGCGCTACAACGACGCGAACGTGTTCACCGAGACGACCTATGACGCTGCTGGTCGGGCGGTCAAGACCAGTCTGCCGCCCTCGGATGGTCAGACGGTCCGTAACGACACCACGGTCGACTACTTCGCCAACGGTTGGATCAAGTCCTCGACCGATGCGTGGGGGATCAAGACCCGCTACGAGTACGACGACCTCGGTGCTCAGACAGCCCGCACGCTGACCTCGGCCGACGGCTCCGCATCGCGGACGATGACGTGGGCCTACTACCCCGACGGGAAACTCAAGGCCAAGTCGGATGACGGTGTCCCGGTCGGTTCCCACTCGGTGGTCACCGACGACGACACCAACGGCCTGTACGCCGCGACCGGCACCTGGACCAAAACCTCCGCGACCGGCCAGCAGGGCACCAGCCACCGCACTCACACTGCGGCGACGGGCTCGACCGACAAGTTCACTTGGACCCTCGATGTCCCCGCCGACGGCACCTACACCCTCGCCGCCACCTGGCCCCAGGTCGCTGGCGCGGCCACGGATGCCAAGTTCACCCTGAACCACGGGGACGGTGCGGGCATGGACGTGAACTTCACAGCCAGCCAAGCCACTGGCGCGGCCGCGTGGAACACGCTGGGTCGGGTCACCCTCACCAAGGGAGAGAAGGTCACTGTCGCCCTGGCACCTTCGGCCGGTGGGACCGTGGTCGCCGACTCGGTCCGGCTGGTCCGTGACAACGCCGCCGACACCGACGCCGAGGACAAGGCGTTCGCCTATGCCTATGACCTCAACGGCAACCTGACCGACATCACCGACACCTCGCGCGGCACCGCGAAGAACGCCGATGCCTATGCGATGGCCTATGACGGGCTGAACCAGATCAAGTCGGTGCGCGAGGACCTCGCCGGCTCCCCTGCAGCGACCACGGCCTACACCTACAACAACCTGGGCAAGCCGCTCACGGTCACCCACCCGGACCAGGCCTCGGACTACGTCTACAACGACCCGAGGAACCTGCTCACCAAGGTCACCGTCGATGACCTGAACGACACCAAGGCCGCGAAGGTCACCAGCTACACCTACGACGTCCTGGGTCGTCAGGAAAGGATCACCAAGGGCAACGGGAACGTTATGACCAACGCGTTCCAGGCCGACGGAGCGCTCAAGAGCATGCGTGAGGAGACCTCTGCGGGTGCCCTGGTCGCCTCCCACGCCTACACCTACGACGCCAACGGCAACCAGCTCGAGGACGTCGCCTCCAAGCGAAACGCCGACGACGCGACCGCGACCCTGGACTCGACCACGAGATACGCCTACGACCCGGTCAACCGGCTGAAGGAGAAGGCCAAGACCGGTCACGGTGCCTCGACCGAGACCTATGTTCACGACGCGAACGCCAATGTGATCCAGCAGACCGTGGGCGGCACCTCGACGTCGTTCAATTACGACCGCAACCGGCTGCTGTCCTCCACGATCGATGGTCAGACCGCGTCCTACCGGTATGACCCGTTCGGTCGCCAGACCAGCGTCGTGGGCGGTGGGAAGACGATCTCCCGGACCACCTATGACGGGTTCGATCACATCAAGGTCGCCGAGCAGACCAACGAGGCCGGTGTCCTGGAGGCCACGCGCTACACCTACGACCCGCTGGACCGGACCGCATCGAAGACCACCTCAGGGACCGATGGAGAGACGACCGGCTACACCTACCTCGGCCTTTCTCCGGAGGTCCTGGGTGAAGAGGTTGCTGGAGAGTTGACCAAGTCCTACCAGTACTCCCCGTGGGGCCAGCGTCTCTCCCAAGTCACATACCAGGCCGACGCCGAGGCCGGTGTCGAAGCGGGCGAGACGGGCTACTACGGCTACAACGCCCACACCGACGTCGAGACGCTGACAGACGACACCGGCAAGACGGTCGCGACCTACGGCTATACGGCCTATGGCGAGAGCGACGCGGCAGAGTTCACAGGGATCGACAAGCCCGACGCGGCGAATCCGGAGAAGCCGTCCGATGAGCCGTTTAACGGCTCATCCCAATCGGGGGTGTAGGAGTTGGGGTCTGAAGCCGCCGGTCTCGAGCAGGCTTCGGGCGATGTAGTTGGTCAGGTTGCGGAACCCGAGTGCGGAGCCGCGCAGGTGTTCGAGCCGTCCGTTGAGCGCCTCGGTCGGCCCGTTGCTGGTGCCGGGTCGTTCGAAGTAGGCGAGCACGTCAGCGGCTCGCTTCTTCAGGGTCCGGCCCAGGGTGGTGAGCTCGGTGAGCACCTTGGGGACGCCGGCGCTGAGGTCGGTGATCAGCTTCTCCATGAGCTCGCGGCCACGTTGCCGGTCCTCGTGGCGATAGGCGGCGATCATGCGCTGGTAGACACCCCAGGTCGCCTCGACCTCGACGTGAGCGTCATCAACGAACAGCGCGCGTAGCCTCTCGCTCTGCTTGTCGGTGAGCAGGTCCGCGCCGGTGTGCAGCGTGCGCCGCGACTTGTAGAGCGGGTCGTCCCTGAACCCACGGTGCCCGTGGATCGCGAGTTGGACCCTGCGCCGGCACCTGTCGAGGGCGTCACCGGCCAGGCGCACGACGTGGAAGGGATCCATCACCGTGACCGCGTCCGGGATCTCCTCTGCAGCGGCGGTCTTGAACCCGGTGAAGCCGTCCATCGCGACCACCTCGACCGCGTCACGGAAGGCGTCGTCGCGGTCGGCGAGCCAGGTCTTGAACGCCGCCTTCGACCGGCCCTCGACCATGTCCAGCAGCCTTGCTGGGCCGGCGCCATCGCGGACCGGGGTGAGGTCGATGATCACGGTGACGTACTTGTCGCCACGCCTGGTGTGCCGCCAGACGTGCTCATCGACGCCAATGACCTTCACGCCCTCAAACCGCGTGGGGTCGTTGATCAGCAGCCGCTTGCCTTCAGCCAGGACCGCGTTGTTGGCGGTGTCCCACGCGACCCCGAGTCCCTCGGCGACACGGGCGACGGTGAGGTGTGCGACCACGATCCCTTCCAGCGCCCACCGCAGCCCGGTGCGCGAGAGCTTCGCGCGTGGCTCCGCCGCGGCGCTGGTGTCTTGGCGCCACACGTGTCCGCAGTCGGCACAGCGGTAGCGGCGCACTACAACTTCCAGCACGGTCGGTCGCCAGCCCAGCGGCTCGTGGGCCAACCGCCGGATCACGGTGTCACGAGCAGCGCCTTCGCTGCCGCACCGTCGGCACCACTGATCTGGTTCCACCACGCGGCACGCGAGGACCGCACGATCCGGTTCAAGTCGTTGTCCGGTCACGCTCAGACCGAGGCCGTCGAGTCGAGCGAAGGCGGTCAGGTCAGGGCGGCCGAAGCCGGCCGGCGGGGTAGCGTCGGACACGTCGAGGTCTTTCGGATGGATGGCGTAGGAACCTCCGTCGTCGGGAGACCTCGACGTCTATCTGCGGACCGACCCGCCCGGCCGACCTACACCGTCATCTGAGAAGACCCCTGAAACGTCTTCGACGACGGGACCGGCGAGGAGGAGGGCGCGGTGAGCTAAAGGAATAGAGCTTGCTCGGCTTCGACGCCGCCGCAAGCTCCGGTGAAACGGTCGGTACTGGTCGGTCGTCGTCGGTCACCACCGGATGGCGGCGTCCCCCCACGCTCGGCGTTTGCGCAGGTCAGCGGCTCGTTCGCCCAGTGAGCGCATCAAGCGATAGACGCAAAGCCGACGTGATTAGGTCGTCGGTTCGATTCCGACAGGCGGCTCCGGCGAACCGCCCCTGACCTGCGGAAACGCAGGGCAGGGGCGGTTCGGTTCTGGTGGTCGCGCGATGCGCTGGCCTCACGGCTCTGCCCGACACCGACGTCGCTCTCCTCTGCGACGGACCCCTCGCCGGCTGAGCGCTCGCGGCCGGCATCCTGTCCGTGTGCCGATAGGCCTCGCCCCGCTCGGCAACGCAGCGTGGCGTTGCGTCGCGATCTGGCGACGGCTCGGCGGGGCGCGATCGTCTCGTGCGTTGGCGGACTACGGGAGCTTGGACGCGAGGACGTCGGCCGCCAGGATCTCGGGTGCTGCGCCGAGGAGGTGCTGGTTGGCCATCAGGGCTGCGACGATGGCGCCGTTGGCGTGGGCGTCGCGAGCGGCCTCGTCGGGGAATGCATCGAAGATCCAGAAGGTGTCGGCGTGGGTCCTGACCGCGAACCAGACAATCGTTCCTACTTCTTCGTTGGCGAGCGCGACAGCGCCGGCGAGCAGATCGGCGAGCGCGTCGTGCTGTCCATCGGCCGCGACGATCTTGGCGACGAAGGCATACGGAAGTGATGCGGGTGTGGACATGAGGGGTTCTCCTAGGTGTCGAGGTTTCTTGGTGAATCGAGTTCAGCGTATGACGAGCAAGGGCACGTGAGAAGTGGCGTATACGGCAGTATTGCTATTGTTCGCGCCATGCGTATCGGACTGATCGCGATCGACGGCTGCTTCGGTTCGGCTGTCGCGTCGGTCATCGACATCGTGCGGGTGGCCGACGGAGCCCGCGGCGATGTCGACCCGCGGATCGACCCGATCGAACTCGCCATCCTCGGACCGAAACGGAGAGTGACCACGACGGCATCGATGACCCTGTCGGTGGACCACCCGCTGTCGGAGTCCGCAGAGTTCGACGTGGTCGTCGTCCCTGCGCTTGGAACCCTCACGGCCGCCGCTACCAACGACGCCCTCCAGAGCCGAGATGCTCGTTCGGTCATCGCCTCGCTCGGGCGCCTCGACGACGCGACCACCCGGATTGCCGCGGCGTGCACCGGCGTGTTCGCTGTCGCCGAGACCGGACGGATGCATCATCGGCGGGCGACGACCAGCTGGTTCCTGGGGCCGGAGTTCCTGAAGCGCTATCCGACCGTCGCCCTCGATCTCGACACCATGGTCGTGGTCGACGGGAACCTCGTCACCGCCGGCGCCGCGTTCGCCCACATCGACCTCGCGCTCTCACTCGTGCGATCGATCAGCCCCGACCTGGCCCAACATGTCGCCAAGCTCCTCATCATCGACGAGCGTCCGTCGCAGGCGGCCTTCGTCGCCTACGAACATCTCCGGCACGAGGACCCGATCGTCGTCGAGTTCGAACGCTTCGTGCGCGCCCGCATGGACGAACCGTTCAACGTCGCCTTCGTCGCGCAGTTGCTCGGCACCAGCCGGCGCACCCTCGAACGACGAGTCCGTGCGGCGCTCAACCTCACTCCGCTCGGCTTCGTCCAACGGCTTCGCATCGAACGAGCTCGGCACCTCTCAGCAACCACGGACCTTACCTCCGCCGAGATCGCGCGACGGGTCGGCTACGCGAACGCCGAGACTCTGCGCTCCCTCCTGCGTAGGGAGCAACGCCGTTCCTGACCTATCGCCATGCCTGTAGCCGGTGTCCTAGTGCTCGACTGGAACCACCTCTCAGCACGTCGCGTCGACGCTCCTGCGTCGCCCCTGGACGACCCACTCGACACGCCCGCAGCACAGGCCATGTGACGTGTCCCGGCTTCCCGGACGGTCGGGGTTGGGTGGCTGTGATGTCGCTGCGGCCTCGTCGAGGGGGTCAGCAGACTCGATCAGGGTCGATTGGGATGAGCCGCGAAGGCGGTCAGGTCAGGGCGGCCGAAGCCGGCCGGCGGGGTAGCGTCGGTCACGTCGAGGTCTTTCGGATGGATGGCGTAGGAACCTCCGTCGTCGGGAGACCTCGACGTCCATCTGCGGACCGACGCGCCCGGCCGACCTACACCCTCATCTGGGAAGAGCCCGTTTAACGCTTACCGGTTCAATGGGAAGCGCTGGGACGCCGGGTCGGCGACCTATGACATGGGATTCCGTGACTACGCACCGGGTTTGAACACCTTCACGACTCGCGACATGTACAACGGCGCTCTCGCTGACCTCGGGCTCGGGTCCGACCCATACACCGGAAGTCGGTACGCGTTCGCGGCGGGCAACCCGATCTCGCGTATTGAACTGGACGGCCACATGTATGCCGATGAAGGCCCTCGTGCAGTGGCGGTGGAGCCACCGACGGTCACGAACGGGGACCTTCAAAACATCATCAACGACACGTACGCGAAGCCTGGGTCTGTGCCTTACGTTGGAACCGGTAAAGCGGGTGAGGCGTTGATTAACGAACTTGACACCGGGGACAAGACCAAGGGTAAGTATCACATCCTTGATGTGGCGGAACTGTTCAACCGGTACTCGGAAATCTTGGAGGACGATCGAAAGGCGAGGGTGGCTGGCAATGCGCTCCTCACTGAGGCTGAAGTTAGGATCGCGACCGCCGAGGCAACTGAGATTTGGGACGCGTTGAACCATGAGGCTTCAGCGGATAATGCTGCCATCAAGGACATTAAGGACAGCCCTGGAAGAATTGCTGCACTCAAGGGGACGATGAAGAAGGCCACCGCGCGTTCTGCGGTTAAGGGGATCACCGGAAATACCTTCATTGATGTTCCCTACAAAGGGCCGCGTCTGAGTGGCGCTTCTAAACTTCCTAAGATCATGGGCGCGTTGGGTGTTGTTGGCGACGCCTTCATGATGGCCGACGGAGCGATGTTGAGTGGCGAGATCGCGACGGGGAGTCCTCGTGCGAGTCGAGCCTGCGGTGACTTCTGGGGCATTGAAGGGTTCTTTCAGAGGATTGGGATCTGTTCGTCGCCTCCGCCGGTCGCGTGAAGCTCCCCAAGGGCCCATTCTTCAATGCCATTAGATGCAATGGCTGGAGGTAAACTGTGAGGGGCTGTGGGGTGGCGTTGCAGATGGATTCTCCGCTCTCTCCTAGATGAGGTAAGATGAATTCTTATAGGTACGCTCGTGGAACGGATGCGCTGTGAGTGATTATCTCCTCGTGAAGAAATGCTTAGAGGGTGCGTTTCCTTGGGGAGCGGAACAGGTTGCCGCAAAAGAGAAGAAGTGGCGTGACGAAGCCGAGTACCTGGACATCGAGTATGACGAGTCAGGAAATGAATGGCTGCTCGTAAGTCAGGTATTTATTCCGCGGGTGTTTGGGGAATCCGATCCCTCTGAGAAGATGCTGTCTGAATCAAGTCGTTTCATAGAGTGTCTACTAAATCTTTCGCGAGACTCTATTGATGACCTTGTTCTGTCGAGAATTGTTGACAACCTGCTTGGTTATCCGGATAGATGGGTGGCTTTCGAGCCGTTTGCTGGTCCAAGGCTGCGGGCTCTTATCGAGCGCCAATCGCCGTACTACCGAACGTGATAGTCATTGGGGACATGGTGATTCGACGACCCGAATGGCACCAGGTCGAAAATGTCGCCTCCAAGCGCATCGCGCGACAGCGCGTCCGTGACGCTGGACTCGACCACCACCTACACCTAGGACCCGGTCGACCAGCAGATTTGCAGAGCTTGCCGCCACTTGGCCCAGGGCGACCCGACGATCGCGCCGGCGTTCGCAGCTCTGGCCGGAGAGCTGATCGATGCGACGGCGCCCGTTCTCGGCCCGTGAGTCCAACAAGAACTCAACACTTCAGATCAACCGAAACGCTTCGAGACGGGTCGGGGAAGCTAACATGGATGCGTGAAACACTGGACGATGCTGAACTTCATCGCTGGTCAGGGGCCGAATGAGCCCGAGGGGCACCCAGAAGCGCCGAACCGTCGACGTCGATGAGATGGGCTCGGTGCAATGAGAAGGCCAGGGGTTCGAATCCCCTCAGCTCCACCAATTAGGACCCCACTTGACCTGCGGAAAAGCAGAAGGTCAGGCGGGGTCCTTTGTGTCTAGGCTGCCGTTCCGGCGAAGATTCCCTCCGCATTCCCCCGAACGGTTCAGGTGGACAATCCGGCCTCGTCAGCGACGGTTCCAGGACTCCGCGGGGCGTCCAGACGAGGCGGAATCTAGGCTGTGCCCATGTCGGCACGTCAGTGGATGCTCGGGTTGGAGCGAGCGTGGGATGCAGCGAGGTTCCGTCGGGCAGGAGCACGGGTGCCGGCGGACTTCCGGATCGAGTGCTATGGCGGGCACGGGAGCGCCGAGGGGGTCGTCGTTCGCGGTCGGGTCGTCGACGATCCACCACCCTCGGAGGCCGTGGAGGGCGAGGGTGCGAGAGCCGCCGTACGCCGCATGATCCGCCACTTCGTGACCGACGAGCTGCCGGGTGTGCCGCTGCTGGTCACCGTGGGTGATGCCGTGGTGGAGGCGGTCACCGATGACGAGGGCTACTTCGTGGCACGGCTGCGGCCCGACCCGGAAACGCTGGAGGCTCCGTGGACGCGCGGCGCGGTCGAGCTGGCCGGCGAGTACCGCGGTCTGGCCGGCGACCACCGGGCGACGGTGGAGGTCCGTGTGCCCGTCGGAGAGGCGCGGTTCGGCGTGATCTCCGACATCGACGACACGATCCTCGAGACCGGGGTGCAGCGCGTCGGGCGGATGGTGCGTCAGACCCTCACCGGGTCGGCGCTCACGCGTACGCCGTTCCCTGGCGCGCCCGAGCTCTACCGCGACCTCGCCGCCCACGCGAACCCGGTGTTCTACATCTCCTCCAGCCCATGGAACCTGTATGCGTTCCTGAACGCCTTCGTGCGCCACCGCGACTTCCCGCGCGGGCCGCTGCTGCTGCGCGATCTGCTCGGCAGCGCCGGCGGCCGGGAGCCGAAGAGCGGGCGCATCGACGAGGTCCTCGCGCTCCACCCGAGCCTTCCGTTCGTCCTCCTGGGTGACTCCGGTGAGCACGATCCGGAGATCTACGCCGACGCCGTCCGCCGCCATCCTGGGCGGATTCTCGCGGTCTACATCCGCGAGGTGCGGCTCGATCCTCACGACGGCCGTGTCGAGCGCGTGTGGAGCTCCATGGGCGACGAGGTGCCGCTCGTGCTCGTCGCCGACAGCGAGGCGGTACGTCGCCACGCCACCGGTCTCGGCCTCCTCTGAGCACCAGACCGGGCGCTGCACCGGGCGTAGCATGGGCTAGCGCCGTGTGCGTCAACCGGGGGCGGCGCAGTCATCGGTGTAGACACCGGAGGGCCCTGTGAACAAGGCATTGCTGAATTCCCTGACCGAGAAGGAAGCAGCTCTCGTCCGTGAGGCGGATCCTGCTGCCCTGCGCGAGCTCGACGAGGACCAGCTGCTCGAGCTGCATGAGCGGGTGAGACGCGAGCGCAGCAAGCACCTGAAGGTCTACCGCCGCGGTGCCAGCACCGCGGTGGAGAGCGTCGGCGGACGCGGTAAGGCCTACGACCAGAACCAGCGTGCCAGGGCCAAGGCAGAGGTCTTCGAGTCCGTGTTGGCGCAGGTCAGTCGACAGGTCAGTGCGGCGGCGAGGAAGGCGTCGCAGGAGCTGCGGGCCGAACGGATCGCCGCGGCGCGAGCCGCCACCAGCGCAGCGCCACCTCGTGCCACGCCCGTGAACGACGGGGGCACACCTGTGCCCAGCGAGCGGCGGGACAAGACGCGGACGACCGGAGGCCTCAAGCGTGACGCGTCCTCTCGTGCGCAGGGTGCCCGTCGCCAAGGTGCGCGCGACGCGCGCTGAGCACCACTCTGCGTCCAGACGTGGCGCGCGGTCAGGTCGTTCCTGGCCAATGAGCGCTCGCATGCGCGAGCGCGGGCTTCTCGAGGGCGTCCACCAAGCGCTCGAACAGCGCGACCGCGGCGGGCGCGCTCCAGTCCGGGGCGAGCACGTCGTGGGGCAGGCCCGGGTCACGGAAGGGCAGCTTGCGCCACTGGCCGACGATGTCGAGATAGGTCACGAAGGCGTCCTGACCTGATGGGGTGGCGTCCTCCAGCCGGGCGGCGAGAGGGCTGTGGGCGGTGATGAAGTCGCGGTAGCTCTGGTCGATCGCGTCGAGGTCCCAGCTGCTGTAGAGCAGCTCGGTGAGGTCCTGGGTGCCGTGGTACCCGCCGACGAAGATCGCGGCGTACGACTCGAGTCCGAGCTCCGTGACCGCTCGCTCGGCCGCTTCGCGCATCCGCGCGGGCGCGATCCAGAGCGCGGTGCCGACGTTGCCGAAGCCCAGGTGCGAGAGGTGGGCGCGCAGCTGGTGCCGCTTGGCGCGCATCGACTCGGGTACGCCGAAGTGCACGATGCACCAGCCATCGGCCAGGTCGGCGGGCTTACGCGCATGCCAGATCACCTCGTCGCCGGCGGCGAGCGTGGTGAGCGCGGTCGGGGTCAGCCCGTATCCCCGGGTGCCGGAACGGGTCTCCGAGTCGAGCCAGCCGTTGCGCTTGAGCCGGTGGACCGCGGTGCGTACGGACGGCGCGTCGAGCCCGACCTGGGCGAGCAGATCGATCGCGCCCGCGATCGGCATCCAGTCACCGAGCGGTCGCACGACCGCGCCGAGGTAGGTCACCACCGTGGTGCGCGATCGTCGGTTCGCCTGTGTTGTCGGTGCAGCCCCCGTCACCTGCGGCATTCTGCCGGATTCTCCGTCGGTGTCCCGGGCGTCCACCGTAGGTGGACAGGGTCGCTCGTCCCGGCCCTCAGCAGCTGCAACCGAGGGGGGATCTTGTCGCTGCGCGACGTCGGCGGCTTGCGCCGCCCGGCCGCCCATGGGACCGGCCAGTCGGCACCGTCGCCGTCGTAGCCCTGCTCGGCAGCGGCGTGCAGCGTCCAGCTCGGATCGAACAGATGGGTGCGGCCGAGCGCACAGAGGTCGGCACGGCCTGCGAGCAGGATCGAGTTGACGTCGTCGTACGACGAGATGGCGCCGACCGCGATCACCTTGGCCCCGGCCGGCTCGGCGACAAGGTGTCGGATCTTGTCGGCGAACGGGGTCTGGTACGAGCGCCCGAAGGCGGGCTTCTCGTCCTTGCTCACCTGGCCCGAGGAGACGTCGATGGCGGCTGCGCCGTGCTCGATGAACGCGCGGGCGATCTCCACCGCGTCCTCGTCGGTGTTGCCGTCGGGCATCCAGTCGGTGGCCGAGATCCGCACGGTGACCGGGATGTGCGGCGGCACCGTGGCACGGACCGCGTCGAAGACCTCGAGCGGGAACCGGAGCCGGTTGGCCAGCGGCCCGCCGTACTCGTCGTCGCGATGGTTGGCGAGCGGAGACAGGAACGAGCTGAGCAGATAGCCGTGGGCGGCATGGATCTCGACCAGGTCGAAGCCGGCGTCGACGGCGCGCTGAGCCGCCGAGACGAAGTCCGCGACCACCTTGTCCAGGTCGGCGCGGCCGGCCTCGCGCGGGATGTGGCAGCCCGCGCCGTAGGGGAGCGGGGACGGGCCGATGACCTCCCAGTTGCCCTCGTCGAGCGGCTCGTCCATGCCGTCCCACATCAGCTTCGTCGAGCCCTTGCGTCCCGAGTGGCCGAGCTGCATGCCGATCTTGGCGGTGGAGTGGCGGTGCACGAATCCGGTGACGGCTCGCCACGCGTCGCGCTGCTCGTCGGTCCAGATGCCCGGACAGCCGAGCGTGATCCGGCCCTCGGGGGAGACACAGGTCATCTCGCTCATGACCAGGCCGGCGCCGCCGAGTGCCTTGGAGCCGAGATGGACCAGGTGGAACTCGTCGGGGACGCCGTCGGTCGCGGAGTACATGTCCATCGGCGAGAGCACGACCCGGTTCTTCAGCTCCAGCTCGCCGATCCGGATGGGCTGGAACATCGCCGGCGCCACCTCCTGGGCGCCTTGGTGGCGGGCGAACTCCGTCTCCATCAGGCGCGCGAAGTCGGCGTCGCGCTCCTCGAGGTTCTCGAAGGTGATCCGGCGCGAGCGGGTCAGCAGGTTGAAGACGAACTGCGCGGGATCCTGGTCGGCGTACATCTCGATGTTCTCGAACCACTCCAGCGACGCTTGGGCGGCCCGCTGGGTCGACTCCACCACCGGCTTCCGCTCGGTCTGGTACGCCTCCAGCGCCTCCAGAGAAGGGTGCTCGTGGAGGCAGGCTGCCAGGGCGAGGGCGTCCTCCATCGCCAGCTTGGTGCCCGATCCGATCGAGAAGTGAGCGGTGTGGGCGGCATCGCCGAGGAGCACGACGTTGCCGTCGTACCAGCGCTCGTTGCGGACGGTCTGGAAGCTGATCCACCTGGAGTTGTTGGTCAGGATCGCGTGGCCGCGGAGCTCGTCCCTGAAGATCTCCGCGACCCTGTCGACGGCGTGCTCGTCGGAGGCGCCAGGTCCGAGCACCTGGTGCTCGGTGCTGTCCAGGCCGGCACGGCGCCACACGTCCTCGTGCATCTCCACGATGAACGTCGAGCCGCGGTCGGAGTAGGGGTAGCCGTGGATCTGCATCGTGCCCCACTCCGTCTGCTTGACGAAGAACTGGAACGCCTCGAAGACCAGGTCCGTGCCGAACCAGATGTACTTGTTCCGCCGCCGGTCCAGGCTCGGCCCGAACCGGTCGGCGTACTTGGTCCGAACGGACGAGTTGACCCCGTCCGCGGCCAGCACCAGGTCGTACGTCGCCCGCAGCTCGTCCGGGTCGGGAGCCGCGGTCCGGAAGTGGACGGTCACGCCCAGCTCGGCGACGCGTTCCTGCAGGATCTGCAGCAGGTCCTTGCGCGACATCGCGGCGAAGCCCTGCCCGCCGACGGTGAACGCGTGGCTCCGGCCGTCCCTGTCGGTCATCGCGACGTCGATGTCGGTCCAGCGGGCGAACAGCTCCTCCATCCGGTCGTGCACGATCTGGTCGGCACCCTCGATGCTGCCGAGGGTCTCGTCGGAGAAGACGACGCCGAAGCCGAACGTGTCGTCGGGGGCGTTGCGCTCCCAGACCGTGATCTCGTGGCTCCGGTCGAGGGTCTTCATCAACGTGGCGAAGTAGAGCCCGCCGGGTCCGCCCCCGACGACCGCGATCTTCATGTCCCGCCCTCCGCCGCGATCATCTGGCGCAGCTTGAAGTGCTGCAGCTTGCCGCTGGTGTTGCGCGGCAGGGATGCGACGAAGCGGACGTCGCGCGGGTACTTGTACGGAGCCAGCCGGCCCTTGACGTACTGCTGGATCTCCTCGGCCTTCGCAGCGTCGCCGTCGACGCCCTCGCGGAGCACCACGAACGCGCAGACGATGGCACCGCGGTCGTCGTCGGGCCCGCCGACGACACCCGCCTCGACCACGTCCGGGTGGGTGCCCAACGCCTCCTCCACCTCGGGTCCGGCGATGTTGTAGCCCGAGGAGACGATCATGTTGTCGGTCCGCGAGCGGTACCAGTAGTAGCCGTCGTCGTCCCGGACGAAGGTGTCGCCGGTGACGTTCCAGCCGTTCACGACGTACCCGCGCTGGCGCGCGTCATCGAGGTAGCGGCAGCCGACCGGGCCGATCACGGCGAGCCGCCCCTCGACGCCCGCGCCGACCTCGTTGCCCTCGGCGTCCAGGATGGCGGCGCGGTAGCCCGGCACCGGCTTGCCGGTCGCCCCGGGCCGGATCTCGTCGCCGGCCGCGGAGATGAAGATGTGCAGCATCTCGGTCGCGCCGATGCCGTCGATGACCCGCAGCTCCAGCTCGCGCTCGAGCTCCTCCCAGGTCGCCTGCGGCATGTGCTCGCCGGCGGTGACGGCGACACGCAGCCCCTTGAGCTGGTCGATCGCGCCGGACTTGAGGATCTGCTTGTACGCCGTCGGTGCGGTCGCGAGAGCGGAGACGCCGTGCTCCGCGATCAGGTCGGCGAGCTGGACCGGCGAGGCGGCCTCGGTGAGCAGGGCACAGGCCCCGGCTCGCAGGGTGAAGACGACCAGCATGCCCAGTCCGAAGGTGAACGCGAACGGTGCCGTGCACGCCACGATGTCGGTCGGCTGCAGCTGCAGGGTCTGCCGGCCGAAGGTGTTGTCGATCGACATGATGTCGCGGTGGAAGTGCGTGGTGATCTTCGGTACGCCGGTCGTGCCCGAGGTCGGCCCGAACAGGGCGACGTCGTCGGCGGCGGTGTCGACCGCTGCGAAGTCGCTGGGCTTGGCCAGGATCCGGTGGGTCAGGTCGTCCTCGGCCTCGCCGCCGTAGGCGACCACGGTGAGGTCGGGCGCGACGGCTTCTCGGACGGCGTGGACATCCTCGACGAATCGGTGATCGACGAGGGCGACCGCGGGTCGGGTCTTCTCCACGATCGGCCCGAGCTCGGTCGCCCGGAGCGCGGCCATGGTCGTCACGACGATGCCGCCGGCCTTGAGCACGCCGAGCCAGACCGCAACCGTCCACGGGTTGTTCGGGGAGCGCAGCAGCACCCGGTTGCCGCTGACGAGACCCAGGTCGTCGACCAGGACGTGAGCGATCTGGTTCGCACGGGTGAGCAGCTCTCCGTACGTCCACACCGTGCCGTCGGGGGTGCGGAGGGCGGGACGGTCCGGGCCGTGCGCCGCGACGGTCGCGTCGATCAGCTCCGTCGCTGCGTTGAGGCGCTCGGGATAGTCCAGGAGCGGCGTGGTGAACTCCAGCGTCGGCCACAGGTCGGCCGGCGGCAGATGGTCGCGGGCGAACGTGTCGGCGTAGCCGGACGCACCCAAGGTGCTCATGACGAGACCCCCGCGGCGCGGATCATGCCCTCTTGGACGACGGTGGCGACCAGCACACCGTCGGTGGTGAAGAAGCGGCCGAGGCCGGTGCCGCGGCCGTCCTCGACGGACACGGCCTCCTGGGCGTAGAGCAGCCAGTCGTCCATCTCGACGGGTCGGTGGAACCACATCGCATGATCGAGGCTGGCGGTCACGAGCCCGTCGTCGGCCCACGCCAGCCCGAGTACCCGCAGGGCCGGCTCGAGGATCGTGTAGTCGCAGACGTAGGCGAGGGCCGCGCTGTCGCGCTGCTCGTCGGTCAGCCCCTCGACCGGGCGGAGGGTGTCGTACGGCTTGACCCAGATGGCCTGGTGCGGCGACCGCTCGCCCTCGACGGTCAGGTAGACCGGCCCCGGCACGTGTCGCATGTCGAAGCCGCGCCCGCCGGACCAGTACGCCTTGGAGGCCTCGGTCATCGTGCCGCCGGTGCGGTCGGCGAGGTAGGCCGCGGACGTCGGCAACGTCTCGGGCGCGGGGATGCCGGCCGGCATCGTGGTCTGGAAGCTGCCGCTCGGCTCGCCGGCGGCGAAGCTCGCCATGCACACGTAGACCGGCTTCCCGTTCTGGAAACCGCGGACCTGGCGGGTGCTGTAGCCGCGGCCGTCGCGCAGCACCTCGACCTCGTAGCGGACCTCGGCGCCGATGTCGACGGGGCGCATGAAGTAGGAGTGCATCGAGTGCATCGCCTTGCCGCCCGGGCCGGATGAAGGAACGGTCCGGGACGCGGCGACGAGCGCCTGGGCCACCATGTCGCCGCCGTACGCCTTCGGCCACGGGCACGGCTGGGTGGTGGCGGTGAAGGCGATGTCGAAGACCTCCGCCTCGCACTCCTTGAGGGTGACGGCGTCCGTGAACACCGTGCTCGTCTCCGGGCTCGAGGTCATGGCCGGTCCACCCAGTCGCGGAGGTCGGCGTCGTCGACCTGTGGAAGGTTGACCACGATGTTGTCCGGCGTGCGGGTGGTCATCCAGGTCAGCGGGTGGTTGCGGTCGAGGTTGCACTCGACGTGCGGCATGAACGGCGGCACGAACACCCAGTCGCCTTCGGACATGTCGAGGTAGTCCTCGAACCTCTCGCCGAAGTAGATCCGGGCCCGGCCCGACAGCACGTAGCCGCCGGTCTCGGCCTCGCCGTGATGATGGGGGACGGATCGGAAGCCGGCGAGGTTGTGCACCTTGCCGAACCAGAGCCTGGTCGCGGGCGTGTGCTGGATGCTCACGCCGCTGATCCGGGTGGCGCCTTCGCTCTGCCCGGTCAGATCGGGCTCGAAGCCGGCGCGGGTTACGACCGGGACGACGAGACCGGAGGTGTCGGAGATGGGGTCCATGTGGGGTCCTGTCCGTTCGATTCAGGATATGTTTCATTTTCTGCACGAACGTTGTAGGCATGTCAATAGATGCCCTACGGTCGAATCATGAACACGGACCTGACGCCCGTACCGGTGAATCCCGCGGCGTTGCCGGCGCCGCGCGGCTACTCGCACGGCACGCTCAGTGGCAACACGCTCCATCTCGGCGGCCAGACCGCGCTGGACGAGCACATGCAGATCGTCCCCGGAGGCATCGTCGAGCAGTTCCGGCAGGCGTTCGGCAACGTACTGACGACGCTGCGGGAGGCGGGCGGCATCGCCGAGGATCTGGTGTCGATCACGATCTACCTGACCGACATCCCCGACTACCAGGCGCACGGCAAGGAGATCGGCGCCGTCTGGCGCGAGCTGGCCGGACCGGTCTACCCGGCCATGGCCGGGATCGGGACCACTGCGCTGTGGCAGCCGGAGGCGATGATCGAGATCCTCGGCGTCGCCGTCATCCCCGACGAGCGGCTGGTGCGGCCGGGAGGTCGCGTATGAACGGTGTCGCCCGGAAAGGGGGTCAAGCCTCGATTTGTCGTCTGCCGGGTCAGGCACCGAACAGCAGATAGAGGCCCATGTATGTGTAGAGCACCATCGCGATGAGCAGCGGCAGCTGACCGGCGACCTGGTGACGCCGCGGGAGGATCTCCAGGGCACGGTCGTGCGCTGCGATGACTCCCAGGACGTGCCCGGTCACGATGGCGACCACCTTGGTCGTGGCCAGGAAGGTGGCATGCTCGGAGAACCAGTAGTTGACCTCCCAGTCCCGGGTCCCGAACAGATTCGCCCCGGTGCCGCCGGGGTCGCTGATCTGGATCAGAGTCTGTGAGCCGACCTGTACGAAGAAGTTCAGGTAGTGGGCCACCATGTAGCCGACGACGATCGGGACGATGGAGTGAGCGAGGCGACGCGGGATCTGCCGGCGATCGACGCTCTCATCGGCCCTCGTCGCCATCGACGCCGCCACGAAGACGACTCCGACCACGGTGACCGTCGTCAGGAGCCCGGCCGTTCCCAACACGATCGAATCGACGCCGCTGGACTGGACGAACCGGATCCAGGTCGCGCTCTCGCGCCAGCTGTCGTACGCGGTGCTTCCGAGGAGGACCGCGACCGTGGCCACCAGTCCTGCTTCGCCCGGCACACGGGCAAGGTGGCGCAATGGACTGATCCAGACGAGGTCGCCTTCCTCGTTTCGGGCCCACGGTGAGAGGTGGGCCAGAAGGGTGGAGTAGACCTCGAACGGGTCGGCCCGCTCGAGCCATCGTTCACCGAAGATCGCGCCGCCGAGCAACATCGCTGCCAGGTAGCACGCGAACCACGCGCGAACCGAGCCGAGGTAGGTCGCCTGGGGTGAGACGAGCTCGAGCCAGACGAAGGCGAACAGACCGATTGCTGCGGGCCAGTACCCCAGGCGAGCCGGATATCGGCGGATGCCTTCCTCGGGTGGTCGCCCCGCGACCTTCGCGAGGATCACGTGGAAGGTGCGGGCCGGGCTGACAGCACGGTAGAAGCGGCCGAGCAGCAGCGAAGCCGGGACGATGCCGACCCAGAGCCAGACGTAGACCACGCCGAAGGTGGGGTTGCTCAGCAGGTCCGGCCCGAACAGCGCGGGCCAGAGCATGAAGCAGAAGAACGTCATCCCGAGTACGCGGACGCTCATGGTCCAGCCGCGACCGTCCAGGAATGCTGCGAGACCCGCGTGGACAGCTCGTTCGCCGCCGGTCGTCGCGAACCGAGGCGTACGCCACGCCAGGAGCAGAACGACGAATGACAGCACGAGGGCGGCCGTGCCGCCCGCGATCGCGACAGGGGCAGGGATGGGCAGGTCGGCGCCCCCGCCCAAGCCATGCATGGGCAGCATCAGGGCGAACAAGTCAGCGCACCTCGATGAGGGCGACGACGGCGCCGGTGTCGTGGTCCTCGACCTCGACGGTGCCAGGAGTGCTCACCACGATCTCGCTGTTCGTGGTCCCCTCGGCGTACTCGATGGACTGCTCCGGAGTGGAGTGGACGTGCAGCTCGCCGGCCCGGTCGGAGTCGATCTCCACGGCGAGCTTCTCGCCGGTGCTGAGCTCGATCTCCTCCGCATTGGGCGAGACCTCCTCTCCGTCGATCGTGACCGTGAGAAGCGGACCGAGATCGGGTGACTCGGTCGTGGCAGCCGAGGGGATCACGGAGGACGGCGCGGCCGGCTCGGCCGATGGGACAGTGTCTTCGTCGTCGTTTCCGCACGCGGCGGGCGCGAGGACGAGCGTCAAGGTCACACCGATGGTGGCGCTGAATCGCCAGAGAAGGCGGCGGTACGTAGGCATGGGTATCCCTCAAGCCCTAACCGAGGAGGTCCGAACCGGGTAGCGCTGCGAGCGCCACGACGATGGCCGAGGCTGAGACCGCGGCCACCTCCCGCAGCCGGCGGCGAGCGGGCTTGTCCCGCCGGTCGTCGCTCTGCTCGGGGTGGGATCTGCGGCGCCGCTCCTGGAGCAGGAGTGCCACCCCCGTGCCGACGATCACCACCGCCAGCACGCCGTACGCCGCCAGCTGCCAGCCGCCGGTCGTGGTCGCCGCGAGCAGCACGACCGCACCGCCCTCCACCATGATCCGGGCAAGCAGCCGCGCGGCGGGCGCCGCCTGTCCACCGGCTCGACGTAGGACCGTCCACCGCATCACCGCGGCGCCGACGGCGACAGCAGCCGCCAGTAGGAGCGCGATGCTCGCGGCCACGCTGAGCGGCCCCGGTCCCGCCGGTGCGTGCGGGCGGGCGAAGATCCAGGTCGCTGCCAATGCCGAGGCGGCACCGAGCACCGTCACCGCTGTCATCCAGCGCTCGACCGAAGTCCGGGCGGGCGCGCTCCGCAGGAGCTGCCAGAAACCGAGTGTGAGCGGCAGCATGATGAGCAGTCTGGCCATGAGCGCCGCCCCGATGTCCGACTCGACCGTCCCGGCGAGGAGCGCCGGGTCGAACGCGTCGCCGAGCGAGGTCCGGGCGGCGTAACCGCCGAACGAGAGCAGGGACACGAGCGTCGCCAGCACCATGGTCGCCCAGGTGCACTTGAGCAGACGGCGCGACCCTGGACGGCGGGTGCCCTCGGGCCAGGCGACTCCGAGCACGAACACGGTCCCGACGCCGAGCACCAGGGCGGCCGTCGCGAGGGTTTCCGCCACCGTGTACACCGCGACGACGACCGGGTCGCGGTCGACGACGAGGCCGGGGACCGCGGTGAACCTCTGCGCGGAGTACACCGAGAAGGTCGACGACCCGATCATCGGCTCGAGGGTGCTGGACGGCACCGACCAGACGACGGTGTAGATCCCCTCGTAGCGGGCTTCCGGCATGGGCACGGCAATCGCGTCGTCGGCCCCCGGCGGGTTGTACGGCCGGGTCGACACGATGCGTTCGCCCGCGGGATCAGTCATCTGGATCGTCGTGAGCTCCGCGGGTACAGGCCGGTCGAACGTGATCCGGACCTCGTCGGGGGACCTGACCGTCTCGCCGTCCTGAGGGCTCACGGAGACCAGCACAGGGTCACCGGATGTCGACGGCAGCACCGTGAGCAACACTCCCCAGCAGGCCGCGACCAACACGACCAGCCCGATCACGCGCCGACGGATCCTGGGGCGGGGTGGGCTTGTCACAGCCCGTGGGCGAATATCCTGCGCCGTCATCGGCCGGCCTCCTGCGTGATCGGGAACTCGTGGGAAATTTCGGGTCTGGCAGAGACGGTCCGGGGCTGTGCAGCGCAGCCCAGCCCCGGACCGTCGGTGGTGTCAGATGCTGATGCTGATCAGCAGGCCGACTCGTCGATCGGGTTGATCTGCTCGCAGGTCAGACCCTTTCGCCAGGCCGCCGGGATCTCCTGCGACCAGCCGTTGTAGACCAGCGGGAGGGCCAGGACGCCCTGTCCACCTACACCCGGGTGGGCGACGAGCTCGTCGTCCATCTTGGTGTCCGCCGTCGGCCCCAGCGTCAGCTGGCCGGCGATTGCGGCATCCGAGATGTCGCCATCGTTGTTCGGGTCGACGTCGATGACCTGCATGGCGTTGGAGAACTTGTTGGAGACGTAGGCGTAGTAGCCGCCACCCTCCTTGGCGCCGAAGTTGGCGCCGTGGCAACCGGCGTTGCACGGCAGATCCTTGATCAACTTGTGTGTGTCCGGGTCGATCACGTTGACCGTCTGGGACAGGGTGTTGACCGCCAGCAGCGCCTTGCCGTCCGGGCTCACCGGGAGCTGGATGGTCAGTCCGCCCCACGACTTGCCCTTCTCAGGACCGGTCTGCGAGTCGTAGTTCTGCCACAGGTCGATCGTGGAGTTCTTGGCCACACCGCCGTCGGGGGTCGCACACGCGTCCTCCTTCAGCGACACGCACGAGACGCTCATGCCCAGGAAGTTGGACAGGTACGCCTTCTTCGAGTCCGGCGTCATCGACGTGGCGATCGGGAACGCCCCGACGGGCTCGTGCCTGACCTTCCCCGTGTCCATGTCGGCGATGACGGCCTCCTCGGTCATCGTGTTCGGCGCGACGACCGTCTTGCCGTCATGGCTGGTCCAGTGCGCGTGCGGGTGCGGGGTCATGCCGCTGTCCGGGTCGGCGTGGATGCGCTTGACGATCTTCGTGGCGCCCGGTGCCGCCTCGACGATGTCCGTCCCGGCGTTGATGCCGATCGTGAGGTTGTCGTTGCCCGGACGGGTCATCACGTGCGCCGGGTTGGGCCCGACCTCGAGGCTCCGTACGAACTTGCCGGTCTCCCGGTCGAACACGTCGGTCTCGTTGTCGAACCACTCGTTCCCGTACACGTACTTGTAGTCCTTGTCCGACCACATGTTGTGCACGTTGTTCATGTTGATCTCGGGGGCTGCGATCTTCCGATCGATCGTCCAGTCCTCGGCGTTGATCTTCGTGATGGAGCCGTGCTTCTTCTTCCCTGCGAAGTCCTCCATCTGGGTGGCCATCCAGACCTCACCCACGCCCGGGGTGGTCGGCTTCTTCAGCGCCGGCAGCTTCCTCGGGTACTCGAACTTCTGGTCGTAGTACGCGTCCAGGTTCGGGATCAGCACGGGCTTGCCGTCTGCGTCGTACTGCAGGATCGGGGCGGGCGGCTGGACCGGGTTCCAGGACACCTCCTTGGAGTCGCTGAACTGCTGCCAGTTGTTCGGGTTGGTGATGGTGAAGAAGGCGTTCACCAGCCGCTGGATGATGTCGGCGTTCGACGGGACGGCCTCGGGCTTCCCGTTGACCACCAGCTTCTCGCCGAAGTCGAGACCCAACGTGAGCGGGTCGTCGACCACGACCGCGCCGAGCATGTACGGCGCGACCGAGTCGGTGAAGGCGTACAGCCCCGGCTCGGTGAGCTGGATCGTCTTCTCGCCGAAGAAGGCGCCCTTGGAATCC
Organism: Nocardioides sp. NPDC000445; assembly: GCF_040300245.1. Taxonomy (NCBI): domain Bacteria; kingdom Bacillati; phylum Actinomycetota; class Actinomycetes; order Propionibacteriales; family Nocardioidaceae; genus Nocardioides; species Nocardioides sp. NPDC000445. Next base: position 6,263 of record NZ_JBEPDH010000002.1, on the reverse strand, counting down.
ATGTACGGGAACTCGTCCGCCCCCTCGGGAGCGATCAGCCCGATCGGGTTGCGGATTCCCTGCGACTTGGCCGGGTCCACGTTGAACGTGACGGTGACAGGGGGCCCCTCGACCGCGAACTCCTGGAGGGACTCCAGGACACCCGCCAGGTCCACGCCGACCGGCAGCGAGGTCAGGTCGACCGGCTCGCCCGCCGGCATGTCGGCGACAGTCGCCTCGAGCTCGCCGATCAGATCCTCGGCCTCGGCGGCCTTGTCAGCCGCCTCCGGCGAGGACTTCGCGATGCCCTGCACGGTGGCCAGGGTCGAGTCGAGGGCGAGCGGGTCGGTTGCGCTCGCGCCGCCGGGGGTGCCGAGCCCGCCGATGATGTTCTCGACCAACGACCCGTCCGCCGGCAGCAGCGGGCCGCCGACAGAGGGCACGCCGCCAGCAGGTACGGCGACCCGGGGGAGCACGCCTACCGCGAGGGACTTGCTGCCGAAGAGGTTGAGGCCGGAGTCGAACCATCCTCCGTTCTCGTCGGTCAGGTCGAAGGTGATGGGGAGCGGGCCCACCCCGACCGGCTGCTGGCCTACCGCCGGCATGGTGGTCAGACTCGCCGCCGTGATCGCCGAGGCCGCCGCCACGGCCACCGCGCCGAGTCGTCGTCGTCGATTCCTGGGCCCCAAGAAGCCTTGGGGAGCTGATACAGACATGAAGAATGCCTCTCTTTTCTAGCGCATTTGATTCGATCTCCAAGGTGAAAATTCGGGGAATCCCGAGGAGTGGTGATCACTCAATACTGCCCTCATTAAGAGCCCTCAACCCTGGGTGAAATCTCATCGTTAATGGGACCTCACGGCCTCACGAGGCATTCATTTCGGGGAGGAGATTCGACGGCTGGCGTCGAGTTTTGCGCTCAGCATATACCCCCGGGAGCTTAAATACCCCTCGGAGTTTAAATACCCCCGGGCGTTTATGAAATCGCTGCAGCCGAGGACGCAATTCGAGGCACGTTGCGCTTTTTACTGGCGCGTTACGTCGCGGCGACGAGTCGGTCATGGCTGATCGGCCTACTGGCTATCTGACCCCGGATTGTCTATCTGGGAACCCCTGAAACATCCACAACATGCCTCTGAAACATCCAAGGTAACTGGATATAAGGAGGGGAAGAGTAAAGAAGGAGAACCATGCCCAATTTCACCTGCGTTCACCAGGCCGGCTCCGGAAGGACGGTCCAGCTGCTTGCCGATATCGACGTGAGCAGGGCCGTCGAAGCGATGGAGCTGGCATGACCACGATCCCCGCTGACCCCTCCCGGCCCCGGGCTGGTGCCGGTACGGCCGATCGAAGGCGATCCAGCGCCGAGTTGTGGTTGCTCGCTCGGCGCGTGCACTTCATGGCCGGCCTTCTGGTCGCACCGTTCCTCGCGGTGCTGGCGTTGACCGGCCTGGCCTATGCCTTCACTCCCCAGATCAACGATGTGCTGTACGGCGACGAACTGCACGTCGAGGCGCAGACAGGGGACCCGCGACCGCTCTCGGAGCAGGTCGCGGCCGCACTCGCCGTCCATCCCGACGCACACGTCACCTCGGTCATTCCCGCGGAGGACCCGGACCGAACCACCCGTGTGGTGCTCATGGGTATTGACGGCCTGCACCAGACCGGGAGCCACTTCTCCTCGGAGTCGCTGACCGTGTACGTCGATCCGTATACCGGCGGCGTGACTGGTGAGCTGGTCACGGTGGCCGACCGGCCACCCGCGCAGGTGTGGCTGCGCGAGCTCCACGGCAACCTGCACCTGGGCGACCTCGGTCGGATCTATTCCGAGTTCGTTGCCAGCTGGCTGCCCTTCATCGTGCTCGGAGGCCTGGTGCTGTGGCTCAGCAAGCGGGCCCGTGGCCGGTCCCTGCGGGCCGTGCTGGTTCCGTCCTTCACCGCGAAGGGACGTGCACGCAACCGGTCCTGGCACGGGGTGCTGGGTCTCTGGCTGGCGGTCGGGCTACTCGGCATCAGCATCACCGGCCTGACGTGGTCGACGTATGCCGGTGGCCGCGTCGACGCCGCGATCACTGCCGTGAACGGCAAGACTCCGTCGCTTTCCCCGTCGGAGGTCGCGGCAGTGGGCAGTGCTGAGCCGATCGGTTTCGACCGTGCTGTCGAGGTGGCCAGGTCGGAAGGCCTGCAGGGTGAACTCACTCTCGCGCCGCCGCACGCCGCCAAGGAGCCGTTCATCGTCGAGGAGTCGTCCGAAGGGCTGCCGATCCGCAAGACCGCCGTCGCCATCGATCCCTACACCGAGCAGGTCACTGCCCGCCAGGGCTGGGAGGACTACCCCCTGATGGCCAAGCTCACCAGCATCGGTGTCGATGCCCACAGCGGCACCCTGTTCGGTCTGGCCAACCAGCTCCTGCTGGCACTGCTGGCCCTGGGATCGCTCGTGCTCCTGGGGCTGGGGTATCGGATGTGGTGGCAGCGCCGGCCCGCTCGGTCCGGGCGTTCCTCCCCGCCACCGGTGTGGCGCAACCTGTCGGTGCCGATGCTGGTGGTGGTGCTTCTCGCGGCGGGCGCACTGGGCTGGGCGATGCCGGTCTTCGGCGTCACCCTCGTCGCATTCGTCCTCCTCGACGGCACCGTGAACGCACTGAGGCGGCGTCGCGCACGCGTGAGCGCCGTCTGAGGCGTCCCGCCACGACCGGCCGGCGGGATCTGGTTGGTCGTGGCGGGACCAGCGAGCTAGAGCGGACGCCCGAGCGCCGTGGCCAGCGAGACCGCGATCGCCATCACGACGAGCTCGAGCCCGGCCCACGCGCTGAGTGGCGTGGGCTGCTGGCGCGCCACCCGATCGACGACGGCAGTACGGATGTACGCCCCCGAGCAGCCCAGCAGGACCATGCAGGCGAGCTTGCCCATGACCAGCCAGCCGGCACCGGTCTGTGTCAGTGCGTCGACCACGTCTCCCAAGGGCGGCGTCACGTCGCCGGTCAGCCGGGTCGCGGCCAACAACAGGCCGCTGACCGCCACCAGCGCGAAGCTCGCCTCGGCGACCCGCGAGAACCGGGGAAGAACGACGGACAACGTCTGCCGGTCGGCGCTGACGATCAGAAAGGTGATGGCCAGTCCACCCACCCAGAGTGCCGCTCCGGTCACGTGGAGGGCGCTGGCCATCATCAGCAGCAACGGCGGCTCGCTCTGCGAAGCGTGCCCGCTCATCGACACGGCCGTCAGGCCCGACAGCGCGATCAGAAAGCCCACGTCCGGCGGCAATGACGGCCGCCGCAAGCGGGCAACCGAATAGGCGGTCAACGCTCCCGCCGACCCGGCGCTGATCAGCAGTGCGAGACCCAGGCTGACGCTTCCGCCGTAGCCGAGCACACCGCCGACCGGCACCCGTAGCTGGCGGAGAGAGATCTCCGCCGCGTTGAACCAGAGACCCAGCAGCGCCGCGACCGCCCAGACCGCTGCGGCCCACACCGCCGCCGTTGACGTACGTCGGGCCAGGGCGGGAGCACGGTCGCGGCCGGCCTCACCCAGAAGCACCAGCACCAGCACGGAGCCCACGGCACCGATCGCGCACACGTTCGCGATCCAGCGGAGCAGCGGGATCCCGGTGCGCACCACCACCGACGGCTCGGGAATGCCGACGACCGGCTTGGGCAGCGTGGCCAGGATCCCGAAGGCAAGCGCGATGAGGCTCACGCCGACAAGCGCCGAGACCTGCAGGAGCCGGGCACGGTCGTTCATGTCGCATCCGTTCGGCGTACGGTCTGGCGACCGATGGCCCCGACGCACGCCGCGATCGCGGCCAGCAGCGCGATCCACAGCCACGTGGGCAGCGCTGCCAGGCCCCGCGGCCGATCCACGTCGAACGCCGTCATCGCGGTGGCAGCGGACGCGGTGGAAGCAATGGACGTGGCGGAGGTGGCGGACGCGGTGGATGCGGTCGACGCCGACTGCCGGATGTTGATCGGCACTGACCCGATGATCGGGTGGCCGTCCGCTCCGAGCACCCGGTAGTCGATCCGGTAGCGGCCAGGAGCCCCCAGCTCACTCATCGAGGCGGTCAAGGTGTTCCCGTCGATGCGAGCACGACCACACGCCCAGTGGCTGCTCTGTGGCCCGGTCACCACTATGCCGTTTGCGCCGGGAAAGGCTTGGATCGGCTGGTCGAACGTGAGCACCACCTCCGACGGGCTGGCGGCGAGCACGGCGCCGGCATGTGGAAAGCTCGTGACCAAGTGGGCGTGCGCGGACGCCGGCGCTGCTGTGAATAGTGTGGGGGTTAAGAACGAAAGCGCGAAGATCGTTGCTGCGAACGCCGTGGCGAGGCGCTGCGATCCGCGTGTTGAAGCATTCGACATTGCTTCCACCTAGTGAGTTTCGAGAGTCATCGAACGAGGGGTGGTCCATGGCTCAGCCGACACCGGGCCCTGCGCAGGAGAGCGCAGGACCACGTGTCGCGTGCCTTCTTTGGGCTCAGTGCCCGTGAGTCGGCTCGGGGTTCTTCTCGCCGTCCGTGTCGGTGCCGACGCGGGAGTGGCTGTGATCGCCGTGGTTCGGGCGGTGACGACGGACGGAACGGGGATGTCGGTGGTGCTGCAAGAAGTTTCCTTCTTCATGGCGAATACCCATTCTGTGTTCGCGAACGCGCACCACGATGTGCGCGGGGCCAGCCTCGAAAGTCGGCACCTAAAGTTGAACTCAGACGGGTTGCGCCGCAGTTACGTATCGCGCATAGCGCTAGTAACAAATAAAAGCGCTGAGTGAAATGGCCTTAACGCTGGCGTTCAGGGAATCGGGGTGGCAGCAACACCCCCGTAACGCCTGGCTGTCGATCAGCCTTTTCAGGCGTTCATGTGAGCGCGTTGTGAACTGAGAATACCCATACGGGTTGGGGGATCAATTGATTCAGGGAGCAATTCTTACCCATGCGCCTTGGAACGTGGAGGAGCGTCTGACGCCCTCGCAAAGGTGGACGTGGATAACCTCTATGCGTACGTCTTCAGAATCACTTTGGGCGCGTGCCATCGAAGTGCTCGTCGGGGAGATCCACGACGCCGTCGCCGGTGGCATCTGCGGCCTCGATGGGGCGCCGGGACCAGTAGCTCGCCAGGATCGAGCCGGAGACGTTGTGCCACACCGAGAAGATCGCGGCAGGCAGCGCTGCGGCCGGTGAGAAGTGGACGGTGGCGAGCGCGGCGGCCAGCCCCGAGTTCTGCATGCCCACCTCGATGCTGATGGCGCGCCGGCTCGAGATCGGCATGCCGCAGACTCGCCCGACCGCGTACCCGAGGGCCAGGCCGGCGACGTTGTGCAGGACGACGGCGAGCACGACCAGGAGGCCCACCGAGAGCAGCGTGTCGGCACTTCCGGCGACGACGGCGAGCACGACTCCGGTGATGCCGGCGACCGAGATCAGCGGAAGCACATCGATGACCTTCTCGATGAGACGCGGCAGCAGCAGCCGGAGCACCAGGCCGAGCAGGACCGGGACGAGCACGATCTCCACGATCGAGACGAACAGGTCGCCCGCGGAGACGGGCAGGTCCTCCCCGATCAGGAAGAGGACCAGCAGGGGCGTCAGTACGGGCGCGAGCAGGGTCGACACGGAGGTCATCGCCACCGACAGCGCGGTGTCGCCACGGGCCAGGAACACCATGACGTTGGAGGCGGTGCCGCCGGGTGCGCAGCCGACCAGGATCATGCCCGCGGTGAGCACGGCGGAGAGGCTGAGCGCGTTCGCGATGCCCCAGCCGAGCAACGGCATCACGGTGAACTGGGTGGCGACGCCCAGCAGCAGCGCCCACGGCCGCCGACCGATGATCGCGAAGTCGGCGGGCCGCAGCGTCATCCCCATCCCGAGCATGATGATCTGGAGCAGCAGCGGCACCTGGGCCGCCCACCCGTCGAAGGTGCTGGGGGTGGCCAGTGCGATGGCGCCGGCGACCAGGACGATCAGGGCGAACCAACGCCCCACGAAGGCGCTGACCTGTCGGACTGTGTTCATGCTGTTCCTTCCGAGAGTGCGGGGCCGCCGCGAGGGGGACGGTGACACTTGTCACACTAGTGACGCACTTGTCATACGTCTATGCCCTTGAGGTGGTGAACCGAGAAGAAGCCAGGTCCCGGCTGGCCGCCGGAACCTGGCTTCCTCGCGTGGGTTCTTGGGTGAGTCAGGCCTTCTTGGTGGCCCAGAAGATCTCGGCGATCTCGTCGATCTTGGCCAGGAGCTTGTCGGCGACCTCGAGGTCGAGGGTGCCCTTGGTGCCGGAGGCGCCGGCGAG